>DATDGW010000274.1:0-8411 GCA_036521895.1 Candidatus Sulfotelmatobacter sp. | reverse complement strand
CGCCGCGCAGCAGTCCTTCGTTGAGAATCTCTACTTCCTTATAAACATGCAGTACCGCCACCATCTCGGACTCGAACTCCGGGTCCCGTCGCTCCACATAGTATCGAACCCCATGCGGTCGAAGTTCTCCCTGCATCAAGCTCTTATGCAGCTTGGAGCGGCTCACCCGCTCCAGTTCCGGGTACCCCGCCGACCTTGCCTCCCGGCGCAGGTGTGCGGTCAGCAGACCGTACGTCCATAACTGTTGGGCATAGCCCAACTCCTTAGGCATCTGACCGGCCGAGTTCTGAACCCAAGCAGTCGCCGCATCCGAAACCCGACGCGGTTTGCCCGAACGCGGCAATTCTCCCAAGGCCGCCTGCACGCCAAAGCGCAGGCATTTCTGGATGCAGAGTATCACCGTGTTACGGTTCACGCCATGGTCCCGCGCAATGGCTTGATCACTTCGACCGGCGACCGAGTCCAGCAAGATCGCCGCGCGTACCGTACGCTTCTTCTGCTCGGTTCGTGATTTGCGGAGGCGTTCCAACATGCGCTGCTCGTCCTCGCTGAAGACCAGGGGCCGACGCCTCCTCTGAAAGGGCATACCTCATTAAAACATCCCCGAGGCCACATGTATAGTTACTTAGAGAACACTCATCTAGTTCAACGGCCTCGCCGAAGGATCGCTCAACTTAATCAACTTCCCCGGCGGATATTCCGCAGGTGACAGGGGAGTCTCCGGGTCCGGATTCACGATCGTCAGCACCTTCCCGCTTCGCACACCCCGGATCGTCAGACACTGACTCTCCACCGCCACCACCCGGTACTTCTCGTCGAAAACATCGCCCTTGGACTTCATTGTGACTTGGATGCCTGATCCCGCTCCCGCGACTCCAGCTTTCTCTCTTCCGCTCGACCCTTCTTACCTCTTAAGTTCTAAGCCCAATCCGGTCCGCGCGAATCCCGCTTTTCCAAATCTCGCGGCGAACCTCTACAATCTGACCTTTGTTATGGACACGGCCCGCATCGCCGAGTTGCTGGAACCCTTCCTCGCGCCCATCGTCATGTCCGGAGACTTCCGTTATTCCGAAGGGGCGCAAGCCGCAGGGGAATCTGCTGTCCTGTCCCTCACACAACTAGAAAATATATCGACGTACATCGATATACTCCTGCGCTGGAATGCCCGCATCAACCTCACCGCCATCCGCGATCGCGAAGACATCGTCACCCGCCACTTCGGCGAATCGCTCTTCGCCGCCCGCCACTTGTTCCCAGGTGCAAGACCGGCCCTTCAGGTCCGCGACAACCCAGAAGAGACAAGCACTGTAGCCCCCGGAACTCTCAGCGTCGCCGATATTGGCTCCGGCGCTGGATTCCCCGGTCTCCCCATCAAGCTGTGGGCGTCGAACATCGCACTCACACTGATCGAGTCCAACCACAAGAAAGCAGCCTTTCTCCGCGAAGTCACTCGCGCTCTTACATTGACGGATGTCAATATACAAAACTCGCGGGCCGAAGTTCTAGCCGGAAACTCCTTCGGCACAATCAGCCTTCGCGCAGTCGAACGCTTCGAAACAGTGCTGCCCACAGCCGCAGCCCTAGTCGCCCCTGCCGGCCGCCTGGCCCTCCTGATCAGCTCTGCCCAACAAAATCAAGCGCGCTCGACCCTACCTACTCTAAATTGGTCCGCCCCCGTCCAAATCCCCTGTTCCCGCGCCAGGATCCTGCTAGTAGGCCGCAACTAATTGAGGAAGCCGAAGCTACACGACATGGTAAAGTGGAGTTACAGGCGCAAATAAACGCGAAATTATAGATTGCGAATGCAAAGATTCGTCAGCAATAACGGAAAAGTGGGATAATTGTGACATTTTATGTAGACTTGCCTCGCCAAGAGTCGATTCCTGCTCAGAGGACTGGCTCCGTATTCAAGCCTGTCGGTCTACACAGAACCAAAGTTGGTTTATAAGTGGAGTGGATGAGCAGTATTTACCTAAGATTGCACTGAAAACTGGCAACTGCGATGCCTTCCCGGGGATAAAGTGGGACATCTGTTCCAGTTGAATGGAAATGGAGTCATCTCGAAGCGCGCCAGGGCACCGTTTCCCGTTTTTCGCCAATGTTCCTGCAGGAACATTTCTGCACTTTCTGCAGGAGCACAACGCTTCGCAACCATCCTCAGATTCCCTCACGGGCCAGAGTCAACCAAGTCAGCGATAATCGCCGCGATATGTTCCTGCAGGACATTCTCGATCCCCGGTTGCCAAAGGTGGAGATGGATCCAAGTCTACTCGACGGTGTTCCCGCAGGAACGCTTTGGCTCTCGATGGAAGACCAAGAACTTGGCTCAAGAATCGTTCGTGGCGACTCGGTCTGAAGACAGACCTAGACCGAGTGGTTCCCGAACACAGATCGGAATATGTTCCTGCATGAGCACTCTCACCATTTGATCTTGAAGGCAGGTCCGGAACGGCCGCCTAGGGATTTGCACCCGAAGTCCAGATAGCTTGTTTTTCGGCTCATCCAACCAATGTTCCTGCAGGAACACTTGTTCCACTTAGCAGCTTGCGCCTGCCAATTGAGCACGAATGTTCCTGCAGGAACATTGGGACCTGTTTTGCACACAATTCACTAACGTGCACAGCAATTCTTCATTGCTTTTGAAATGCGATGCGGACTATGCTGCCCAGTAGCTCTGGTTCTCCAAAACAATCTCATGGGACGCGTTATCGCTGTTGCCAATCAGAAGGGCGGCGTGGGTAAGACTACGACTGCCATCAACCTAGCCGCGTCCTTCGCGGCTGCGGAAGTCAACACTCTGCTGGTCGATTGCGATCCGCAGTCGAATGCTACCAGCGGCCTGGGATTCGTCAAGGATCCTGAGCGCGTCAGCTCTTACCATCTGCTGATGGGGGCGGCTACGGCTGAGGAGGCGCTGCTCACGACCGAACTCGAACAGCTCTGGCTGATTCCTGCGCACAAGAACCTCATCGGCGCGAACCTTGAACTCGTCGACGCGGAGTCGCGCGAGTATCGCTTGCGCGACGCGCTGGCTCCTTTGCGTGAGCGCTTCCAGTTCATCGTGCTCGACTGCCCGCCGGCGCTGGACCTGCTCACTCTCAATGCGCTGGTTGCGGCTGATGCGGTGCTGATCCCGATGCAGGGGGAGTACTTTGCTCTCGAAGGTGTGAGCGAGTTGCTCGACACCATCGAGCGCATACGTGCGGGACTGAATCCTGAGTTGGAGATTGAGGGCGTGGTGCTGACGATGTTTGATGAGCGCACCAACCTGGCGCAGCAGGTCATGACGGAGCTGAAGAATTTTTTTGGCGAGAAGTTGTGCCGGACGACGGTGCCGCGGAACATACGGCTGGCAGAGGCGCCCAGCCATGGGAAGGCAGCGCTGGTGTACGATCCGCGGTCGAAGGGCGCGGAGAGCTACATTCGGTTAGCGAAGGAGATCATTGAACGGCAGGCGCCGGCTGTCAGCCCGCAGCCATCAGCGGAAACCTCTGCGGCTGAGGGCGCTGAGGTCCAAGCGGGGGAGGCTGTGCAGGAGATTTCGGCGGCTGTGCCCGAGATGGATAAGTCGGCTTGAGGGCAGCGGGTTATTATATTGATATCCATCTATATATTACATTGATGAATGTCGATATACAGAATGCGTCTTGGGTTTCGCGGTGAAAACTTCCTGCGGCGTCATCGGCAGGCTGAGATGAAAGGGATCCTTCGACGGCGTGGCTGGGCCGCTGCGCGACGCATCCACTTCGCTCAGGATGACAAGTTTTTTGGGTCAGGATGGAGATTGAGGGAGATTGAATGACGACTTCGGCGGCGGAGCATAAAGAGAAGGTCGAGAAGAGGCGGGCTTTGGGGCGGGGGCTGGAGTCGTTGCTGCCGGGGCCGCGGGTCGTGACTGGGTCGGCGGCCCGGGCGGTAGTGCCGCCGGGTGGTGGGGATGGGAGCTCGCGGGCAGGAGTGCCCGCGCCACACGGTCCATCTCCGCACAATCCTGCTTCACACGTTCCTGCCGGGGTGCCTTTTGACGGAACCATTCGTGCCGTCGTGGACGAAGCGGTGGAGGACGCTGCGCGGCCGGGAGTGTCCGCGCCACATACCCGTTTTCCACACGCGATCTCTACACCAGCCGAGCTGCGCTCGGCGGGAGAGCCGGGGGCTGCTGTCCCCTCATTCGATTCTTCCGGGCAGCCTTCCGACGAGGCCATCACTATCTATGCACAGGCGGAGTCGCGGGCGCCGGGGAATCTTGTCGTCAACCTGGCGATTGCCGATATCGACAAGAATCCGTTTCAGACGCGGTATGTGCACGATGACGATGCGCTGGAGGAGCTGGCTGATTCCATCAAGGCGAGTGGCGTGGTGCAGCCGATCGTGGTGCGTCCATCGGAGGACGACGGGCGCTACATCCTGATTCTTGGAGAGCGGCGGCTGCATGCGTCGAAGAAGGCCGGGAAGACTACGATTCCAGCCTTGATCCGGCGCGTCTCTCTGCAGCAGGCGGCGGAGATGACGATCGTCGAGAACCTGCAGCGTGAGGATTTGAGCGCGCTGGAACAGGCGGAAGCGTTCCGCGTGCTGAGCCAGGAATTTTCGCTGACGCAAGCGCAGATTGCGGAACGGGTTGGGTTGTCGCGGACATCGGTGACGAACTACATGCGGCTTTTGAAGTTGCCGCGGGACGTGATGCAGCTGCTGGCGGAGAAAAAGATCTCGTTCGCGGAAGCGAAAGAACTGTTGGCCTTGTCGAGCGATGACCAGATTTCGAAGGCGGCGCTGTACGCGGTGAAAAAAGGCCTGACATTGGAGCAGATCGAGAGGATGGTCCTGTCGATGAACGGGGAGCTGGATCCCTTCCCCGGGATGCCGGGGCAGGTGGTGAAGAAGAGCGGGGCGAGATGGGTGGATCCAAATGTGCGGGCGGCGCAGGTGGACTTGGAGCGCATGCTGGGGGTGAGGGTGCGGATCCGCGACCGGAAGGGCAAGGGGAAGATCGTGATCGAGTACTCGACAGTGGATGATTATGAGCGCGTGGTGGAGATGCTTCGCGGGAAGAAGTAGCCGGGAGCTGGGAACCATCAGCTGCGAGCTGGTTTCGGGCGGCCATGCGGCCGCCTGTTTTCTTTGTGTGCCGAGCATGTTCGACAGCTAGAAGCGGCCCTCGCTCGCTGTAAGGAGAGGATTCGGGAACAGACGCGTCGAACCCATGCGATCAGTCTGACGCAGGTGGTCACACAGATCGCGACCTACCTGCGGGGATGTCTCGGATACTTCGACGATTGTCAAACACCTCGGTGTTGCACACCCTTGAATCGTGGCTACGCCGTCGATTTCGGTCGGTGGTGTGGAAGCAATGGAAACGGGGACGGACGCGACTTCGCGAACTTCGCAAACGGAATGTGAGCACGGACCTGGCGGCGCAAACCGCCGGCAGTCGTCACGGCCCGTGGCGCATCGCCAACTCGCCCGCCTTGGCCATTGCTTTGCCGAATGCCTACTTTGCCCAGCCCGGGCTTGCACCCCATAGTCGTGCGGTTTCAGCTTAATCCGCCGAACCGCCGTATGCGGGCCCGCATGTACGGTGGTGTGGCAGGGGGAGGCGGGGCGACCCGTCGCCCTACGCCGATTGCTGGCGGGACGGAGAACCAAGATGGTTACCGCCGGGTGGTTCGGAAAAGGCTTCCCGGTTCGCGGGCGGGAGCGAAAGTGGGACCGACATTTGGAATTCGGGTGTCTGGTGGGATGGAACGACTTTGTCGATAGCAAGGATGTTTACTGTTTTGGTCCACTTCAAACACGTTCCCGACTCCCACCCTTCGCAAAGTACGCGAAGGATGGGCCACCCACGTGTTTGGTGACGGCAGCGACATCAAAAGGCCCGGGCTACCCGCCTACGCCGAGCGCGTCCAGTCGTCCTCGTCAGCGTGGATTGGGACGGGTTCCTTCGCTATCCGGCGAATGTATCTGGGTGCGGGTAGGAAGGTTGGACGGAGGTGGCGGAGCATACAGCCATGACATCTCACGGGTCCGAGCAGGAAGAGCAGACTGATAACTCTCCCCACGTCTTCCGATGCGAGCGATGCACTTCTGAGCTATGGCAGTAAGGACAGTCACGAAAAGAAATTCTGCGCATATATAAAACCACCACAAGTGGACGCGGCACGCCACCCCACCGATACCGATACCGATACCGGCGTGCGTCGTAGCGCGGCGAACCCCAACATCAGAACCGACGAGCGCATGCTCTGCTTGCTTCAACGCTCAGGCTTTCTTCAGTAAGCGGGTAATCCAGACCAAAATCACCGCGCCGACAAATGCCACAATGATGGAACCGATCATGCCCCGACCTTGCCATAGGCCCAAAAGGCCAAAGATCCAGCCACCCAGGACGCCGCCGAGGATGCCGAGAATGATGTCAACGAAAATGCCGTAGCCACCGCCCTTCATCACTGTTCCGGCCAGCCAACCTGCAATCAGTCCAACCACAATCCATGCGAGAAATCCCATGATGATCCTCCTTGGGTCCGCCTGAAACTGGCCGACCGGAAATGTGCACACTTGAGTCGCTACTCGAATCGCATGTTTGCGCGGTGCTCCAAACCAAAAGGTTCACCAATTCGTCCATCGGCCCGCAATCGAGGCGATATAGATCAGTCCTACTACCGAAACGGCCATGCTGGATTCCGATTCTGCCCGGAATTCGTAACTCGTCGCCGAAGTTGAATTGGAAGAATTGGTGACCGGCTACCTACCGCCCGGTCACCGCCCAGCGATAACTTGGACTAAGCAGCCAGTTTGTGGCCCAGGAACTCCTTGGCCTTTCCCAGCTCCGTGTCCCACTTGGTTAGCTGTTCTGGAGTCAGGAAACCGACCAGGCGCTGGCGAATCGATGCTCGATTGTCAGCGAGTTTCTTGAGTAAATCCTCTTTTGTCGCGTTGGGGTTCTGCTGTTTGTATTCCTGCAGTTTTTCGTAGGCTTCGCTCATGAAGGTGTGCAGTTTCTGTTTCTGATCCTCCGAGAGATTCAGGTCGGCGCCAAATCTCTTGAGTTCACTTGCGACCGATGCAACTTGCTCTGGAGTTAACGGCATGGTGCTCCTTTGCAACCAGGCTGGATTGGTACAGTTGATGATTGGAGCGCAGACTCACCCGGGAGATGTCGAGCGGGCTTGCGGCTTTTTCTTTCCACCAGACGGCGCGAGTTGTGATGAAGGAAGCAGCCAGACGTCTGCGTCCAAAAACGGAGCGAGAACTTCCTGGTAGTAGAGTAAAAACGCGCTACAGGTGTTGCAACTGCCAATTCTGACAGGGGGTCACTTCATTCCCCAAAACGAATATCCGCCTGCGTACGAGAGTTACGGACGTAAGCTGCCAACCATGTGGCTGGCGGTGTCCAATCGATGGTGGGCCTTCTCACGCGCATCTTTCAGCTTATGCTTGCACCGGCTCGGAGAGGTGTCGTCACCAACCTTTGCAGGTTGACGCGAAATGCTGCTAGAAGCCTTTGCTGCTGGTTGTGTGTTGCAGCTTTGCCGGCGCAGGTGGAGCACAGTAGCGCAGTTCTGGGAAAGATTCACCAGCGACTCACCAACGTCGAGAAGCTCAGCTATCACAGGCCCATCGTCTTTGTCGGCGACATCAGCTCACTGGGAGCGGTTCCTCGGGGAGTTTGCAAATCCGCGGTGAGCCAAAGTGTCGATTTCAGCGTCTCCCGCTTGTTGTTTGGCAAGTTCTCAGAGACGGTGGTTCATACGGGCTACATCAATTGCACCATGAGCCCGCTGCCCTCGCCGCCTTTCACGCTTCATGCCCGGGTGATTGTCTACTGCGAGCAGTTTCATTCCTTGATTTGCCTTACGCCGGTCGAGTTCAGCGAGGAGCGCCAAAAAACGGTTGAGGCTTGGATCGCAGCAATTCCCCATGACCTGGCGAAGCAGGAGGATCGCGGCGATACAACTCTATGGGCGTTCCATGCGCCGCTCCAGGACCCCGATCGTTTGGCCAAGAGGCGAGGGTTCCTCTTTGAAGGCGAGATCAGCAGGAACGAAGAGACCCATCAGCGTCGATGTGCTTCGGGGCTCGAACGGAAAATTGCATACCGAGTGAAACAGGTTTTGTGGGACTATCCGGACTCGCTGCTTGGTCCGGGTTACACGGTGAGCAAAGACTTTATCGACTGTTGGCGGACTCCGCTGCCAAGGTGGGAACCTGGAACCCGCGTGATCGTGTACTGCGAGGCTTTGCCAGGGCGGGGTTACAACTGCCTCGCTCCTGTAATGTTCACCGATGACCGTCTGTTTTGCGTGAAGCACTGGATTGCAGAGCTGAGCACTCGCGAGGGCAATCCTGAATTGATGAAGATGCACTCCCTGCTTCGCGACTCTTTGGCACTTGCACCGAGCCGTCCGTTATTG
>DATDGW010000273.1:0-5179 GCA_036521895.1 Candidatus Sulfotelmatobacter sp. | reverse complement strand
GTAAATGCTGGGCATGAGATGCTGAACCATGGTTAGCCTGGTCGCGAGCACCAGAGCGGTCCGGATTTGAAGGGGGGAGAGATGGAGAAAGTGCCGAGCGGAACCGAACTCGCCCGCCCATTCATACCGGCAAAAGACTTTGCTCTCTCTAAGAATTTCTATGAGACGCTGGGTTTCGAAAAACTTCTGGACGGAGATGTGGCGATCTTCAGGGCAGTCGCCAGCGGTTTCATACTGCAGCCCTATTATCAAAAGGACTGGGCCGAAAACTTTATGATGCAGCTGATGGTCGATGATCTCGACGTCTGGTGGGCGCACATTAATCGCCTTGATCTGCCGGGAAAATTCAAGGTCCCGCCTCCGCGCGCGCCCGCCATGCAGCCATGGGGGCTTCGGATCGCCTATGTCGTGGATCCATCCGGAGTGCTTTGGCACATTGGCGAACGACGCGATGGGGTAGTGCACGACTAAGGCACCTTGACGGCGGATCTCTGGACTAGGATTTGCCAGGATGCTTTTGCCCATTTTTGCCCATTAATGTTCAAGAACGATTGGATTCCGGCCCTGCCGTGTGGGGTCGCTGAGGGAAGGTTATTTCGGCAGTTCGAAACGGTAGCCGATGCCGCGCAGGGTCTTCAGGTATTGCGGATGGCGGGGGTCGAGTTCAATTTTCTCGCGCAGGCGGCGGATGTAGACGTCGATGGACCTTGGGGTGACGAAGCGGGTCTCTTTCCAGACTGCGTCGAGCAGTTGATCGCGGGTCCGGACGCGGCCGCGATGGGTGGCCAGGTATTCCAGCAGGCGGAATTCCCGCACCGTCGTGAGGACGTTGCGGCCCTGCACCTGCACGGTCATGGACGAGACGTCGATTTCGAGATCACCCAGCCGCAGCACCTCCCCGATCGCTGGAGATTGGCCGAGGCCACGCAGCACACTGCGAATGCGGGCCACCAGTTCGCGAGGACTAAAAGGCTTGGTGATGTAATCGTCGCCGCCCAGTTCTAATCCCTTGACACGGTCCGCCTCAGAGGTCTTCGCGGTGAGAAAGATGATGGGAGTCGCCGAAAGAACGGGGGTCTGGCGAATATGGCGGCAGAGTTCGAAGCCGTCGGTTCCCGGCAACATTACGTCGAGCAGGAACAGCACCGGCATTTCCCGCACCGCTTCGGTGAGCACCGATGCGCCGCTGACAAAACTCTGCACTTCGAACCCGGCCGCCTGCAGATTGTGGGAGATGAGGCGTGCAATGTCCTCGTCATCTTCGACAACGAAGATGACGGGACGAAACGCGGCGGGGCTGTTCGCGCTCCCGCGCCGTTCGTGGAGTTCGACTGGCTGATGCATTCTTCACTTCAGGGCCCCACGAGTCACAGGACTTCCCCAAGGGGACGGCGCCCTCCAAAGACTGTATGGGGTAAATGTTGCGCGAATGTTTCCGGTGTGTTAAGGAACGATGAATTTGTGAAGGGGCAGTTCTCAGTTGCCAGTTCTCAGTTCTCAGTAAAATCCGCGATTCAGGCGCTTTTGCCACCATGCTTGTGAATCGAGGTTTCCGCCCTGGACGCTAATCAACGGTTGGTTTTGTCTTTTCTGAGAACTGAGAAGTTCTAATTCGCGGCTTTCTTCTTGGCCACATGCCGCAGGCTGCGGCCTTCGATCAGGCTGTAGAGGTCTTCGGCAAGATTTGTGGTGTGGTCACCCGCCCGCTCAAGGGCCTGCGCCATTAGGAGCACATCGAAACCAGTGGTGTCGCCCTGCACGACGGTCTCCGCCAGATGCTTCTGGAACAGGCCATGACAGACGCGGTCGATCTCTTTGTCCATCTGCAACACTTTGCGGGCGCACTCCAAATCGAGCGTGGAGAAGCCTTTGTGAACCAGGTCGAGCATGTCGCGCAGCACCGAAGACATCTCCACGAGCTGGCCCACATCGGATGCGGCCATCTTTGACGTCCGCGCCTGCACCCGCATGGCTGCGCTCATGACCAGATCGCCGATGCGTTCGAGGTCGGTCGTGGATTTCAAAGTTGACAGCAATTGGCGGGCCCGCACTTCATTCACCCGGGTAATGGCCGCAGGCAGGCGCTCGTCGATCTGCCGCTCGATCAGGTCGAGTTCCTTCTCGCAATCCTTAATGGCGAGAAAGGCCATGCGGGAAGAATGGGTGAGCAAGTCGCGGACATTGAACGCGGCATCGCGGGCGATCAGGCAAGCCTTCAGAGCGAGACGCGCCAGATCGTCCGGCCCGCCCAGCTTCGGCTCCGCCCGGACCCTGGCTGGACGAGGGCTTGGACGTTCTTCCTCGGTTACGGTGCTTCCTGACGCTGGCGGTTTGCGGGGCATTCTGGAGACTTAGGCGCGACTCCACCAAGCAGTCTAGTCCTGAAATGTGAAAGGATCATTACAACTTTGCCTGCGGCACCACGACCGATTTAGAGTGGTAGAGTCGCGGCAAACAAAGCGACGGAGGATGTTTCGTGAATCTTGCTGACTACTTGCGCCGCCAGTTCGCCTACGATGAATGGGCCAACCGGGAAGTTTTGAACGCGATCCGAGCCGCCAGCGGCGCGAACGAGCGATCCTTGCAGCTGATCTCGCACATTCTTGCGGCGGAGAGGGTATGGCTGGAGCGGCTGAAGCAACAACCCCAGAGTGTTCCGATATGGCCCGAGCCGGATCTGGCGCAGTGTGAGGACGAGGCGGCCAAAATGGGCGCCCTCTGGCTCGAGTTTCTCGACCTGATCACCGCCGGGGATGTCTCCCAGTCCATCTCTTACAGGAACAGCAAGGGGGAGCGGTGGACGAGCACGATTGTCGACGTCCTCACTCACGTGGTGCTGCACTCGGCCTATCACCGCGGCCAGATTGCCACTCACATGCGTGCCAACGGACAGACGCCCGCCTATACCGACTTCA
The DNA here is from genome assembly GCA_036521895.1 of Candidatus Sulfotelmatobacter sp. Classification (GTDB taxonomy): domain Bacteria; phylum Acidobacteriota; class Terriglobia; order Terriglobales; family Acidobacteriaceae; genus Sulfotelmatobacter. Next base: position 2,264 of record DATDGW010000273.1, on the reverse strand, counting down.
TTCACAGCGTGCGCCAGGGGCTGGTGAAGTAAACGAACGGGAATCAAATCGGGATGGAAGAGCGGCATATCTTCGCCTTCACCGGATTTCAGATGGTGGCGACAGTGGGTTTGTTGTGGTTCCTAATCACATGGACCGGTCCGTGGAACGCGACCCGGCATCTCGGAACGGTTTTGGTTGTTGTGGGTTTGAGTTTCATAGGGGTGGCACGCTGTCAGCTCGGGAGGTCGTTTTTCCCTGAGGGCTGAAGCTCACAAATTGGTGACCACCGGTCTGCATTCGAAAATCCGCGATCCGATTTATGTGTTCGGTATGGTGATGATCACCGGGATGATCCTAATCCTGGGGAGGCCCGAGGGGTGGCTCGTCCTGATTGCGGCTGTGATCGGCCAGACGATTCGTGCTCGCCGGGAAGCTCGCGTCCTGGAAGATGCCTTTGGGGATGCATTCCGAGAATATCGCCGCAAAACCTGGTTTTAGCCCAAGCCGTCTTTGCCCCCGGTGCGGTCGAAGACGTAATATCTCACCGATGAAAAAACTGGCTGTCTTCCTCCTCCCGGTGCTGTGCGCCGTCTTTCTGTGGGCGGCCGATCAAGGAAAGATTCCACCCATGCCCGTCGCCGTGTCAAACAATGCGGTGGCGTCACTCCAGAATGGACTTGAAATTTATTCGCTCATGGGCATCGGCACCAAGAAGACCTGGGACGACATCTCCAGCAGGATGTATATGCTGCGTTTCAAGTCGGGGAAGTGGGTCGAAAGCCGCCCGGTGCCGGGGGTGGCCGGCCGTTTAGCGGCGTCCGCAGTGGGCGCCAAGGGGCAGGTTTTTGTTTTCGGCGGATACACTGTGGACGGTCAAGGGACCGAGACGACGCTCAGCGACGTGAACTCCTTCGTGCCCGAAGACCATCGCTGGTACCGGGCGGCGGACATCCCCGTGCCGGTGGACAGCGCCGTGATCGGCGTAACTCATGACCGCTTCATCTATCTGGTGGGTGGGAAATCGAAAAACGGTCCGGTCAATAATGTTCAGGTCTACGATGCCGAGAAGAATGCTTGGAGCCAGGCTACGCCGTTTCCCGGAACTCCCGTCTTCGGTCATGCCGGTGGCTTGGCGGACGAGACCCTTGTCTACGTCGACGGCGCGAAGAAGGATCCAGCCGTTGGCACTTCGTACGTAGCGTCCGCCGAGTGCTGGATGGGCAAGATCGACCACAAAGATCCGAACAAGATCGAATGGAGCAAACTGCCCGCGCATCCCGGGCCGGGGCGGTTCGGAATCGTGGCGGGCGCGGGGGTGCACGACCACAGGATTCTGTTCTCAGGAGGTACCTCAACTCCGCACAACTTCAAAGGACTGAATGCAGACGGCAAACTCGCGGAGATCTCCCCCGTGACTTTCGTTTTTGAAGTGCATGGTGGCCGGTGGGAGACGATCACCGAGGACACCTTCGACGTGCGCACCGACGGCCGGGGCGTGTTGGCAACGCCGCTTGGCCCGTTGATTCTTGGCGGGATGCTGAAGAATGGGGCGGTCTCGGCGCGGGTGTTGGCTCTGCCGAAGAAGTAGGCAGTGCATTTTCAAATTGGCCTGTTCCCGAACGCGAACCTGCCACACGAAGAATCCACCACAGAGTACTTGGTGATCTCACTCCTCGTCGCGATGCGGGGCTAGCATGGTTGTAGCGAACATCACTCATACCTCCTGAGAAGCAGTGGATGGGCCTCTGACCATCCGCCGCTTTTGGGTTTCTGTTGGCTGCGGACCGGAAGTTGGGGTAGAATCCATGCTGTTCGGTTCTGTGGGAACCTGCATTTCAAACCGATCCAAGCTGAGGAACGTCGATGTTCAACCCGCGCTAACTCGCCATCCTGTTCGGCCCGCTGCATAGTGGGCTCCCTGATCGATTTTTATGGTTCGTTCTGAAGGCACTGCCTCCTGCGCGTAGCTGGATGCGGGTGCGGAAAGCTCGGCTTTTATGGAAGCGATCTCTATAGCTGCCCAGCCGCAGCGTTCGCTGTGGTCTTCGCTGGTGGAGGCGGTTCGCGGTTCTCATCAGGACTACACTGCCGGAAGTCTGAATCGTGCCAGAGGGGTATCTGCTTGACTCAGGTAACCCCTGCGGGTTGTGGTTTAGCTTTGGCTTTGATTCCGGGGTGAAGAATTCGGTCCAAAGGAATGGGCTCGACGGCTACGGCTTGCTGCACGAGGCGAAAAAAGAGCTTGCCCCGGCTTTTGGATCGTCGCCGGTTGAATCGGAACG
>DATDGW010000272.1:0-23863 GCA_036521895.1 Candidatus Sulfotelmatobacter sp. | reverse complement strand
GGGGGAGAGGCTTGGGGGGACAGGTACTGGAGTTGGGAAAAAGGAAAGCAGGATGGGTTCGGTTGTAGTTTGCCTGTGGTCGGAGCGAGATTTTGGCTGAGGTTGGAGAGGGACTGCTGGTTTGGGGGCAAGTTGGGCGCACCACGCCGGCCGGTGTTGAGGCACACCGAGTGAGGGAGGTTGGAATGGTAGTTTCAGGCGGAGGCTCCGGCGAGTAAGGGTGGAGCACGGAGCTGGAGCTGGGTCGGGGTAAGTCTTTCGATGACCGTCATGGGGCCGCCACATTTGGGACAGAGCCATAGGGGGCTGGCGGTCTGGACCAGGGAAGCGTCTGGTTCGGTCTGTGGTGGGGCTACTGCATCGAGTAGTTGGAAGCAGAGCGGCAGAAGAGTGGCACGGTTGCGGTTGGCCAGAAAGCCGAAGTTGCGGATGCGCACGAAGCCTTTGGGGAGTAGGTGCAACAGGAAGCGACGCAGGAACTCGTCGCGCGATAGGGTCAGCAACTTCTGTTCATTTTGGTGAGCGGAATCACGCCAACGAAAGGTGACCTGGCCGTCGGCAAAGGAGACCAGTCGATGGTTGGAGATGGCCACGCGATGGGTGTAGCGGCCCAGATATTGCAGCACATAGTCGGGGCCACCGAAGGGGCGTTTCAAATAGACCACCCAGTCTTGTCGGTAGAGGGACCGGAGCCAGGCGGCGAAGGCCTTGGGCTGAGCCAGAGGTTTCAGGTCTCCCCGGAAGCGGAGCTGGTGGTGGTGGAAGGCCTGTTGGAGAGCGTCGACGAACTTGCCGCGAAAAACTTTCCGCAACCCCGGCTGGGGTAGAAAGTAGTTCTGTGGGGAGTGAATCCAGTGGGTGTGATCGAGGGAAAGGCCACCGGAGGGAACGACACAATGGACATGGGGATGAAGCTCGATTTTTTGGTTCCAGGTGTGTAGCACGCTGAAGAAGCCGATCTGGGCGCCGAGATGCTTGGGATCGCGAGCCACTTCGAGAAGTGTTTGGGCACTGGTTTGGAGCAAGAGATGGTACAGGATCTTTTTGTTGTGCAGGGCGAGTGGCGCCAGCTCATGGGGTAGGGTGAAGACAATATGGAGGTAGCGCGTGGGAAGAAGTTCTCTTCGGCGCGCGGCGATCCACCGTTCTCGAGCAGCCGTCTGGCATCGTGGGCAGTGCCGATTGCGACAGCTGTTGAAGGAGATGGCGCGATGTCCACAGCGGGTGCACTTATCGATATGGCCGCCCAGTGCGGCGGTACGACAGCGTGCAATGGCCAGCAGGACTTTGATATGGGTCCAGCGGATCCAGTGGCGGCTGCGCCAGATGAAAGCAACTCCCGCGGTGCGGACGAGACCGGCCAGCTCCAAGAGCGGCCGACTCATCTATGCCTCCGGCTGTAACGTGCCTTTCAGTTGGAGCGCGTCCAGAGGACTCGCGGTTGCGTTGAGGTGCCGTTGCGAGAGATGAAGGTAAATGGTGGTCTCTTTCAGATCGCGATGTCCCAGGAGCAGCTGAATGGTGCGCAGGTCAGCGCCCTTTTCTAGCAGGTGGGTGGCGAAGCAGTGCCTCAGGGTGTGCGGATGAACCCGATTCTGAAGGCCGGCGTGCTGCGCCGCTTTTTGGCAGGCGTAATACACGGCCTTGGGGGTGATGGGATGATGGGCGGTGTGCCAGCGTCCGCCTGGAAATAACCAGAGTGTGGGTTTGCGCTTCAGCCCGCGCCAGTAGTCGCGCAAGGTTTCGAGCAGTGTGGGACTGAGCATGACATCTCGGTCCTGACGACCTTTTCCGCCGCGGATGTGGATGACCATGCGCCGGCTGTCGATATCGGGGATTTGCAAGCGCGCCAACTCGGCGCGCCGTGCCCCAGTGGCATAGAGAGCCATCAATAGTATGCGATGAAACCGAGTGCGGGCGGAGTCGATGAGATGGGCAACTTCTTCTGGGCTCAAGATGCTGGGCAGGTGTCGCGTCCTTTTCGGATAAGGTGTCTCGGCCAGGCTCCATGCTTTCTTGATGGTCTGAGTGAAAAAGAAGCGCAGCGCCGCCAGCCGTTGCGCAACCGTGGCGGCGGCGAGTTTCCGCTCGCGGAATAGATACGCTTGGTATTCACGGATGTGCTCAGGGCCGAGCTGGTCGGGAGGGCGCTTGAAGTAATGCGCGAAATCTTCGATTGTCGATGTAGACGCGTGTTGTAGTCTGAGCGTAATTACGACGCTCGAGTTCCTCGAGCATCATTTTGCGAAGGTGGGTCACAGGTTAGCTCCTTATGACCCCACCTTATCCTGTCTCCACCACTCCTGCCGACACCCAGCACGCGAAAGCGTCCGCCGCGAAGCGGCTTCGTTCAAACGGGCTTCTGGGAGATCCTCCCTAGTCGCCCAGCGTTTACCGATTCCGCGGCGCCCGGGTCAACCTGCTTCCTCTCGGAACTTCTCGTTGACATCCTGGACGGTCTCCCCGATTCAGGGCCACAGCTTATCGAGACGGGAGGCGAGCGGACAGATTGCTTATGGCGTAATTCAGGTTTACCCGTGCGGCGCGTCCACCGAGGGGACAGGTAGTCGCCGCCGAGAGGAATGACTTTGAAGCCGCGCTCTGCGAGCCGGAGGTACTTCTTGAAGTCGATCATGCCATCCAGCTGTGGCATCTTTCGATCAAGTCCTGCTCAAGGAAGCGGTCGTGATTTCCTGTGAGGAAGACTTTCTCGCATCCTCGTGGCAGCAGGGCCTCAAGTGGCTGCAAAATTTCTTTGTCGAATCCGTCGAGGTCAGTTTCAGTTCGCCTCTGCGCTTGGTGCCCGGCAGGTTCTTGTTCCAGTGGCTCACACGGCTCAGATCGAGCGCGTTACCGCCGAGGAGCAAACCGTCTCCGCGGTTCAGCTTGATGAATGACAGGGTGGGGCGCGGAATGTTTTCTGGTCGTACTGCGGATGGTGGATGTCGTACAGGCAGCACCACAGCTTCGGCTGTTCACGGATCGTCACGGCTTTGGCAGCGAGCTGCGGTGGGATGAGATGAGGCGGAGAAGCTCAGGCCGCCCTGTGAGGCGCGGGCCGGGTATGTTGGGAACGGAACGCTTGCGTGGATCTTAATTCTTGAGTACGCGGAGTAGCGCTAGCTTGAGGACGTAGCACTCCTCATGCACGGCCTTCCCGCCTTCGTCGGTCTTACTGTTCTCAAGCGGCACCGGCCTGCTGCAGATTGAGCAGGTTGGCAGGAGTACAGGTCTGGGCATGGCGGGCCGCCTCCAACTCAGGTAACGATCAGAAAGCCAATGCACTCGGGCACGAAGCGTTAAAGTGCTGAGCATACCTCGCCTCCCAGATTGTTTGTAAGTGACAGTGCACGATTGGGGCCACTGATCCATGACGTGCATTTTCTGCGGGATGCGGAACCCAAGACGGGAGCAGCTCTGCGAGGACTGTGCAAATTCTCCACGGCTAAGCTCCGACCGTAGTCAGTCCAGCGGTTCGAAGTGAGGGGATATGATGCCAAGCGCCGCCAACGCTTCGTCGAGGGTACGCACGACTCTCAGCTTTGGCCGCCCAGGCTCTCCCACAATCTGAAACATTCGAGCGAGACCATACCCTGTGGTGTTCTCGACCGCGATAACGCGCAGGCGTCGGGTAGCGTCCGGCATCGCCGGTTCGCGTCTTGCCAACTGCCGAATAAACTCGCTGGATACGGCGTACTGAGTAACAGCCGACAATTCGAAGATACTCATGAGGGCATCGGTCGCGATGGAATACTTTCGGATGGCCTCGTAACACTCTGCCAACACTCGATCCGTGAGCTGGCCCCCAACCCGCAGCAGCAGGATTCGATTTGCAGCGTCGTACTCGAAGCCAAAGCCCATTGCCCGTCACTATACAACGGCGATGCCCAACGAGCTACCTTGCGTAATGGCAGAGTAAACAACCGCACGCTACTCGACTGGCCTGCGGCAGCAGGGTACCGTCTGTAGTGCGAAGAATCCATCTGGCGGCGGCGTTAGTGTCTGTGTTCCTGGTCAAGCTGGGATTCGACTGGGCAGAGAAGCGCACCAAGCAGAAAAAGGGGAAGAAAGACTGAGTTAACTACGTGGCCATTCACTCCTCCATCTCTTCGAGTTCGCGCTCGAATAAGCGGAGCCTTTTTGGATCGTCGATTTCCACGGCTTCAAGGTAAGCAAGGTCGGCCGTTCGGCTGTGATTTCGACGGAGAGTAGCGTGTGCTCTTCGTCACTCTGAATCTTCGTCGCATCGGCAACAGATTCGGTTGTAGCGCGGACTTCTTTTACCATTGCTTTTCTCCTGTGCTTGTTCGTTGCGCCCGCGTGCTCGTTTGCGCTGGGCGATTCGCGCGTTTAGCTCATAAGCCAAAAGTACGTCCGGTTGTGTGTTTCAAGGCGATGAACAGTGCAACATTCTGAGTGCCAGAAGTTCATGCAATCGCTCCGATCTCCTCGGCATCAACTTCGTCCTCGTCCTCGCTCTCGACGCGCTCCTCTCCCAACTCCGCCGTGGTCTCTTCGCTGCCTTCATCCGGCTCGGTACTGACCTTGGCTTCTTTCTCGACGGGCTCCAGCTTCGGCGGCGGGAGGCACGAGGACAACGCGATGATGTCGGGGATCTCGACGAAGAACTCGGCGCGCAGTTGCAGTGTTCTCCGGACGCCGTCGAAGATGACATCGACCAACGGCACGTCGCGCGCGCCGGTGTGAAAGTCGACCACCGTACCCAAACCGGAAATCTTGTGAGTGAACACGCACTTCGGCACCTTCGGTTTGGTCCGTTTGTCAACGAGCGGAGCCTGGGGGCGTGGGGAGACTACTTTGAATGCGGGAACGATGAACCATGCTGACTCCTTCTTTCGTTGAACTCTGCATATTCCGTGTCTAACCGGCGGATTTTTTGAGTTGGAATCTGCGCGTTTTACCTGAATTGGTGCGATGTGTTTTCTGAAACTTGCAGAGCTTCCATACCGCGATCTCGTATAATAAAAGATTCAATCATTTGGGAGACGCGAACCGTTGGCCTTCGAACTCAAAAGGACCATCAATCTGCCGAAAACTGACTTTCCGATGAAGGCCAACCTGCCTCAGAACGAGCCCAAAATGCTCGAACGCTGGGAGCAGACGGGCATCTACGAGCGCATCCGGAGGGCCCGGAAAGGCGCGCCCCGCTTCATTTTGCACGACGGACCTCCATATACCAGCGGGCCCATCCACATGGGCACGGCGATGAACAAGTGCCTGAAGGATTTCATCGTCAAGTCGAAGACCATGGCGGGATTCGACGCGCCTTATGTGCCCGGGTGGGATTGCCACGGGCTCCCCATCGAGATCAAGGTTGACAAGGAACTGGGCGGCAAGAAACTGCAGATGCGGCCCACCGACGTGCGCGCCGAGTGCCGCAAGTATGCGCAGAAATTTCTCGACCTGCAGCGGACGCAATTTAAGCGCATCGGCGTGTTCGGGCGATTCGACCGGCCTTATGCCACGATGACTCCGCAGTATGAGTCGGTGGTGCTTTCGACGTTCTTTTCGTTTTACGAAAATGGATTCGTGTACAAGGGGCTGCGCGCCGTCTACTGGTGCATGCACGACGAGACCGCGCTGGCCGAGGCGGAGGTCGAGTACGAGAACCACACCAGCATCACCGTGTGGGTGAAGTACGGGTTGCTCGACGATCCTGCCAAGATTGATCCGGCGCTGGCGGGAAAGAAAGTTTCGACCATCATCTGGACGACGACTCCGTGGACGCTGCCGGCTTCGATGGCGGTGGCGTTTCATCCCGACGAAGAGTATGTCGCGCTGGAGTCGGGCGACGAAGTGTATATCGTGGCGTCACGGCTGGCGGCGGATGCGGCGGCGAAGTGCAATCTCGCTGATCCGAAGCCGTTGGCGCACTTCCACGGGCGCGAGCTGGAGCGGCTGAACTTTCAGCATCCGTTTCTCGATCGCAAGATTCTGGGTGTGCTGGCGGACTACGTCACCATGGACACCGGGACCGGCGTGGTCCACACGGCGCCGTCGCATGGAGCGGAGGACTTTATCACCGGCATGAAGTACGGGCTCGATGCCACGAGCAACGTCGACGAGAAGGGCATCCTACGCAATGGGCTGCCGGAGTACGCGGGCAAGCGCGTGTGGGAGGCGAACCAGCCGATCGTCGATCTGGTGCGCAGCCGCGGAGCGCTGCTGCATACCGAGAAGACGGAACACTCGTATCCGCATTGCTGGCGCTGCCACAATGCGGTGATTTTTCGCGCGACCGAGCAGTGGTTCATTTCGATGGAAACGCCGATGCCCGGCGGGGCCGGCAAGAACGACACGCTGCGCACGCGCACGCTGGATGAAATCAAGAAGGTGAAGTGGGATCCGGCGTGGGGCGAGGAGCGGCTGTCGAACATGATCCAGACGCGGCCCGACTGGTGTATCTCGCGGCAGCGCGTTTGGGGCGTACCTATCGCTGTTTTTCTGTGCGAGAGCTGCGGCAAGCCGCTCAACGATCACGCAGTTAACAAGAGAGTCGTGGAACTGTTCAGGAAATCGGGGGCCGATGCATGGTTCACGCCGGAGTCGGACACGATTCTTCCTGCCGGAACAAAGTGTCCGCATTGCAGCGGCACGAAGTTCGAGAAGGAAACTGACATCTTCGACGTGTGGCTGGAATCGGGCGCAAGTTACCTAGCGCTGGTCGATGATGAACCGGACTATCCTTGGCCTTCAGATTTGTATCTAGAGGGCGGAGACCAGTACCGCGGGTGGTTTCAGTCTTCCCTGCTCTGCGCCATGGGGACACATGCCACCCCGCCGTATAAAGGCGTGGTCACGCCGGGGTGGACACTCGACGAGAAGGGCCAGGCCATGTCGAAGTCGCGCGGGAATGACGTGGACCCGGTGGACATCTCGAGCCGGCTCGGCGGAGAAGTCGTGCGGCTGTGGGTGGCGTCGGTCGACTTCCGCGAAGACGTGGTGGGATCCGAAGCACTGATGTTGCGAGTAGCGGAGAATTACCGCAAGATCCGGAACACGTTCCGCTACGTATTGGGCAATGTCGGTGACTTTGATCCGCAGGCGGATGCGGTTCCGTTCGAACAGATGGATCCGCTCGACCAGTACATGCTGCGGCAGACCTGCCTGTTCGTGGCAGACGTGCGGAGTGCGTACCAGGAGTACGCCTTTCACAAGATCTACCACCGCGTGAACCACTTCTGCATAGTGGACTTAAGCGCGTTTTACTTCGACGTACTCAAAGACCGGCTGTATATCTCGGCGCCGAAGTCGCAGGCGCGGCGGTCGGCGCAAACGGCGGTGTGGCGCATTGGTGAGGCGCTGGTGCGGATGCTCGCGCCGGTCATGAGTTTCACTTGCGAAGAGATCTGGCCGTATTTGCCGAACGTTGCCGCGCGCGAGGAGAGCGTGCACTTGGCGCAGTTCCCGACTACAGCGGAGATTCTGGGCGACGCGGCTCTGCTGGCAACGGCTCCAAAATCGGATGAGGAGTGGACGAGCCTGCGCGCGGTCCGCGACGAGGTGCTCAAGGCGCTGGAGGAGGCCCGGAACCATAAGCTGATCGGAACCGGACTGGAAGCACAGGTGTCGATCACTGCGTCCGATCCTTTGTATTCGCTGCTACAGCGCCATAGCGTGCAGCTCCGGTATTTGTTCATCGTGTCGGCGGTGACGCTCACGCGAGGCTCGGGCAACGGAACGGGCGGCGCGCATGTGGAAGTGAAGAAGGCCGATGGCGCCAAGTGTGAACGCTGCTGGAATTATTCCACGCACGTGGGCGAAGACAAGAACTATCCGACGGTCTGCGAGCGCTGCAGCGCGGTGCTGAACGAACTGGAATAGCACGCCACTGATGAAGACTTCAGCACGAACCACACATTTCATCCTCGCTCTGCTCGTTGTGCTGCTCGACCGGTGGACCAAGCGGCTCGTGGCCGCCCATGTCGCGATGTACACGCACATCCAGATTATTCCGGGATTCTTTCGGATTACGCACACGGAAAATACGGGCGCGGCGTTCAGCCTGTTTGCGGACTCTCCATCACATTGGAAGACGGGACTGCTGATCGGATTCTCGCTGATTGCAATGGTCATTGTGTCGGTGCTGCTGTGGAAGCAGGTGCGCGCACTAACGCTGACGGGGATTGCGCTGTCGCTGATTCTGGGTGGCGCCGTGGGAAACCTGTGGGACCGCATGGCCAGTGGGCGGGTGGTAGATTTTCTGCTGTTCTACGTGAAGCAGTACCAGTGGCCAGTGTTCAACCTCGCGGACAGTGCGATCGTGGTGGGGGCTTCACTGCTGGTCATTGAGATCCTGTTCACGCATCACACGCCATCGGAGACATAGCTTCTAGCGAAGCTCCAATTGCCCCGCGCCGACGTGGGCATGGACTCGAAACCTGCCCGGCCCGTGATGATCGAACGAGCGAAACAACCCTCCCTTGGAAACGTCGAAGGCCGAGGCCTCCAAATCGCCAGTCAGCACTGAGGCATCCACGCGTCCATTCTCGTCGGGGCGGCCGATCTCCAGGGTGAGGTGGCCGGCGTGAATCTCCACATCTTTATCACCGCGAATGCCGTCGATATGCATCTCCCCGGCAAACATGCGAGCGTACAGGTTCGATGTTTTCGGAAGCTCGATTCTTAGCTCAAAGTTGTTGTGGGGACATCCCCTTACCCGGATCGCTGCCTGGTCGCCGTTCACCGGGATTCGAACTTGAACTTCCTTCTCCTCGTTTGCCCGCGTGGTGTAGGAGACACGTAGCCGGCTGTCGTCCCTGCCCGTCACCTCAATGGCGCCGGGGCAAAGCGACATCCGGACCCGGCCGCCCGAAACAAACCTGGCTTCAACAGGACTCTTGCCGACTTCTTCCGTGTCCGAGGATTGAGCTTGGGCCCTCGGAAGACACAGCACCAGCCCGCAGAACGCTACCAGCATTACCAAGGCATTTCGCATGCGCACACCTCCGGTCTGCGTTGGAATACGTAAGACTCAAAGCGGAAGTTCCGTGGAATAGAGAGCGGATTAAGGCGTGCCGTAGAGCTGCTTGTACACGCTGGTGTTGCGTATGATCGCCTGCACGTATTCGCGCGTCTCGGTGAACGGGATCGACTCCACGAACTCGGCCGAGTCGCGATACTTCCCTTGTCCCATCCACTCCTCGACGCGGTCGGAACCCGCGTTGTACGCGGCTAAGGCGTTTTCGAACGATCCCCCGAACTTGTCGACCATGCCGCGGAAGTAGCGCGTGCCGAGTTGCAGGTTGACGGTTGGAGTGAAGAGTTGGGTCGGAGTGTAACGCTTCAGGTCGACTTGGTGGGCCACGTTCTTGCCGGTTTTGGGCAGCAACTGCATCAGTCCCACGGCATTCGCGCGAGATACGGCAAGAGGGTTGAACTCCGATTCCTGGCGGATCAGCGACGCCACCAGATACGGATCGAGGCCGTTCGCCTCGGAGAATCGTTTCAAGTCGGACCAGTAAGGGCGTGGAAACAGAGCCTCCCAGTACACGCGCGGCAACGTGAGAATGTCAACGGCGAAATAGCTGGGCACGGAACGCTTCATCACTTCAATGGCGCGGTCGTAGTGGCCGGTGTCGATATAGAGCTGCGCGGTCTCGGCGGGACCCCAGTTGCCGCCATGGGCGCTGGCCGCGGCCTGCAATTCGCGGACGGCAAAGTCGACCAGACCGCCGTTGCCCAGCAACTGCGCTTTCTGCAGGTGGAGATCGTCGGCCGGCGGTTCTTGCAGCGTCACTTTCTCGCCGTGCTCAAGCGGTGGAATGTGATCGAGCAGCGGGTATTGCCCCGGTGGATCCGTTCCTGCTGGAAGCTTCTGCAAGCGTTGTCGGCCCAGTTCCGCGTAGTAATAATTGCGGTAGCGGTCGGACAATTTCTGATAATAGGCACGCGCCAAACCGGGCTGGTTGTCTTCTTCGGCCAGGCGCGCCCGCCAGTACAACGCGGCCGAGGTCTCGTTGCCGCCGGGATACATTCCAATCTGTTCGTCGAATAGTTTTTTTGCTTCGTCGTTCCGGCCGAAACGGAGGGTGAGCCACGCTGCCTTCCAGTGCGCGTACGAGGCACGCGATCCGTTGGGGAAACGCTGCTGGAGTTCGCGGAAGGTGTCGAGCGCCTGATCATATTCATGGTGCACCAGGTGCAGGTTCGCCGCCGAAAGCAACCCCTGCTCGAGCCATGTGCTGGTCGGAGCCGACTGGCGCAGCTCGTCGACCGTGCTGTAGAACGCCGCATTCTCGTCGGATGCCCAGGCGACTTCGCCCAGAATGAACAGGCGTTGCGCGTTTTGCTCTGGGGTGGCACCCGCGAGGTTGATCACCTCCGACTTCGCCTCGCGGCTGCGGCCACTCTTGTGGAGAGCGTCGGCCAGAACGAGTTCCGCGGCCGGACGCGCCTCTCCGGAGGCATGAACGGCAAGCTCGCGATATTCGTCGACCGCATCGTTGTAACGCTTGGCCTTCATCAGCAGGTCAGCGCGGGTCTTGCGTTGAGCCGGGGTAGGCGGCCCCGCTGGGAGTGTCTTCAACTCGGCATACGCCGCGTCCGCTTCGGCGGCCGTGGGCATGTTGTAGTAGACATTCGCCAGGGCCTCGGCAGCTTTTTCCTTTTGGCCCAGCGCCGCGTAGGCGCGACCGATTGCGAACTCGATGTCGGAACGCGCGGGCAGGCGGTCCTTTTCCAGCAGTTCGACGGCTTCGGCAGCGCGTCCTTCGGTCAGCAAGGCCGTGGCGTAACTCAAGTGCGCATCGCGAACCAGCAGCGAATCCGGATACGTCGTGCTGAAGTTGGCCAGCGCCGCCAGACCCTCGGCCTGATGCCCGGTTTGCAGGTAGCAGGTTCCCAGCCAGTAGGCGACGTAATCGCCCAGATCACCGGCGAGCGGCTTGGCGCGGTTCAGCGGATCGATCGCTTTTGCCCAGTCGTGGTCGAGGACGTGAGCGTATCCCACGACGAGCCAGGCCAGAGCTCCGGCATCTTCTTTGGAGTGGGCGCGCGCGTAGGCCTCGACTCCGGCATATCCCGCAGGAGAACGATCGAGAATTAACTGCTGCGCCATGGGGCGCAAGCTTGTCGACGCGACGAACGCTTTACGGATGCGGCGTACACGTGGCGATACCGGCCTGTGTCTTCTTGCTGTGGTGTGATGGGTTGATGCCGTACCAGTCTTTTTGGCGGGAGCATGGGTGCTCGCTCTGGGAGCTTTGTGTGGCGCGGGTTTCGGGGCCGACTGATCCTGGGCAGGCTTGTCGGTCGCAGGCGCCGTCTGCTTGTCGGCTGTATCGGAAGCGGCTGGAGCGGAAGACTGCTGGGCACGATTCGATGCCGCCGAATGCGTGCCGCTCAGGAGTCCGCACAGCACGCCCAGTGCGAGCACCCACCACCACTTGAGACCCAATCGAACCACCTTAATATTCTTCGCGCGGAGACGCGACAGGCCAACTGTTAATAGATGCAAGAAACCCCGTCAGGACGTCCTTCCAAAAGCCCTGCGCTAATTCTACTTGCGGAAGTTCGCGCCCATGACGGAATAGTCGTCTTCCGCCAGGCTGCGGACGACTTCCTTTTGAAAGTAGTCGCCGCTCGCGGCTGCGGTGCTGCCGTAGCGCTTCTGGAAAGTGGTGCGGCTCTTTTCAATGTCTTCTTTCAGGCGGTCGTAGAGATCTTTATTGCGGCGGCCCTCGGCCACTTTCGCCTGGTTGTACAACTTGATTTCATCGACCAGCAGGCGGGCAAAGCGCTGCGCCTTGCGGTGCGTGTCGGCGTCTTCGGCGGACATGCCGGTAAAAGGATCAGCGGCGGCCGCTGGCGCCGACGCTGCTGCACCCGCCGATGCAGCATGCGCCGCGACTTCGACTGCTGGTTCCGGCTCGGGCGCGGCTTTCGCCGCGACATGTTTCGGAGGCGCCGCCGCAAAGGGATCGGAAAACGAACTGACCGTCTGCACGGGTGCCGCGACGGGCGGACGTTCCATGCTGGGTCCGGCGTCGCCAACATCTTTCTGCGCCTGCTTGCGTAGCGAGGTCACTTCCAGCCACGCGCTGGTGGCCATCACCAGAACTTCGAGCGAGGGGCCGTCCAGCACACCCTCTACACCGCCGTCGGCATAGAGCAAAGCGGCAACTTTATCTTTCAGGACCAGCGGTAGAACCATAATCTGCTCGTTCTCAGGCCCGCCGAACTGCTTTACGAAACGCCGGTCCATCTCGGCAATGTTGGCCGGAGCTACGATGCGGTTCTGATAGGCGTGGGCCGCGGGGCCGGTGGTCATATCGAGCGGGAAGTCCTTGACGGCATCGTCGTCGCCCAAACCGCGGCCTTGCCATCCGGTGGCCGCTCCCGCTTTTACGACGAAGAGTGCGACGCGCGAACCGTAGGCGCTGCCCGCATCGAGCAAGGCGCGCAGAATTTCTTTTTGCGTGGTACCCGCGTGAATGCTGGCAACGGCCTGCACGAGGCCGCTCTGAACCGCGCTTCCGACGCCTGTTTGCGCAGGCGCGACCCGCGCCGCGGGCAGTTCGGCCAGTACGCGCTCCACCAACTCCGCCTGCAACCTTGGAAGCGCGCGGTCGAGAACCTGCGCCACCGCACGCTCGACGATTTGCTGGAGTTCCTTGCTTTCCGCCATGCTCAGAGAACCGTTCCCAATACCCGAGTCTTAGCCCGCTACTGCACCCGACCCAGAAAAACACTACCCTAACTGCTGATTATACGGCACTTGTGCGGCACTATCAGAGTACTTCGGTACCTGTTCGTCCGCGTCAAAACCGGCTCTTTGAACTGTATCGCAAACTTTTCTTACCGCCTATGTCAAAGCCGCTTCGCAAACCAGCGGGTTACCAAGTAGAATAACAGTTCGATTTCGCGGTTGCTTCATGTAACTGGGGTTCAGTTTTCATTTCACGATTTTGATTTGCCGGAAAATACTGCATCGCCAAGCGAATGGGAGCCATCCAAAACAAGGTAGTGGGACCGGTTAGCGAAGAGTTGACCCTCGTCCAAGCGGCCAAGCGAGGGGACGATTCGGCGTTTGAAGAATTGGTCCGCCGGTACGACCGCAACGTTTTTAGGATCGCGCAGCACATCACGCAGAACCGCGAAGACGCGGAAGACGTGGTGCAGGAAGCGTTCCTGAAAGCCTACGGCAACCTGAAGCAGTTTCAGGAGCAGTCGAAGTTTTATACGTGGCTGGTCCGGATCGCGGTTAACGAAGCGCTGATGAAGTTGCGCCGGCGCAAGCCGGAACGCACCGTTTCGTTAGACGAAGACATCAAAACGGAAGACGACTCCCTGCCCCGCGAGATCGCGGACTGGAGCCCAAATCCGGAGCAGCAATACACGCAAGCGGAATTGCGTGAGATTTTGAGTAAGACCATCCAGGGACTCCCCCCGGGTTTCCGTACGGTGTTCGTGCTGCGGGACGTAGAAGGGCTTTCGACGGAAGAGACCGCTGCCGCGCTCGAGTTGAGCGTACCGGCGGTGAAGTCGCGGCTGCTGCGGGCTCGATTACAGCTTCGGGAGCGGTTGGGACGTTATTTCCAGCGAAGAGAGAATGGCAATGGCAAGGATGGCAGTAAAAGCGGTGAAGTTAAGACGGGCGATGCTGCAAGTGGAGATGGCAACCAGTGAAATGCTCTGACTTTCTGACCGAGCTGACCAATTATTTGGACGGCGTCCTCGACGAAAAAACAAAAGCCGAGTTGGAAAACCATCTTTCCTGGTGCCACAACTGTTACGTCGTCTGCGACACCACAAAGAAGACCATCGAGATCTACCGCGACTCCCAACTCTACGAGCTGCCCGACGATCTCCGTACCCGCCTGCGATCGGCCATCATGACCAAGTGCCAGCAGCAGAAAAAACGCGGCCCCCAGAGCGTGTAACGTTTGAAGCCCGTGTGCGCCGACGCACTGTCATTCCCTTCTACCTCGGCATTACGATCGGTGCATGTCGAACCGAGTTTGTCCCTGGTGGATAGGGTATCTGCTAACCAGCCCGCTGCGGGGTTGGATGCAGGACCCCAAAGAGATTCTCAAACCTTATGTGCGGGAAGGAATGACGGTGCTCGAACCTGGGCCGGGCATGGGATTTTTCACGATCCCACTCGCGCGCCTTGTGGGTTCGTCGGGCCATGTCGTGGTGGACCTGCGACCGGAAATGATCGCTGGCCTGAAACGGCGCGCTACCAAAGCGAGCGTGCTCGACCGCATCGACGCTGGCGTGAGTCCGGCGGAGAGTATGATGGGCGTCGGCGATCTGACAGCAACTGTGGATTTCGCCCTAGGATTCGCGATGGTGCACGAATTCCCAGACGCGGGGAAGTTCTTCGGCGAAGCTGCCGCGGTGTCGAAGCCGGGCGCGCCGCTGTTGCTGGCCGAGCCACGCGGCCACGTGAACGATGAGCAATTCGCCGCCGAATTGAAGTCAGCGGCGGCCACCGGCTTCGAAGGAATCTCGCGTCCCGTGATTAAGCCAAGTCACGGTGCTTTGTTGATGAAGCGATGATTTTGGGGTAATTTGGCGCATTTCGCAGCATCGCGCACTGTCATCGCGTGGCTGCGACACCATTCACAGACCCCGGTGAAACGTTTTTCCCCCCTCCCGTAACTATATGTAGGGAAATGGCTTCTGGGCCTTTTACGCCGAGAGCAGCTTCTTTTACGAAATCCTCAACCCTTTTGGCAATCGGTGAATCTAAGTATCTGAGTGAAAGCGTTCCACAGACAAGGTAGAGGGGGCGCGCGCTCGCAGCAAAACCCAGGCACTCGGATGCACGCTCAGGTATGGAAGGTGGGTCATGATTGCAAAATTGATCGATGTCATTTTTGGATGCAGACACTCGCACTACAGCTTTCCCGTAACCATTCGTGGCGCGAAACGGCGCCCGCAGGCGGCAGCGTTGACCGGAACTTACGTCGCCTGCCTCGATTGCGGCAGGGAGTTTCCTTATGACTGGCAGGAGATGAAAGTCATCACTTCGCCCGAGCGACATCGCGAGCGTCTGGCCGCGCTGGCGAAGCACGTCGCGTAAGGCGCGAGGCCGAGACCACAGGATGAGCATTAGGGTGTAACAGTCCCCTAACCCGGAGCCGCAGGCCAACCGCCTGCGGCTCATCGCTTTTTCGCTACAAAAAAAAATGCCCCACTGCAAGGCGGGGCATTTTGCGTGCAGATGCTCGACAGGGGTATCAGCGTGTCGGATAGTCGGCCGGAATGGGCACAGGAACCCGCTTGTCGAGCGGCAGGAATACGCGCTCGCCGGGTCCGGTATAAACCTGGCGCGGACGCGCGATCTTCTGTTCGGGGTCGGTGATGAGTTCCTGCCACTGTGCCAGCCATCCCGCGGTGCGCGGAATCGCAAACAGCACGGTGAACATTTCGGGGCGGAAGCTCATCGCCTGATACATGATCCCGGAATAGAAGTCGACGTTGGGATACAGTTTGCGCTTCACGAAATAGTCGTCTTCGAGAGCGATGCGCTCCAGTTCCAGAGCTATGTCGAGTTTGGGACTGCGTCCGGTGACCTGGAAAACCTGCTCGGCGCTCCAACGGATGATCTTCGCCCGCGGATCATAGTTCTTGTAGATGCGGTGGCCGAAGCCCATCAACTTGATCTGGCCTTCCTTGACCCGCTTGATGTAGGCGGGCACGTGATCCTTAGAGCCAATCTCGTCGAGCATCTTCAGAACTTCTTCGTTGGCGCCGCCGTGCAGCGGTCCAGCCAGCGCCGAGGCCGCCGACGCAACCGACAGATAAGGATCAGCCTGCGAACTGCTCACCGAACGCATGGCATTGGTGCTGCAGTTCTGCTCGTGGTCGGCGTGCAGAATGAAGAGAATATCGAGCGCGCGCGCAAGCGCGGGATTGGCCACGTACTTCGGCTCGACCATCTTCCACAGCATGTTCATGAAGTTTTCGGTGTAGCTCAGATCGTTGTCGGGATACACGTAGGGAAATCCGACGTTATGCCGGTACGACATGGCCGCGATCGATGGCACTTTGCCGATGAGCCGGGAAATCTGGTGCAAGCGGTTGGCCGGATCGTGCACGTGTTTGGCGTCGGGATAGACGCTCGACAGCGCCGCAATCGTGCTTACGAACATCGCCATCGGGTGCGACGAATAGCGGAAACCCTCCATGAACTTCTTGGTGGTTTCGTGCAGCATAGTGTGATGGGTGATGTCGTAGACCCAGGCATTCAGTTCTTTTTCGGTGGGGAGTTCGCCGAAGAGCAACAAGTAAGCGACCTCCAGGAAGGTGCAGCGCTCGGCCAGTACTTCAATGGGATATCCGCGATAACGCAGGATTCCTTTATCGCCGTCAATGTAGGTGATCGCGCTCTTGCATGACGCCGTGTTCATGAACGCAGGGTCGTAGGTCATCAGCCCGAAGTCGTCGGAACTGGTCTTGATCTGCCGTAAATCCATCGCCCGGATGGTGCCGCTCTCGACCGGGACGGTATAGGTTTGGTTGGTGCGATTGTCGGTAATGGTGAGTGTGTTCTCTGCCATGGAAATAGTCCGCCTTTATCCGCGCGCCCTGAAATCAAGCATAGCCGAGCCTAAGGCCGATCCCAAGTCCGATCTGTGATCAGAATCACAGGCACCTGTGACGCAGTGCAAAAAGTAATTCTATGCCAAATCGCGCATCAACGCGGGTACGACCTGGGTTCAACAATTGGGGTTCAACATATTGCCCGGCCGTTCAAACTGGCTCCAGAAAAGATTCTCCCGCCCTAAGGGCTCGCCGTGGGCTTGAGGGCGTAATAGCCTTGGCGCGCCTGCACCGTGAACTTCTCAGGGCCGTTCAAGCTTACTTTCAACTTGTGGAACTTGCCGTCCAGTTTCTGGGGCGAGAATCCGAGAACGTAGATGTACTCCGGCGTATCGGCGGTGCGGCGGAAGCCCTCGTCCAGGTCATTGTTGTTGTGGAAGAACGTTCCGCCGGTGCTGTAGGCCAGATCCGCCAGCACATCACTGCGTTCCAACGCCTCTTCCCTGTCGAGCCGGGACCGCTCCACGGCGTTGGACGGATGATTGGCATTCGGCGCCGGCACAGGAGTGGACAGGCCACGCACGTCCAGGGTGTTCACGACGATGTCGGAGCGCAGGGCGCCGTCGATGAGTTCCGCAAGGGCCTGGCGTGTGTCGACCGTCTGCGTCAGAAATCCGGGAGAGACCAGCACGATGCTGCGGCCGCCCGGAGTGGCGGAGGTTCTCTGCACCACCTCCCGCAAGATGCCGAGTGTGCTTTGAATCTCAGAACTGGTGGTAGCCAGTACTTCGAACGCCGTCGCCCGGGCAATTTGCTCGGCCCGCGCCCGTTCGGCAGGCGTGTGGGCCATCCCGCCAGAGGAGCAATTGATCGCGTCTTGCGTCGCCATGCCCAAGGTCTCCCGGTCATCCTGGTTCACAATCAAATCCGCCATGTACGAAGTCATTGGCGGACATTGCGCGCCGGACGTAAGAGGATGGGGTCTGAGGCTCTTCAGCGTATCCTGAAGTCTTTGGCGGTCGGCTGTGAAGTTGAGACCGCGCTGTCCGGACGTGGTGAAGATCGCCGCGCGACCTTCGGGACGCAGAGCGGCCAGGTGCCGTGCGGCCGCTGCGGTGGCACTCGACAGATCGGAGAACGTCGTGTGGATATCATCGAAGACGTAAGCCACATCGCGCCCGGCGGACTCAGGAGCATTGTTGTGGCTCAAGAGCGAGTCCGCGCTCGTGGCGGCCGACGGCTTCTCCGTGCCGGCTGTGGTGGCCGCTTTCTCCGCCGAGAAACTCGAAATCACCTGCGGCTTGCCGTTATCGAACAGCTGGAAGTCTTCTTTCTTGAGGCTTCCCACAGCATGGCCTTTTGCGTCGCGCAACAGGACGCTGACCTGCACCAACTTTACGCTCACTTTCAGGGTCGTAAGGCCTTCCTTCGTTGCCGGCGGTGTCGCTTCTTTCGCAGCTTCGAGTTTGGCGCTGGCTTCGAGCGCTGCCTCATGCTTCTGCCGGGCCGCTTCAAGTGCGGCCATTCTCTGTCGCACCGCTCCGGCGAAAGCATTCACATCCCAGGCCTGCTCGGCTTGCAACCGGGCGTCGTCCTCGCGGACAGCCTCTTCGCGCAGGATGGCATAGATTTGATTGCTCTCCTCCGATTGCCGCTGCAGTCCCTCTGGGCTCGTGCTTCCCGCAACCGCGGTTTCTGTCGTAAGGCTCGCAGGGGCATCGAGCAGCATGCGCGTCTTGGCCCGGAATTTGTGGCAGTTCCGGAACTGCAGGACGTTGCGCCTCTCCTCTTCCCCTTGTTGCCGAGTCGAAATGGCTGCATCCACGGGCAGCGGGAAAGATGAGCCGTCGGCAAACGCTACGCGGTTGTAGTCCGTCTGGAGATCGGCGCTCTGCGTGGGAAAATCTTTTGGGATCTCTGTTGCGACGGAACGAAATCGGAGCAAATCGCCGGTCTTCTGGTCGACCCAAAGCTCTCCGTCGTAGGGCGGCGCAATGACCCGATCCACCGTGCGCAGCCGCCACAAGGGATCGTTCTGTTTCGCGATGCGGTAAGTGAACAGCCAAGCCGCGTGTCCGTTCAAGGTGTTCACGCCAGAAAACTCAAACAGGGCCTGGTTGTGTAAATCGAAAATCGCGCGCAGGTTGCTGCCGAATTCTCCTGTGGACCACTGGCCGGGCGAATTGTTGATCGCGCTCGGAGCGGCTTTGCCGTTCAGCTTGATCTCGCTGTAGGACTCATTCCCGTCTTCGTACTGGACCAGCGCCGTGATCAGATCGCGCGGCACCTTGCTGTCGCCGCGATACCGCGAAGTCTGCTGATCGCAGATGAAATTCGGCATTCGTTGTGGCAGGCTCATCGCGAATTCACATACCCCGTGCAAGGCCTCCGAGTGAGGAATGTCGGTGGGCAGCCACTTGCAGAAGTCGGTCCCGATCATTGCGACATGGACCTTCGCGGGAGCCTTCTGGGTGGCGATTGTGTCCTCCGGAGCAAGCTCGCGGTGTGGCACGTTCCTACCTTTCTTCAGTTCCGCGAACACCGCGCCGGCCACTTGCGACATTGCGTCCATCACTGCGTCCTTCATCGAGGACGCATCCTCCGACCTCGCCGAACCGACGGCATATTCCGCGCTGTCCACCACGCGCTCGAGTTGGCATTCCACCTTGGCAGCAAATACCGGAAAAGTGTCTATTGTGCCCGTCATGGAGGAAGGCACGGACTTTTCCGACGTCAGCAGATCGGTCAGATGGCTGAAGAGGACGAACTGGCAGTCCTTCCCTTTCGCCTCGGCGAGGGCGACGTTGCCCTGCGAGGCCTCCAGCGGCACCGCCTGCACCCGCAACTTCCGTTTCTTGTCGGGCTTCTGCTGGTTGAGCGCCTTGACCAGACGGTCGCGGGCTTCGTTGACCGAGACTTTCTCGGTGCCGCTGCGCAACACGGCCACGCCGACGCGGACCGCATCCTTGTCCTGGGCGAGCACGGGAAGGCACAACAGACAAACGATGGGAAGCAACGTTCGTAGAAGGAACACACGCATGGCTCAGTTGTCCGTCCGGCTACGGTTTGACGAGACGATGATACAGCCGTCGTCACCGGAAATAAGTTCGACGTTCCCGCAAAACAAAACCGGCGGCCGCAGCCGCCGGTAAAAGGTGCGACTGCCGAGGCGGCCGTCGCTACAAGCCTCAGTTCGAAGAATCGTCCCGGCGCTTCAGCGTCGGGCGATCATCGTCGCTCTTGGTCGTGTCGCCCGTACTGTCGGTTGGGTTCGATGTCCGCCGCAGGCTGGGTTTGCTGGAATCTTTCTCGTCGAGCACTTTATGCTTGTTTTCGATAGCCGCCAGCCGCGCCTTGACCTGGTCAAACTCCGAAGTGGTTACGACATACTGCTGCTTGGCCGGAAGAATCTTCCGGATCTCTTCCTGCGACTTCTCGATCCGGTCCGGAGTCTGCGGGTGAGTATCGAAAGCCTTCGACAGTGTGCCGGGCTTCTTCTTCTCCATGGCCTGAATCTTTTCGAAGAAGGAGACGAAGGCCGACGGATCGTATCCGGCGCGGTACATGTACTCGATGCCGAGGTAATCGGCTTCAGCTTCAAAGCCGCGCGAGAAGTGCAGGAACGTCAGCGGAATGCCCAGGCCCATACCTTCATAAATTCCGTAGCCGAGCGCGCCACCCATAAAGATCGCCGGCAGCGACGCCATCTGCAGCAGGTTCAGGCGGGTCATCTCGCGTCCGTAATGGCACGCGGCCACGTGCGCGATTTCGTGCGCCATCACGCCCGCCATTTCTGCTTCTTCATCGGCCGCCAGAATCAGGCCGGAATTCACGTAGAAGAATCCGCCGGGCAGCGCCATGGCGTTGACCACGTCGGAGTCGATGACCTTGATGGTGAATGGAACCTGCGCGTCGGGATTGCGCACCAGGTTCTGCCCCACCCGGTTGACGTACTCGGTGACTACGGGATCGTTGACCAGCTTGATTTGCGATTCGATCTGCTGGGCGTACTGCCGTCCGCGAGCCACTTGGCCCTCAACGGAGTACCAGTTCCCCACACCACGCCCGCAGCCCACATTGCGGTTTCCTATGGCGTCAACGTCGGTCTTGCCGCCGTCATGCTTGATCTGGCTGTCGTCTTGCGTGGGCAGCGCTGCAGGCGGCTGTTTGGGCGCATTCTGCACGTCGCCGGATTTCGGCTGATCTTTGTCTTGATCTGAAACTTGGGCAAACGTCCAAGGTCCCATACTGAACGCCGCTACTGCCGTCGCGATTGCCAGCCATCTGAGCTTCATAGGGGTACTCCTTGAGCTTGATTATACGCCCGGTCGGAAAGACACCAAGGCCCAATCTTGGGTCCGTTGATTAGACGCGCTCGGGCCCTTCCGGGGTTATCCGGAAGGCTCTAAAACACTGAATTTGACGAATTCCATGGTCGGTTTCGGGCGACCATTCGGCAGACGTTTGGGGAGGAACAGAGGATACCGCCATCCCGGTGCCCAAGCGATTGACGCCGCGACGCGAAAGCAGTCAAATGAGGCGGGCGGAATATGAATCCAACGGGCTGGGCAATTCTGGTGTCGATTGGTCTCTTCGTCGGGATCCTCGCCTGTCTTGAGATTGGTTTCCGCATCGGTCGCCGCACTTCTGAAAGACATCCTGAGGCGGCCCATGAGGGCATTGGCGTCATCGAGGCTGCAGTGTTTGCCCTGCTGGGACTGCTGTTGGGCTTTTCCTTTTCCGGCGGTACCTCGCGTCTCGACACTAAGCGGCAACTCATCGTTCAGGAAGCCAACGCCATTGAGACTGCCTATCTCCGCCTCGACCAACTTCCGGCCGCCAACCAACCGGAAATGCGCCGCTTGTTCCGGCAATACCTGGACGCTCGGCTGGGTGTGTACGAGAAGCTTCCCGACCTGAAGGCTGTGAACCAGGAACTGGCGCGGGGCGCCGAGCTGCAACAGGAAATCTGGACGCGCGCGGTGAGTGCCAGTCGCGACGACCCCACCCAGAATTCGGCGCGGCTGTTGTTGCCGGCGATCAACGAAATGCTCGATATTTCGACCACTCGCACCATCGCCATGCACACCCAATTGCCGGCACTGATCCTGGTTCTGTTGACCGGCGTCGCGCTGGTCAGCGGCTTGCTTGCGGGCTACGCCATGGCCAAGCGTGGGCACCGCAGCTGGCTCCACATGCTGCTCTACGCCGGGGTCATCGCGATCACGGTCTATGCCGTGCTCGATCTTGACTATCCCCGGTTCGGGTTGATCCGCCTGGATGCGGCCGATCAAGCGTTGCGTCAGCTGCGGGATTCCATTCGCTAGGGCCGGCGCATCCAATTCCATTAGATTGACGCCGCCGTGCAGAACCCGTCAAAGTAGTGCAGACGGATGCCTTGATACGGCCCCTTACGATCACCCAGGGTAGAAATGACTCTTCAGCCAAGCGCCGACTCCTCGATCGCGCCCAACCCCGTGGGGATCTGTCGGCGCACGACCCTTCGACGGAATGCGCGTCTTCTCGTTGTTGTCCTCGCAAGCGCGTGCGCTTCGGTGACGCAAGCTTCCGGACAGGGCCTGATCGCCGACACACAGCCAACGACAATTCACGGCACGGTCGTCAACTCCGTCACGCACGCTCCCATCAGCCGCGCTCTCGTCTACTCTGCCGACAATCGCTTCGCCATACTCAGCGACGGTGAAGGACACTTCGAGTTCACTCTATCGAAAGCCGACAATGACGTCGGCGGCACCTTCTTCAGCGGCCAACCTCACCAGATGTGGCCGGTTGGCGGCACGCGCAATCCCGTTTGGCTGATGGCTCGCAAGCCGGGTTTTCTCGATGATCCCAATGAGAGAGGGCATGCGGAGGCTGCCCCGAATAGCGACAATACGATCTCGCTCATGCCCGAAGCCCTGATCAAAGGGCGAGTCGTCGTTGCCGAAGCCGATCCTCCCTCGGGAATCAATGTGCAGATCTACTCCCGGCAAGTGCAGGACGGCATGCCGCGATGGGTACACGCCGGCAGTGTGCGGACAAATTCCGAAGGCGAGTTCCGCTTTGCCGAGCTGCAGCCCGGAACTTACAAGGTCCTGACCAACGAGTGGATGGACAACGATCCTGTCACGACGGTTCCGGGTGGCCAGCTTTACGGATTTCCGCCAGTCTTTTACCCGGGCGTCTCGGATTTTGGCTCCGCCGGCACGATTCCCCTCACCGCCGGACAGTCGGTCCAGATCGATCTTCCCCTGACCCGCCAGCCCTACTACCCCGTATCCATTCCAGTCGCCAATTCGGACCAGAACGGCGGCATGAACATCACCGTTTCGGTGCAGGGACACCGCGGCCCCGGCTATTCGCTCGGCTACAACGCAGGCGAGCAGGCCATCGAAGGCACCCTTCCCAACGGAAACTATCTCGTGGAGGCGACCAGCTACCGCCAGCCTTCTTTCTCCGGCGCCGTGCATCTCACGGTTGCAGGAGCAACTGCCACCGGCCCCAGTATGACGCTGATTCGAAGCAGCTCCGCCGAGGTTCGCGTCACCGAAGAGTTCACTTCCACGGAGTCCCACAGCTCCATGATGACGTGGAGCACTCCAGAGCGTTCCTTCGAAGTACACGGCCCACGCGCGTATCTTCTACCTCAACTTGTGAAAGATGACGATTTCGCCCAACAGCCAATCGCGTTCCCTCGTCCCCCCACCGGGCAGAACGATGATTCCCTGGCCATTGATAACCTTTCGCCCGGGAAGTATTGGCTACGAGTTAACTCGAATCGCGGATATGTGGCCTCCGCGACCATGGGCGCAACCGACCTGCTGCACCAGCCGCTGGTGGTTGCGGCGGGATCGACGACACCCATCGACATCAAGGTGCGCGACGACTTCGCAGAAATCGACGGAACCGTGACCGGTATTACAACGGGATCAATCCTGGCTCCCGGAACACCCGGCTCCCC
The DNA here is from genome assembly GCA_036521895.1 of Candidatus Sulfotelmatobacter sp. Taxonomy (GTDB): domain Bacteria; phylum Acidobacteriota; class Terriglobia; order Terriglobales; family Acidobacteriaceae; genus Sulfotelmatobacter. The sequence goes on along the minus strand of DATDGW010000272.1, from coordinate 387 downwards.
GATCTTCTTGTATTGCGTGCCTCTGTCGGACGGACCGGGGCAATTCCAGGAACTCGGAGCGTCCGCTCCTGACGGCAAGTTTACCCAGGAGCGCATGACTCCCGGCACATATCGCATCCTGGCCTTCCGGGATGCTCAACCGCGTCTTCCCTATCGCGATGCGGAGGCGATGAAGGCCTATGAATCTCTGGGCACGGTCGTTCATTTGTCTCCCGGCCAGAAAACCACCGTGCAAGTACCGATCATTGTGAGCAGCGAGTAAATTATGGCGACTTCCGCTAACTGGTCCCGCGCGTCCCTGCTCCTCACGATTCTCTGTCTGCTCGCCGAGCAGGCGTATACGGCCGCGCAGACCGCAGCCGTTCCCCCGGCAATTCCTGCCGACGG
>DATDGW010000271.1:0-5335 GCA_036521895.1 Candidatus Sulfotelmatobacter sp. | reverse complement strand
CTACGACGTCAGACACAGTTGTCTCTACAGGACATCGCCTGCCAGCTCAATCCGCTCCTAAGGGGGTGGATAGGGTACTACGGGCGCTATGCTCCCGTGGCGCTGTATCCTCTGCTGCGATCCGTCAATCACACGCTCGTGGCATGGGCAACGCGTAAGTTCAAGCGCTTTAAAGGCTGTTCGGCGTCAACTATTTTTTCCGGTCAACGACAACTATTCTTCCCGATCGCGTTGACTCATCACTTTTGTTACCCAGCGCGGCCCGTTGCCTCATGAAAAATGTTACCCGTCCCAGTGAAAGGGACGGGTGGCAGATTGAGGAGGCAACTGAGCATGGCAACGAGACGGGAACTGATTGAGGCGGTAGCGGCACGCTATCGAGCAGGCGGCCGGAACCAGAAGAAAGATATTCTTGACGAGTTCGTCAAGGTGACGGGTTTTCATCGCAAGCACGCGATCCGCGCGCTCAAAAAAGGACCGAGGCAGGAAACTCCTGAACCACGACAAAGGGTGCGGATCTACGACGAAGCGGTTCGAGAAGCGCTGACGATCGTTTGGGAGGCCGCCGATCGAATCTGTGGCAAACGGCTTCGCCAAGTGATTGCAGGGCTGGTGGACGCAATGGAGCGCCATGGGCATTTGAAACTAGATGCCGCGGTACGGGAAAGCTTGCTGTCCATGAGCGCCGCCACCATGGACCGGTTGTTGACGACGGTTCGGGACACCGCTAAACAGGGCCGTCGCAGAACGATGATCAACACGCCGTTGCGAAAAAGTATCGCGGTGCGGACCTTCGGAGATTGGCATGATCCTTCTCCGGGATATTTCGAAATGGATATGGTGGTGCATTGCGGAAAGTCGACCGTTGGTAGTTACGTGCACAGCCTGGTGTTGACCGACATCGCTTCGGGCTGGACGGAAGCCATCGGGATGGTCGTCCGAGAACAAAGCTTGGTGACGGAATCGGTGAGCGAGATTCGAACGAAGTTGCCGTTCACCGTGCTTGGTCTCGATGTAGACAACGACAGCGCGTTTATCAACGACACGCTGGTCAGCTATTGCCGGGACAACCAAATCGAACTCACCAGGTGTCGCGCATACAAGAAGAACGATCAAGCGTGGATCGAACAGAAGAACGGCGCAGTGATCCGGCGAATGGTGGGCTATGGAAGGCTGGAAGGAGCGCAGACGGCGGCAGTGTTAAACAAGCTGTACAGCTCGGCACGGCTCTTCGTGAACTTCTTCCAGCCGTCCTTCAAATTGCTTTCGAAGATACGTGAAGGGGCGAAGGTAATCAAGAAGTACCACCCGCCAGCAACACCGTGTGAACGTCTCTTGGAACGGAAGGATGTTTCAAACGAGTGCAAGGAACAACTCCGGCAGACGTTAGCGGCACTGGACCCGGTGCGATTGCTGAGCGAAATTCGAGAAGCACAGCGAGTGCTCGCGCAGCTTGAAGTCGGTGTCGCCCACGCCGAAACGGCTCAATCGGCCCCGGAGTTGAGCGGTTTCGTTGCCAGTCTTTCCACTGTCTGGCGCGATGGTGAAGTGCGTCCGACACATCGCAAGAGAACCAGCGGGCCACGAACCTATCGTACTCGTGTGGACCCATTTGAAGCAGTCTGGCCGCAGGTTCAGCAGTGGCTCAACGAACAGCCCGACGCCAATGCTAAAGAGCTGTTCCTCCGATTGCAGGAAAGTATGACCGGCATTTTCGCGCCAGGGCAACTGCGAACTCTGCAGCGCCGAGTCAAACAGTGGCGCAGTGCAATCGCCCGTCAGTTGGTGTTGGGACTTGTATCTGAAGCAGAAATGGACCGGGGCATTTGTTCCGCCGGCTCCGCCATCTTTTCCGAGGTGCATCCATGATCAACTGGCTGGATTTCAAATCGATCAAGCGGAGGGCGACACTGGAACCTGTGCTCCGGCACTACCACGTAAAGCTTCGGCGAAATGGAAAAGATCAGTACCGGGGATGCTGCCCGATTCACCGTGGCGACGGCCGTGACGCCTTTCACGTGAATCTGGCTCGTAACGTTTTCCACTGCTTCGCGTGCGGTGCCGGAGGAACGGTGTTGGACTTCGTTGCTGCGATGGAGGGTTGCTCTTTGTTCGAGGCAGCGCAAAGGCTGCAGGCCCTGACATGCTCGTCAGCTCCGTCAACTTGGACACCGAATGAGAAGGAACTGGTTACGGAAAGAAGAAAGGTTTCTTCACCCCTGAACTTCAAGCTGACTGGCATCGATTGCGCGCATCCCTATCTGACCGAGCGCGGGATTACCGAAAAGACAGCGCTTGAGTTTGGCGTCGGTTTCTACGCGGGACCAGGTCTGATGCATGGGCGATTGGTCATTCCTATCCACAACGGTGACGGAGAACTGGTCGCCTATTGCGGACGGTGCGTGGATCAGGCTCAACCGCGGTACCGCGTCCCACCGGCTTTTGCCAAATCGGAGATCCTATTCAATATGTATCGCGCCGCCTCTGCAGGGGCCAACTCAGTCGTCATAGTGGAGGGTTTCTTCGATTGCATGAAAGTACACCAAGCCGGCGTTCGAGCGGTCGTCGGGCTCATGGGATCGGCTCTCTACGAACCCCAGCGTCACGCCCTTCTGCAGAGATTCCGCCATGTCATCCTCTTGTTGGACGGCGATCCGACCGGCCGCAAGGCGAGCACCGTCATCGCTAAAAGGTTACGGCCACACTGTCATGTCCGAGTGGTTCTGCTACCAGATGGTGTCCAACCGGATCAGTTGCCGGAAAAGGACATCGGAAAGGTCCTGCAGTCATCCGCCAACGACGATTAGCAGTTCGGTAACATACTTAGGTGAGGCAACACGCCGGGAGTTCTAATTGTCGCCGATCAACCCCCTATAATTCCGGACGGCCGGATTTCCCGTGGTCCGGTTTGAAGCCCTGGCATTTCTTCCGTGGACCTTCCCAGACGGGGAGAGGTTTAAGTGCTGGAGCACATCCGCCCCTCGGTGCCCTGGTTTGACCACAGCCTCGACCCACCTCTTGGCATCGGCTGAATGGCCGGTTCTGTGCCCGACCACCATGCTGACCATGAGTCCGCCAAGTGCCCAGAGTCCCTTTTGCCCAGTGCGGGTGTGACCCGCATTGGGGAGACGCGCCTTCCGTCTCCTCAGAGGACCTTGCTCCTCCTTTTTCGCTCCTACGGACTCATTCCCCAGTCTCAGCGAGCTCTCCTCTACTTCGGTTGTGCCTCGTGGGAGGAGTCTTTGCAGGTTGTCTACCAGTCCCTGCTGCCCGCCGGACCTTCCGACGTTATCTCTGAGGATCTTTCCTGTGTTGCCTGGGCCCCTATCACGACGGTGTGCAGATTGCTTGTACCTGTTTCTACCTCTGCATCAGCGGCCTTCCCCACCGGAACATGGGTCGGCTTTACCGTAAAATTCCGCTTAAGCGACTCCACAGCGGTAGGAATTTTCGAGATTGCAGCCATTTCTTTATGTTCAGGCCTCACATTTTGCTCGCCACTCTGGTCGCTCCTACCACTACAGTTTCCTGCAGGGCAGTTAGTGGCTTTTACATCCGGGTAGAACGTGCGTTGTTACCTCCGCACGCACCGAATATGCTAGCTGTCTGAATACAGGCAATTGACAGCACAGGGACTTTCACCCTGCCAGTTCCTCAGCCTTGTCGGCTGCTCCTCTCCGGTTTTCCTTTGCCACGTGACTTCCGGCGCTCGGCGGCATAGCGCCCAAATTCGATCAGGCGCGTCTTTTCCGGGTGTAGCTCCAGCCCGAATTTCCTCAAACGTTCCCCCAACTGCTCCAGGAACCGCTCGGCTTCATCGCGGTGCTGAAACCCCAGGACAGCGTCGTCTGCGTAGCGGACCATGATCACATCGCCCGTTGCTTCCTTTCGCCGCCACTGGTTTACCCAGAGGTCGAGTACGTAGTGCAGGTAGAGATTTGCTAGGGTTGGCGAAATCACCGCCCCTTGCGGAGTCCCCTCCTTCGTCTCGTCCAGCCGACCTTGCTCCATCACGCCCGCTTTCAGCCATTTCTGGATCATGCGGACGATTCTCCTGTCTCCAACCCGGTGCTCCACGAACTTGATCATCCACGAATGTTCGATTTGATCGAAAAACGCCCGGATGTCAAGGTCGAGCACCCAGTTCACCTTCTTGCGCGTGATCCCGACATAGAGTGCATCCAGCGCATCGTGCTGGCTTCGTCCTGGCCGGAAACCATACGAGAAGCCCAGAAAGTCCTCTTCCCAAATCTGGTTGAGAACCGTCCCTACCGCGTACTGGACCACTTTGTCTTCCAGCGCCGCGATTCCCAATGCTCGTTGCCTCCCATCGCTTTTCGGGACCCAGACTCTTCGTGATGGTTTGGCTCGATATGCTCCGCTGTGGATCCGCCCGTGTAGGTCGCGCAAGCGCGTCTCCAGGTCTTGTCCATATTCTTCCCACGTCATTCCGTCCACTCCCGGAGCGGCCTGTTTCTTCAGGCTGTGATAACTGTCCCGGAGCAGATCGACGGTAACGTGGTGTAGCAGAGCGGTGAACCGTAACTTCCCGTCTCTTCGTGCTGCTTCGCGCACACGGTCCAGCCCGTTTCGCCCGTTTTCCCGACTCTGTGTTCGGTTCAGGTTAGGTTGGTCCATGTTCTCCTTGGTCAGCGGCCTTTCCTCCACAACCTCCGCTGGCGGCTTCCCGCTTTTGTTCGGCTGCTTCGCAGGTAATACGCCGCTGTACGACTCCCCGCCACCGTGCATGTGGGTCTTATAGCTCATCGCTTTCCCCCACCGGTCCGCTGCTGCCCTTCAGCCGCGGACAGTGACTGGGTCTCTCGGTTCTCGCGCATGGAGTTTCTATGCGTGCGTGGGGTCTTCGACTCCGCAGGGCCGCGTTGCACTCGCGCTATCGCACATCGCGTTTTTGCATTCCGGTTTTGAGGACACCGTCTGCTCCCTGATTCGCAGATTTCGGAGCTCAATACCCCGCCCGCATATACCCCTGTCCAACGCTTCAAGTGCAGCCTCACGGCCTGCCCTCGCATGGCTCGGGGCCAGGTCGGATCGCTAGTCCTTTTCCTGTATGAAATTTTCATTCACTGCTCCAGGCCGGTTTTATCCCGACGCTATCCCTCCAAGTTTGCTCACCCCCCAGATCGTCCCTACCGCTGCGCATATTGCCACAGGGCAGCCGGGGCTTTTACGTCCGGGCATATCGTGCTTCGTTACCTCCACACGCACCGGATATGCTAACCGTCCGAATACAGGCAATTGACGGTGCGAGGACTCTCACCCCGCCAGATTCGCAGCCTTGTCGGCTGCTCCGCCTTCCCCGACCCACTTCTGT
>DATDGW010000270.1:0-1584 GCA_036521895.1 Candidatus Sulfotelmatobacter sp. | reverse complement strand
ATACAATATAGAATAAATCTTGCGCTGGTCAAACGAATTGCCAAGGTGGGGATGGGTTTACATAACCAGGCGATTTCACAAGCATGCGCTTTTCGTTCGCCCCTCAAACGGAAGCCGAGGGATTTTGAGCGTAATCGCGATGTTTCGCCAATCGAGAAGTCGAAGTTCAAAAATCTGGTACGTCCTTGGCGCCGCCTGTGTGTTCACCCGTCGATAGCTCAACTCTAAACTCGACCTCTGACTCATTAGCTGCATCCCATGCAAGTCCCTTCATGTAGCCTGCGTCGACTTCTGTGATTGAAAGGCCATCCCAAGACAGGCGGCGGGTCCTCCACACGATTCCGTCGATTGATTGCGCCTCTATTCTTGTGAAATCCCAGACCACAACCCAGTCTTGTTCATTGATGTATTGTGCGCCAAGAACCGGAAACGACTGCAAGACCGCGTACATCTTGGGGGTATCCAGCCGCAATCGGTAACCTTGGCCTCCGGCGAAAACGCAGACAGACGGCCCGGTCTGAAAGGGAAAAACGTGGGTCAATCCGTTGTAGTAGTGACCGGATTGAAAATTGCCAATCCAGCTTTTCGGGCCACTGACGGCAAGAACCGTGCCCTCCGAATGTGTCGATTGGCCTGACCGAGCGAACTGATGAACTTCCAAAGGGGACATTCCCGGCAAGCCGCGAAGTATTTCGATATTGAAGCCGCTGGTCTTGAACTCCCGCATCAGCTAGTAGGATAGCAACTCTCAAATGTCGCTATCAGGCGATTACACGCTTTGAGCGGCAAAGTGGGGTTTTGAGCGTAATCGGGATTTGTACGAAGCCGCTGGCGCGGCGGACGCTACCGCGTGTTCAAGGACCGGCAGTTGGTGATGCTCTGGAAGTCTCCGGCCTGGAGAGCGTCAAACGGTCGCGGAGGCTTAAGAAAAAATGACTCGGCCCCTCCTCGAGGTGGCCGATATCGTTCGCGCCCAAGGCGATCGCTTCATGCAGCACAACTTCCGCTGGATCCATTGGGCCCACCGGAAAGTACTGCGCGCGATTGCTCGCTGCCGCACCGCGCCACTCGGCGGGCATCGCGACCAGTGCCCTCGCTGTGGCTATCGCGCCATCTCTTATAACAGTTGCCGTGATCGCCATTGCCCAAAGTGTCAGAGTGGCGCTCGCGACAAGTGGATTATGGCTCGTCAGAACGAACTTCTGCCGGTTGCCTATGTCCACGTTGTCTTTACCCTGCCTCACCAACTCTCTCCACTGGCGCTGCAGAACAAGAAGGTTCTCTATGACCTCTTGTTCCGCGCCAGTGCCGAGACCCTGCTCGAGGTAGCCCGAGATCCTCGCCACCTGGGGGCTGACATCGGCTTCCTTTCCGTCTTACACACCTGGGGACAGAATCTACTGGCTCATCCTCACCTCCACTGTGTCGTTCCATCCGGAGGTCTCTCGCCCGACCGCACCCACTGGATTCATCCCCGCTACCCCTTCTTCCTCCCCGTCCACGTACTCAGTCGCGTCTTCCGCGGCAAGTTCGTCGCCGGTCTAAAACACCGATTCCAGCAACACCAACTCACCTTCGCCGGAA
>DATDGW010000269.1:0-2537 GCA_036521895.1 Candidatus Sulfotelmatobacter sp. | reverse complement strand
CTTGCAAAAAGCTTCGAGGCCGACGATCTCGAATCCGATGTGATCGAGCGTGCGCCCCGTGGTCGTCACGGTTAGCGTGTCCGATTTTGTAAAGGTCAGATTCGCTCCGGGAATATCGGCCGCCTCGAATTGACCGCGCTTCCCCGGCTTGGCGCCGAACATCTTGGCGTACCAGGATTGCATTTCCAGCACCTGCGAAGCTCCCGCGGCATCCGCGATGTAGAAATGCACGTGATGAAATGCGATTGGAACGGTCTGTGTCTTCTCTTCTAGAATCTCAACCCGTGACGCATCGCCCGGCGTCCAGACAAATCCCTGGCCGGGATTCTGGCCGACTTCGGTCTTCAGTCCGGCCGCCTTCCACCTGGCAAGCGCTGCGGTTGTGTCCGGCACATGAAAGCCAATATGACCCACCACCGATCCCACGCTGGTTCCGGTATTGTCGGCTTTCCTGACAATGATCAGGACGCCCGGAAATTTAAACGTTTCGTTGGCGCCCAGCTTGCCGGGCACGCCGCCCATCGCCGTCCAGAATTTTGCCCAGCTGTCGACGTCCTGGACCAGAAAGTGCACGTGCCCCATGGAGACGCCGGCGTCATTCCCCGCAGCGACTTGCGCCCAGGCGGTGCGCGCGGGAATCAGCATTGCCAAGCCCAGAATCAGAATTAGTTTCTTCATTCGAACGCTCCTTGTGCCGGCCGATTTGGTGGAATCTCCGTCGATCCTTTCGCCCGGAATCCGCTGGTTACTTTCTCAGAACAATCTCCGGCTCGTCGCACAAGACAGTAAGTTAGCCATTCGAATGTGTCAAGAAAAGCCTTGCGGCCTGTCAAACCTCGTTAGAAATGTCCCCTTGCTTACCTCATTAGAAATGTCCCCTTTTTGGTTTTGATCTTTTGTTTCTTTCGTCGTTGGCCTTGCCCGCAGCGGAGCCCTGCGCAGCCCGAAGGGCGGAGCGTTTAGGGCGCAGCGGAGGGCAAGGCCAACGACGACCCCGCCGCCGCTGCCAGTTTCAAGGCTCGTTCTTTGACTCCTCGACGCGCCGCTTCTCGCCAGGGGTGATTCGCTGGCGGCACCCACTTCCGCTGGCTTCTTCCCGGTTGCCGTTGCAGGCCTGGCTCCGCTGCCGGCTTGCTTTCTTCTTTCATCGGCTTTCGAGGCGCCGCGATCTCCCGCCACCGCTGCGCTCTTCCTGCATACTCGATCGCCAGACCCCCGTGCCGTCCTTCCCACACGGTCACTTTCTTCCTGGCACTCGCCCGGCTCGGCCCCTCGATCTGCAACCACCGATTCTGATAGCGCACCACCCCGTCGTTGCCCATCACCCGCTCGCTCTGCAATCGGAAGATTCGATCCAGTACCTCCGCCCTCGGCACGCGACGATGGTAGTCCTCCCCCTTCGCCGCCGCTCGCGCAAACCGCCCATTGTGCTCTGGCAAATATTCCCTCTCCAGGTACACGTTGGCCTGCTCGTGACTGGAGATTTCCTTTCGCCGCAGTTTCTTCACCAACCGGTCCTGATGCGTCCCGTGCTGCCGCTCCACTCGACCTTTCGCTTGCGGCGAACTCGCCGCGATCACTTCGATCCCCAACCGCGCGCACATGCGCCCAAACTGTGTCACCGGCTCTTCCCCTCGCAATTGCTCCTTCACCGTCGCCGCTCGCTTGTATAAATTCTTCCAATCCACGTACACCGCCAACGGCACTCCGTAGCGCTCAATCCATCCCCGCAACGCATCCACCACCGACCAGATCGTCTCCTGCTCGCCCAGACGCGCCCACGTCGTGCTGGTCGCGTCATCCACCAGGTCGATCAAACAGCCTTCCGGCCCGCGCTCTTCCAGCCAAGCGTGAAAGCTCCCGTCCATCTGCACCATCTCTCCAAAATGCTCCTTGCGCTCGCGCCGACGAAGGTGCCGCTTCCGCCTTCGTTCCCGACTCCACAATCCCTCCGCCAGCATCCACCGCCGCAGCGTCTCGGCGTGGACCCTCAGCCCGTCCTCCGATTCCAAATGCTCGGCCGCCAGCGTCGGCCCGAACCGCTCGCCCACTGCTCCGCTGTACTTCTCCCGCACCCGCCGCAACACCTTCCGCCGAAACTTCCCTTCGCAGGCCCGATTCGATCCTCGCCCCGCACTGCGGTGCTTCAGTCCCGCCGCTCCTTCTTCTCGATACCGCTTCCACAGCCGCTTCGCCTGTCGGTAGCTCACGCGCAGCAACGAGACGCCATCCATCAGCTTCAACTCCCGGCTCCGCACGCGTGCCAGCACTTCCACTCTTTCCAGCTCCCTCTTGCTCATCTCGGTTCGCCCCAAGTTGACCTCCTCTCGGAGGTCACATTAAGGGGACATTTCTAACGAGGACAAAAGGGGACATTATCAGCGAGGGACAACACTTTAGATCAATGTCTGTGTATCCCGAAATTGTAGTGAATGAAAAGGGGAAAAACGCTAGCATGGGCGCATGCGGCCGCAAAACAAGATCCTGATGCAGGTGATATTGATAGTTTTCCTTAGCTCGGTCTGTTACGGCGCGAC
>DATDGW010000268.1:0-12591 GCA_036521895.1 Candidatus Sulfotelmatobacter sp. | reverse complement strand
CACCATTCCATTCGTCAAGGCCAGCGCCTGTGGCAACGATTTTCTGTTGATCGACGGCGCGCTGGCTCCGCAGGATGTCGCTGGCTTCACACGCCGAATTTGTGACCGGCACAATGGCGTGGGTGCCGACGGCGTCGAGTGGATGATTCCACACTTCACGGCCGATGTGGAAATACGCCTGGTCAATGCCGACGGCTCGGGGGCTGAAATTTCGGGCAATGGCACACGCTGCGTGGCGGCGTACGTTTGCGCCCAGCTCGGCAAAGAACGGATTTCGATTCTAACCGGTGCAGGAATGAAGATTTGCCAGCTGACTTCTCGCCAGGACTCCGTGTACGAGTTTGAAGCCGAGATGGGCGAAGCCGTGATCGAAAATGAACTCGTTCTGAGGATGGGCAGCGGAGAAGTGCACGGTGTTCCCGTGTCGATGGGCAACCCGCACTTTGTCACGTTCGTGCCTGAGTTTGTGACGAACTGGCAGGTGCAAGCGGCGGAAATCCAACGCAGCCCGCACTTCCGGCAAGGCGTGAATATTGAAATGGTCGCGGTCGACAGCAAATTCGATGTGCGGGCACGCTTTTTTGAGCGCGGTGTGGGCGAAACGCAATCTTCCGGCACGGGTTCGTGCGCGGCGGCCGTGGCGGCAATGGCCACGGGCCGGGCGGTTTCCCCCGTCAAGGTGCAGGCACCCGGCGGAACGCAAACGGTTCGCACCAACGGTAGGAAAGTCTTTCTGCGTGGTCCGGCGCGCTTGGTGTGCCGGGGAGAGTTCTTTGTGAGGTGATCAGCCGGGTTGGCCGCCGATCCGTTGGCATCGCGTAGCAGACATGTTTTCTTCGAACGTTCCGCTCGTCAAACCGCCCGCACTTCGCCCCGGCGATACCGTGGGCATCGTCGCGCCCGCCAGCAATGTGCAGCAGCCTGACTTGGAAGCGGGCTGCGAGGCGCTGCGCAGTGCAGGCTACCGCCCCTTCTATCTCGCTTCGATTCTGGAGCAGAACCTGTACTTCGCCGGCTCGGTCGAGCGCAGAGCGCGCGAGTTGGAAGAGATGTTCGTGCGTGCTGACGTGCGGGCGATCGTGTGCGCGCGTGGTGGCTATGGCGCGAATTACCTTCTTAACGCGCTTGATCTCGAAAAGATCAAAGCACACCCCAAGATTTTCGCTGGCTACAGCGACATCACCACGCTACTGACTTACTTTGCCGACACGACTGGGCTTGTCGTCTTCCACGGTCCAATGGCCGCCAAGGACTGGGCGCACGAGGGCGGAGTTGACCTCGCATCGTGGCAGGCGGCCCTTTCGCGCACGGCTCAATGGGATGTGCCTTTGAATGCGGGTGTCAGCGGCCTGGTCGATGGCGAAGCCGAGGGCGTCTTATACGGCGGATGTCTTTCGATCCTGGTCGCGTCCCTTGGCACGCGGTATGCAATCAAAACGCAAGGCACAATTCTGTTCCTCGAAGACCTTGCCGCCAAGCCCTACCAGATCGATCGCATGCTGATGCAGTTGAAACTCGGCGGTCACCTCGACCACGTCCGAGGCGTCGTCTTCGGAGAAATGCTTGACTGCGTGCAGACCGCGAATCAGGGGTACACTCTGCAGGAAATAGTCACGCGAATTATTGGCGACCTGGGAGTGCCCGTCGCCTTCGGCGTAAAGTCAGGCCACGTGACATCAGGCAACGTCACTCTGCCCTTCGGAGTGCAGACAAAACTGACAGTACGAAGCGGTCTGGTCGTCCTGAGAGTTTTGGAGTCGGCGGTTAAACTGTAAGGCGACTGGCCGCGAGTTCATTACGAACCAGATGAACAATAACAAGCACATACACCTGATCGGCATCTGCGGCACCGCCATGGCCTCGCTGGCCGGCATGCTGAAGCATCGGGGATTCCGCGTCACCGGCTCCGACGCCGCGGCTTATCCGCCCATGTCAGATTTTCTCCGCGAACTGGGTATCCCCGTGGCCCAGCCATTCGACGCGAAGAATCTCGATCCACGGCCCGAGTTAGTGGTTGTCGGCAACGCCATGTCGCGCGGTAATGTAGAGCTGGAGTACCTGCTCGACCAACGAATTCCATTGTGCTCGTTGCCGCAATTGCTGCACGATGAATTCCTTCGGGGCAAGGAAGTGCTGGTCGTCGCCGGAACCCACGGCAAGACCACGACGACTTCGATGTTGTCCTGGATCTTCCACTCCGCCGGGTGGGATCCTTCGTTTCTCATCGGCGGCATTGCAGAAAATTTTGGCTCCAGTTTTCATCTCGGCTCCGGCAAACACTTCATCCTCGAAGGCGACGAGTACGACACAGCGTTCTTCGACAAGGGACCGAAGTTCCTCCACTACTTTCCCGACTCCGTGATTCTGACCTCGGTCGAGTTCGATCACGCCGACATCTACAAAGATCTCGATGCCGTCGAGACCGCATTCAAACGCCTGCTCAATCTGATCCCGCGCCGCGGACGCATCATAGCCTTCGACGGAGTGGCCGGCGGAGCCACCGACAGTCCAAGCCTGAATCGCTGTTTAGCGAAGGCCTTCAGCCCGGTGGAGCGCTACGGCGCTGGCGAGCGCGCCAACTGGAAGGTAACGAACCTGCGCTTCGAGCCCGCGCGCACTACGTGGAGCGTCCTGCACGATGGCCAGCCCTGGGCCGACCTCGAATTTCCGCAGGCCGGGGAATACAACGTCTGGAACGCCACCGCCGCAGCAGCGCTGGCGGCCACTTGCGGAATCCCAAAAGACGCAATCGCGGCCGCGCTGAAAACTTTCAAGAGCGTCAAGCGCCGCCTCGAAGTGAAGGCGCAGGTGAACGGCATCACCATCATCGACGACTTCGCTCATCATCCCACGGCGATCGCGGGAACCCTTAAGGCACTCCGCGCACGTTATCCCGGCGCGCGCCTATGGGCGATCCTAGAGCCGCGTTCCAACACGCTGCGCCGCCGCGTTCTGCAGACAGACTTGGCACACAGTCTGGCACAGGCCGACGAAGTCATCGTCGCGGGTGTGTTCCGCTCGGAGGCTGTCCCGGAAAACGAGCGCCTCGAACTGCCCGCCCTCGCGGCAGAGGTCGAGCGAAACGGCCGCCGGACCCGCCTTCTCATCGACGCGGACGCCATCGTGCAAACCATCGCTCCCGAGATGCGCAGCGGAGACGTCGTGGCCATTCTCTCCAACGGCGGCTTCGGTGGAATCTATGAAAAGCTCCCGGCGCGTCTGCAGGAACTGGCAGGAAATCGATGACGGCCTTCGCGCGAAACAGACGCTACATTTTGTGTGGGATTGTCTTTGCACTCGCCCTCTCGGCCGTCTCAATCGCACAGCCGGAAGTCTCCGTCGGTTACACCATCTCTCTCTCGTCCGCCGAACAGCATCTCGTCGAAGTACAGATCATCCTGCCCCCCGGCGCTGCTCAGCGTGAACTCCAACTTCCCGTCTGGAACGCCCTCTACCAGGTCCGAGACTTCGCCCAGTTCGTCAACTGGCTCCGCGCGAAAGATCGTTCCGGCAAAGCCCTCCCGGTACGCGAGCTCGACAAAAGTAGCTGGCAGATTTCAGGCGCCGAGGGAGGAGCGATTGTGGAATATCAAATCTACGTCGATACCCCTGGCCCGTTCGGCGCCCAGCTGAACCCTCATCACGCCTTCCTCAATCTGGCGCAGATTCTGATGTATCCAGTGGGTCCGCGCTTCCTCCCGTGCGAGGCCCGCTTCGGCCCGCTGACCCTGCATTTCAGCCACATTCCCGCAGGCTGGCACATTGCCACTCCTCTTGCCCCATCCGCCGGCGACGAGTTCACTGCTCCGAATTACGACCGCCTCGTCGACGCCCCCGTCGAGATCGGCACCTTTCGGGAGTCTGACTTCGATGAAGCTGGCGGCCATTTCCGCGTCATCATCGACGCCGATCCCGCCGATTATGACATGGCCAAAATCGTCGGCGCTCTCCACAAGATTGTCGCCTCGGCTAACAGTTGGATGCACGATCGCCCCTTCGACACCTACACTTTCTTCTATCACTTTCCCCACGGCCCCGCAGGCGGCGGCATGGAGCACGCCTACTCCACCGCCATCGAACTCAATGCCGACGCGATGAAACGATCGCTCGACTCATTCACCAGCGTCACGGCGCACGAGTTCTTTCACCTGTGGAACGTGAAACGCATCCGCCCGCAGACGCTCGAGCCAGTCGACTACACCCAGGAAAATTACACGCGTGCGCTTTGGTTCAGCGAAGGCGTGACCAGCACGGCCGAAGGCATCATCCAGTTGCGGGCTGGCCTGCTCGATGAACCGCAATATCTCTCCCGGCTCGGCCTGGAAATCTCTGAACTCGAGCGCCGCCCGGCGCACCTCACGCAGTCGGCCGAAGCGTCCAGCCTCGATGCGTGGCTCGAAGGCAACGGCTACTACCGCCGACCCGAGCGCAGTATTTCGTATTACAACAAGGGCGAACTGCTCGGCATAATGCTCGACCTCGCGGTGCGCAGCGCAAGTCATGGGCGGGCGTCTCTGCGCGAAGTCCTGCAGTGGATGAATGCGAACTACGCGAAAAAGGGCCTCTTTTTCAACGATTCTGCGGGTGTTCGTGACGCAGCCGAAGCCGTCAGCCACGCCGACCTTTCCGCGTTTTTTGCGAAGTATGTAGCCGGAACCGAAGAGATTCCCTGGGACGATTTCCTTCGCTCGGTTGGTCTGCGTGTGGTCGCCATCCCGAACGCGGCGCCCGACGCCGGTTTCATCGCCTCGCGCAACTTCGATGGACCCATGTCAGTAGCGGCCGTTACCTCCGGCAGCGACGCCGAGCGCGCCGGCCTGCAAGTAGGCGACACCATTGTTGAGTTTCAAGGCCAGCCCGCCGCTCAGGAATCTCGCCAGGAGTTGCTGCGGATGAATCCCGGTGACACACTCGCGGTGAAAGTTCGATCGCGGCAAGGGGCCGAGCGCGAGCTGAAATGGAAGATTGGCAGCCGTGAGGAAATCTCGTACGAAGTAAAGGACCTCGACCCGGTTACCATGGCCCAACGCGCGCGCCGCAGTGCCTGGCTGAAAGGCGAGGCGCAGGGCGCTTCTGAGGCAAACGCGGAAGCTGCGCCTGCGGAACCTGCTGTAACTGGGGCTAGCCAGAAATGATCCGCACGATCATCATGCTCGTGTTCTGGGCGCTGGCCGCTCCCGTGGCGGCGATCATCGGTTTCCCCGCGGCCTTCATCATGGGTAACGTCCGAGTCTTATATCGCCTCTTTATGTGGGGCGCATGGGCGGGCGTATGGATCACCGGCGTGCGCGTCCAGACCATTGGACTCGATCAGTTCGACCACTCGCGCAGCTACATCTTCATGACGAATCACGTTTCCAATCTCGATCCGCCGATTCAAATCCCACTGATCCCCAAACGCACGTCGGTGATGGTGAAGAAGGAATTGTTCAAGGTCCCCATCCTAGGCCGCGCCATGCGGATGGGATCGCTGGTGCCCGTCGATCGCGGCAATCGCGATGCTGGCATCGAAGCCGTTCGCGCCGCGAAATCGGTCGTCGAGCAGGGACTCAACATGACCATCTACGTCGAGGGCAAGCGATCGTTCGACGGCAAACTGCTCCCTTTCAAGAAAGGCCCGTTCTATCTCGCAGTCGAGTGCGGAGTGCCCGTAATCCCCATCACGATCGTGGGCACGCACTCCACCATGCCCAAGGCAAGATTCGCGATCACGCCGGGAGTCGTGAAGGTGATCTTTCATGCGCCGATTGAGCCCAAAGATTTTGGCAGCCGCGAATGCCTGATGGAAAAGGTCCGCGTCGCGATTGATAGCGGCCTGCCGGAAGAGTACCGCCAAACAATGCCCGCAGCGCTAGAAAGCAGAGAAGAGCAAGGCGGATCAGCGTATGCCTAGCCGTTCCTCTGTGCCTCTGCGCCCTCCGTGCTTATTCCGAGCTTTTCTTAGCCCGCACCGCGCGCGCAATCTCCGGCAATCGCGGAAGTACGGCGGAATACTTAAGCCAAAGTTTGTGATCGACGGCCGGCGCGCCGCTGACCAACGCGCCCGCGGGAATATCGTGAGCCACTCCACTCTGCGGCGTCACAATCGCGTTGTCTCCCACCTTGCAGTGACCCACCACGCCAACCTGTCCAGTAAGAATGACCCGGTTCCCAATCTCCGAAGAGCCCGCCAGTCCTACCTGCGCGCACAATAATGCGTCTTCGCCTACCTGCGACCCATGTCCGACCTGCACCAGATTGTCGACCTTCACCCCGCGTCCGATATGAGTTTCCCCGACGCTGGCCCGGTCGATGCACGAATTCGCCTGCACCTCCACATCGTCTTCAATCACCACCGGCGCGGGTTGCGGGATCTTATGCCAATGACCCGCGGCGGTCTTCGCAAAGCCGAAGCCATCTGCGCCAATGACGACACCGTTCTGCAACAGCACGTTGTTGCCGACGCGGCAGTTCTCGCGCACCACCACATGTGCATGCGCGAAAAAGTTATCGCCGATCCTCACGCCGCGATAGATGACCACATGCGCCAGCAGCACCGCGTTGGCGCCGATCTGAACGTGCTCGCCGATTACCACATACGGCCCGATATGAGTATTCGCCCCCATCCGCGCGCTCTCATGCACCACCGCGGTGGGATGCACTCCCGCCGCGTACCGTACCGGTTGATGAAACAGTTCCACCGCCCGCGCAAACGTCAGGTAAGGATCCTTCGCGCGCAGCATGGCGGCAGGAATAGCAGGGAAGTCCTCCCCCACGATGACGGCCGAGGCCTTCGTAGTCCGCGCAGTCGCCGAGTATTTGGGATTCGACACAAACGTGAGTTCCCCAGGCCCAGCCTGTTCAATCCCGTTGAGACCAGTGATTTCGGTGTCCGGGGAGCCGTTTTCGAGACGGACGTCGAGAGCAGAAGAGATTGCAGACAGTTTCATGGTGATGAAATGGTGTACGCATGAATCGTACACTAGTGTCGTGCCGAGCTTGCTCGGGCCCGGACTCCTCCGAAGGCTTTTCCTCGGAGGAGTAAGCCATATGGATTCCTACTGCACGGTCATGCTCAGCGTTGTGCTGTGAGTAATCGGTCCGCTACTGGCTGTCAGCGTAACGGAGAAGACTCCAGTTGGAGTTCCGCTCACGACCGCGAAGTTCAGCGGAGCCGACGAACCTCCGCCCGGACTCGGATTCGTGACTACCACTGGATACTGACCCGTGGTGCCTACATCGCCCGGCCCAAGGGCAATCTGTATCTGCGTCGGGCTTTGCAGCGAGCTATTGTGCAGAGTCCCGTTGTAAGTCACAGTCGAGGAACTCAAGAAGTTTGATCCATTGATATACAGACTCTGGATTTGAGACCCTGCGGCGACCTGCGTTGGACTCAACGAAGAAATCGAAGGAATAGGATTCGACGTTCCTCCTCCGCCTCCTCCGCCTCCACCGCAACTCGGCAGAGTTATCAGCCCGGCTAGCAGCACCAGGATGGTCGCCATTCCGCGCCTGCGCCGCGATATCGGAATTCCAACCAAACAAGCACCCACGAGCAACAAGAAGGCCTCGGTCGTTCCCCCACTCGTGGCCCGATGGTCACTCGATATCCGCCTGCGCAATTGTCCAATGGCAGCCGTGGTAACGGTAAGTGTTGTGGAGGCGCTTCCGCTACTGCCGATCGTAACTTGCGTTGGGCTGAAGGTGCACGTCGCTTCTGCGGGTAAACCAGAACACGCAAAGTTTCCCACTGCGCCGCCAAACCCGTTCGAGGCTTGCAGAGCGATGGTCAGGCTCTGGGATTGACCAGCGGTCACCGAAACTCCGCCCTGGGGGCTGATCATAAAGTCGGGCATGTTGATGTAGGCCGAGCTAGTCGACTGGGGATAATTTGCGTCGCCGCTGTACAGCACATTGATTGAGTCACCAGACGTCACTGTAAACGTACCGACTGCCTGGCACGCGAAATTTCCGCTCGTATCGGTTGCGCTCGTGCATGTCGTGGGTCCGGATACAGTCGCTCCGGTATAGGCGTCGACAAAAGTTACCGTTCCTGTCGGGTGGCTCGTCTTGTTCGTGGTGTCGACTAAAGCCGAGATGGCCGCGATCGCTCCGTAAGATATCGTTTGCTGTGCCGGCGTCACGATCACGTTTGGTGTTGCGTACAAGACCGTGACGGTGGTTGCCGCAGAGGTGGAAGTGCTGTAATTCGCGTCGCCGTTATAAGTCGCAGTGATCGAGTAGGTGCCCGCCGATGGAAACGCATTCGCGTTACTGGTGAAGCTAGCCTGAGCGAAGGCCGAATATCCCGGACTTCCGTTGCTCAGAACGTACGACGTTGTTCCAGTGAGCGCTGTACCATCGGCATAGAACGTGACTGTACCTGAGGGCGCGGCTCCGGAACTCGTGGTGTTCACAGTAGTAGATATGTTTACCGACTGCCCCACGGTTGCGCCGTACAGAGACGGCTGTGCCGTTGTGGTACCCGCGGGGGTAATCGTGAGCGTATTCGTCGCCGAACTTGGGTTGAAGCTGTGATCTCCCGCATAGGATGCCTTCACCGAATTCGTTCCGCCCGGGAGTTGAACCGCTAAATCCTCGGTGTACCCATAGCTGTTGAGGGTGTAGGTTCCGGCGTCGAGTGTGGTCCCGTTATTGGTTAGCATGACGGTGCCCGATGGGCATGCGGTCGCGCCGGGGCCTACGGGCTTACAGATCTGCCCCGCGGAATTCTCCATGTTTACTCGCAATGCATACGGCGACCCGTATTGTGCCGTCGTCGTGTCAGGGTTCACCACATGTCCACTGCTGTCGAAAGTGACTAGAAAAGTCTGGGGCTGGCTGTTCTCCTTGCTGACTGTGACGCTGACGGGACTGGAATAGCTGCCGCCATAGTTTCCATCGCCCGCATAATGCGCAATGACGCTGTAGGTTCCGCCCGGCAGCATGCTCGTCGTTGCGCCTGCGGTCGAGCCGCCGCTGAGCGTGAATGTATCGATCGCGTGTCCGGTGGTGGTTCCAACCCCAGTGCTGACGAGCAGGGAAGCTTGGCCTGTAGCGGAGGCCGAGGTTACGCCAATATTTACTGGGACCGCCGTGCCGTGCGTCACGTTGACGGCATTGCCGGAGTTCAGTTGCAGAGCGGTGGTCGTGGCCGTAAACGTAGCCTTCGTCCAGTTGCTCACTAGGTTGTCGGCATCCACCGATCCCAGGCCGGTGGCCAAATCGTATCCCGGGCCGGTGCTGTAACCGGAAAGAACCCCGTAATAATCGCCAGTGACTGAAACCGTGCAATTTGGAGTGCCGGCGTAGCAAATCGTCGCGATGGTCGACCCGGAAGGAACATCGTGAAAAGCATTCGCCTGCTTGGTCACGAGCTTGTAAAGGGCAAAGCCGGGAACGCCTTGTGGTATACCCATCTTCTGATTGACCAGCGACATGATTCCGGCGAAGGCTGGCGATGCGACTGAAGTGCCACCGTAGCCTAGAAGGCTGTTTAGGTTGCAAACACTGCCAGTCTGGTCCTGCTGGCAAATGACGTAGAGGCTTCCCATGAAACCGTTGCTGGCAAATAACGAGATGTCGGGAACGTCACGCACATGATCGTTGGGAACTCCCGCGCCGCTTTGCCACGAGGGCTTCGCGTACGCCTGCGTGCAACTGCCCACAACACCCTGAGTATTGATTACGCAGGTGCTAGGCCCACCACTGCCCGCCTCGGAGAGGGTATCCCCGAGACTCCCGTTGCAGACCTGCTCGGCGGTCGAACCCCAGCCCAGCGTGATCCAGATGCCGTTGGTACAGGTGTCGTTCCACGTAGTTTCAGGAATGTATCCGATGGCGGATTCTTGGGTCGTGGGGTCGTTCGTCGACTTCCAGTAGTTTGTCAAAGTGTTGTACTGGTTGAAGTCCGTTCCACCCACGGCAGCATTGAAGGCAGTGGATGCGATTCCGTTCACATTGAGTCCGTACTGCGCCGGTCCGCCAGGGTTGTCGCAGCCGGCAGAGCCGTTGTCGCCCGACGACGCGAAGACACTGATGCCTTGTGCGGCCGCCTGCTCCCATAGAGACGAATAGAACTGGTTTCCAGCGGTGCCAAGGCCGAGTTCACACTCGCCGTAGCTCTCACTCATCACCGGTGCCAAGTTGTTGTCGACGATGTAAACCGCCGAGAGATCCACTCCGTCCGTGGTCTCGGTCGACGCAGATGTAACGAAATCTATGGCCGCCTGAGGTGCAACCGCGCCGGACCACTGGACGTCGATGTCGGCCTCTGGTTCATCGCCATTGATCCCGGGATCAACGCCGTTCAAGATGATGTTCAGCTTGTTCGCCGGGACGGTAAGGCCGAACAACGTCCAGAAGTCGGTTGCATCCAGCGGATTGATATTGGTTCGCCCGACGATCGCGATAGTTTGTCCGGTTCCGTTGATGCCGCTGTTCCAGAGCGGTAGCACGTCGTAGATGGTGGCAAAGTCGTAGGGAGAGACTCCGTAGCATTGGTAACCCTGACAGTTGTAGTCGAACTGCGGATTTCTGTCGGTTAACTGCTTCGTGGTCTCGGAGTACTTGCCGACATAAGTGTTCATCGCCTTCTTGCGGAAGTCGTGCAGGGAATCAACTCCTGCTACCGCTCCCGTCAGCGCCGTCGGAATCTGAGGGTCGCTGGCGTTGGCCCAGTGTTGCTCTCCGTTGACGATGTATTTATGCATCGTCGTGTGAAACGCTTCCTGCACCTGACCCGCTGTGCCGGAGAACTCCAGCACGGTTCGTCCTTTGGTCGACCCTGCCTGGAATCCGTGCGACTGCAGCCAAGCGGTAATTGTCTGCAGGTCGCTGTCGGTGGGTCCGAATTGCTGGCCGTACTGTTCGGGCGTGAGCCACTGGTGGTAGCTGGCGGAGGCGTTGTCCTGCTGGTCGTCGAGCAACTTCCGCAGTGCTGTCTCTTGATCGGGGCCGCGCTTCAGCACGAGGAGCATGCGCTGCATGGGCAGGCTCGCGGGAGCTGTGCCGAGATCGAACTCGGGCCGGGCCAGCGGGTGCGTGTTGCCTTTCAGGGTGGTGAGACGCGACTCATCCACCGCTTGGGTGATCAGCGGGCGCGGAGTCTCACGGGATTGGGCGGTTTCTTGCGCATGCATTGACACACCGATCATAGGCGCAAGGAATAGGAAAAGAACAAGGGTAAGAACGGAATGGATGGCGGCAGACACAAAACTGGGACGCGACTCTGGGATCGCTTGCATGGGGCACCCGTGATCGAAAATAGACGGCATCCACGGGAGACTGGTCGGCGGAGGAAGGGAAGGGACCGACTCATCTCTTGGACAGGCTCACAGCCTGTGTGGACTTCACACCCTACATCAACCCTTGTCTGATTTCAACGCATTTCAGATGACTTCAAGGGGGCAAGGTATAGCTCGGCCTGGCTCGCGATTACCAACGTGTCCAATGGTTGTACTAATGAGTCTTGGTGCGGCTTTTGCGATGGCATACTGTTACGGAATCCAAACAGACCTAGGGGGTATTCATGATCAGCAGGTTCGCGGGAGCATTGCTCACAATCGTTCTGGCAACAACTTGGGCAAGCGCTCAGACTTACACCATCACCGATATCGGCGTACTCACGGGAGACAACGAAAGCAGCGGCTTCTTTATCAATAATCTCGGCGAGGTGGTTGGCTGTTCCGACACCAAGAACCCACAAGGCTATCCTTGCACCGGGATGTTTCCGGGCCAGCGTGCCTTCTCCTGGACCGCGAGCGGTGGGATGAAGGATCTCGGAACGCTGTCCGGCGCGACGGTCAGCGCTGCGATCGGGGTGAATGACTCCGGCACGGTAGTTGGCTATTCCAACGTGAAAGGCCAGCCTGCGACCAACTTCAGCGCGGTGGAGTGGTCCTCGACTGGGGCAATCACGAACCTGGGTACGCTTTCGGGAGGCTCTTCCAGCGCAGCTTTTCAGATCAACTCCGCGGGAAAAGTTGCCGGCGATTCGTTTCTGAGCAATGGATTGGTCGACGCCACCAGTTGGACGAGCAAGAAGATCAAGAACCTGGGCGCCTTGTCAAACGCGATCTTCACCGCCGGACTGGCTATCAATGACAACGGCAACGTCGTGGGTGAGTCCGTATTAAGCTACGGTCCGCCCTTCAGGTCGCACGGTTTTCTGTGGAACGGCTCGACCATGAAGGACCTCGGGACTCTCAGCGGCGGCCTTACAAGCATGGCCAATGCGATCAATACCGCGGGGGTCGTCGTGGGCCAATCCGACGGATCGAGCACGAAGGGCCATTGGCACGCGGTGATGTGGAACACGTCGGACAAGATTCAGGATCTGGGCGTGCTTCCCGGAGGCACTTACAGCGTCGCGTTCGGTATTAACGATTCGAGCGTGGTCGTCGGTTATGGGAATGTGTCGAACAACGCCGCGCACGCAATGGTATGGACCTCGACGGAAAAGATGCAGGATTTGAACTCGCTGATTGCGGCAGGATCGGGTTGGGTGTTGATTAACGCGAACGCGATTAACAATGTCGGCCAGATCACCGGCTATGGCACCAAGGGCGGTTACAACCGCGCGTTCTTGCTCACGCCAGTGAACTAAGTTCG
>DATDGW010000267.1:0-1756 GCA_036521895.1 Candidatus Sulfotelmatobacter sp. | reverse complement strand
CCTTTGCGCTGCTTAGCGGCCAGACTACGGTGACTGTCCAGGTCCTGAGCGGTACTTCAGAGGACGTCACGGTAGCAAATGGCGCCACTGTCCGTACACGTGGGCTGCTGTTCTTCAATGGAAGCTCACAAACGTACACGCTGGTGGCGTCGCACATTAGTCAGCAGTAAGGGCTAGCGTCCTTAGTCGAGGAGGCCCGTTGCGGCGGGCCTTCTTGGTCTTTGTCCAACCCCAAGAGTTCGAATCCGGTTGAATGTTGGGTAATGCGGTGGCTCAGGGCTCGTGTATACTTTTTTCCTGGCCGGAACATCAATTCGAGGAGTTCAACTATGCAATTGATTTTGCGGCAATCTGTCCGAATCGTGATTGCCTGTGTCCTGGTCATGATCTTCTTGGTTCCCGCTGACATAGTGGCACAAAGCCACGTGGTCAGCCCGGCGGAGCTGCAGAAAGAAGTGTTGACGGCGTCGCAGGTGCGCCAGCGCAACATCGAGACCGTCCAGCAGTTTCTGTCGACGCCTATCGCCGAAAAGGCGATGAAATCTTCACAGATTGATCCACAGCAGGTGAAGACGGCGGTTTCCGCCCTTGACGATCAGGATCTGGGTCGGCTCGCCGCGCGCGCGGACAAGGCTCACGCCGACTTCTCCGCTGGTGTGCTCGGCGAACGGGACTTGATCTGGATCATTCTGGCGATCGCCGTGGTCGTGCTTATCATCGTGGCAGTCCGGTAGGGCTGGTTTTAGTGCATCGTCGCGTGCCGCGGAGAATTGGGGCAGTGCTCTGTCTCTGCGGCATGATTGGGGCCGCACAAAGTTCCGGCATATGGCTGGATGTTCCTTTTATTAAGCAGACGAAGAATGGCTGCGGCGCAGCCAGCATCGCCATGGTGATGCAGTACTGGCAAACCCAGCAGGGCGGGAACGCGGATGCGGACGCCGACCCGGCGACAATCCAGCATGCGCTCTATTCCAACGAGGTCCACGGCGTCTACGCGTCGGACATGGAACGCTACTTCCAGGAACACGGCTTTCGCACGTTTGCCTTTCCGGGAAGGTGGGACGACCTGAAGCAGCAGCTGGAAAAGGGTCGTCCGCTGGTCGTCGCCCTGAAACCGATGCGATCCGAAACCTCGCTGCATTACGTTGTTGTGGTCGGTCTGGACTGGGGGGAGAACGTCGTGCTGGTGAATGATGCGGCACAACGCAAGCTGTTCAAGGAAGACCGCGGCAGTTTTGAGAAGGAATGGAGCGCCGTGGGAAATTGGACTCTGCTCGCGGTCCCGCGATCGCAGAAATGAACACGACGTCACTCCGGTCCAGCTCTTTGCGACGACGAACTCTCGCGAGTTTTCTTCGCCACGCTGCCTTCCTGCTGGTCAATGGCTGGGCTGCCTTTGCGTGTGCCCAGAGTGATGCGGACGTTACGACGAAACGACTCTTCGAGCAGGAACGCTGGCAGCAGCTTGTTGGTTTGGCTCCGACCGTAGCCCTGCACTCGGCTGAGTTCGAGTACGAATACGGAGTAGCCCTGGGCCATCTTGAGCGTTGGGATGAGGCGCGTGCGGCTTTGACAGCCGGCAGCCGCCTGGCCCCGCAGGACAAGCGCTTTCCCATCGAGCTCGCCGGGGTGGCGTTCAAGCAGAAGAAGCAAGGCCTGGCCATCGCTCATCTCCGCCGCGCGCTGCGTCTCGATCCCAAAGATGCATATTCCAACGAATTCATCGCCACACTGTACTTTCTCCAGGGAAATGTTG
>DATDGW010000266.1:0-1946 GCA_036521895.1 Candidatus Sulfotelmatobacter sp. | reverse complement strand
TCAATCAGGGCATCGTTGGCGAGCAGGGGACCCAGCTTCAGTCAATTGGAAATCCGCCACCAACCATTCTAAGTTAGTGCCCATCCATAAATGGTAAGGTACTGAAGTTATTTGGAGAATCGCTGATTTTGGCGATGTAAGGCCCGGCGGTTTCGGGTAAACTTTGGCATCATGCCACTGATTCCAAAGGTAAAACTCGTCACCGCCGGAGCCAACAATGCGTCAAGAACGCACCATCCAGGCCAGCATATTCGATCTTTTTGCCGGACACGAGATCGGTCGCGAGCTGAAAGCGATGTCGCAATGGCTGGATGAGCATCGGGCGCTCGTCGGGCTGGTGGCAGAGGATTTGCACCGGCGTGGGGTCAAAGAGACGGGGCGTCAAGGTCTGCCAGTAGAGTCAGTGCTGCGCTGCGGGCTCCTCAAACAACACCGTCAGCTGAGCTATGAGGAGCTGGCGTTTCATCTCGAAGACTCCGCCTCGTTCCGAGCCTTCGCGCGGCTGCCGTTGTCGTGGACCCCAAAAAAGTCTGTCCTGCACAACACGATCAGCACCATCCGGGCCGAGACCTGGGAAGCGATCAATCGCACGGTTCTTGCGAGTGCGCGGGAGGGGAAGATTGAGCCAGGCAAGGTGATCCGGCTGGACAGTACGGTTACGGCAGCACTCATGCACGATCCGAGCGACAGCAGCCTTCTCTGGGATGCGGTTCGCGTAATGGTGCGGCTGCTGCAGGAAGTCGATACCTTGATCGGCGGCAGTCTCGTGTGGCGCGATCACCGGCGCGCGGTGAAGAAGCGAGCCCGCCTGATCAAGTTCACTCGCGGTCGACCGAACCGGGTTGAGCATTACCGGGAGCTGCTCAAGCTGACCCGGGCGACGTTGGCCTATGCCGATCAGGCCACCACACAGCTTTGGCAAGTGCCCGACCCGATGGCGGTTTCGCTCTGGCAAGCCCAGTTCCATCACTATCGCCCGCTGGTCGAACGGGTCATCGCACAGACCGAGCGTCGGGTTCTGCAGGGCGAAGCGGTTGCCGCCGGCGACAAGATCATCAGTCTGTTCGAGCCGCATGCCGACATCATCGTCAAAGGCAGCCGGGACGTTGAATACGGCCACAAGCTGAACCTGACCACCGGCAGGAGCGGCTTGATCCTCGACTCGGTGATCGAGGCCGGCAATCCGGCGGACAGCGAACGGTTCCTGCCTATGCTGGAGAGACATATCGCCTTCTATGGCGAGGCGCCGCGACAGGCGGCGGCCGATGGCGGCTTTGCCAGCCGCAATAATCTCGCTCAGGCGAAGGCTCTCGGCGTCCACGACATGGCCTTCCACAAGAAGGTCGGCCTACGCATCGAGGACATGGTCAAGAGCTGCTGGGTTTATCGCAAGCTGCGCAACTTCCGCGCCGGTATCGAATCCGACATCTCGTGTTTGAAGCGCGCCTATGGTTTGGCGCGCTGCACCTGGCGTGGCCTCAACCACTTCCGCGCCTATGTTTGGTCCGCCGTCGTCGCCTACAACTTGGCCCGCCTCACCCGACTCAAGCCAGCCTAACGCGCTCCACCCGCGATCAAACGATCGGACCCGCGGCGGGCCCGATCACACCCTCATTCGAACTTTCCGTCCATCATCGTCCGCAATACACTCGTCAGCGTCAAAATCGTCCCCTCACCACCCCCAACCGTCCTACTCCGTGACCCTTCGCCGCCGACCCGTCACGCAAAAACACACGTTTATGGACAGGCACTAATCTAGTGCCCATCCATAAATGGTAAGGTACTGAAGTTATTTGGAGAATCGCTGATTTTGGCGATGTCAGGCCCGGCGGTTTCGGGTAAACTTTGGCATCATGCCACTGATTCCAAAGGTAAAACTCGTCACCGCCGGAGCCAACAATGCGTCAAGAACGCACCATCCAGGCCAGCATATTCGATCTTTTTGC
>DATDGW010000265.1:0-4574 GCA_036521895.1 Candidatus Sulfotelmatobacter sp. | reverse complement strand
ATGAAAAAAATTGATGCCCTGGCCAAATATCTGAGCCTCATGATCTCTCTCGATTCCGAGCCGCTGCCGTGCGTGCACTCGCCCGAGGCGTTGCTCCAACCGTGAAAGAATGTCCCTCAGCGGTCACCCAAATCCGGCCATGTAAGGTCACCTGAAAACCGGCCATAGCAAAGCCCGGGACGTTGACTCCGAGAGGAGCCCTTATAGGCTCCCTCGGCATGAGCAACGTCTTGAGCGAAGAAAAGAAACAGCAAGTTATCGCATTAGGGAAGCTCGGATGGTCCTTACGGCGCATCGAGGAAGCCACCGGTGTGCGTAGGGAAACGGCGAGTGGATATTTAAAAGCAGCCGGAGTGGTGGTGTGTTTACCCGGGTGGGGGCGCATCGCGCCGGCAAAACCGGCCATACAGGTGACCACCGACTTTCATGCGGCTTTTTCGCAAAATTCGGAGTCGCCCAAGAGTCCCAAGTCATCGCCCAGCACCTGCGAACCCTATCGTGAGCAAGTAGAGCTGAGACTCCGTCTTGGCCGGAACGCCATGGCGATCTGGCAAGACCTAGTATCGGACCACGGTTTTGCTGGCGGCTATGAGGCAGTGAAACGCTTCGTGCGCAAGCTGCGCGGACCACAACGTCCGGAACCAGCAGGCATCATCCTCACGGCGCCGGGAGAAGAAGCACAAGTCGACTATGGCAGCGGTCCGATGGTGCGCGATCCGCAGAGTGGCAAATATCACCGGACGCGGCTGTTCGTTCTGACGCTCGGCTACAGCCGCAAATGCGTGCGCTTGCTCACCTGGCGGTCGAGTGTACGCATCTGGGCGGAACTTCATGAGAAAGCGTTTCGTCGCCTAGGCGGTTGTCCAAGACTCATCGTTCTCGACAACTTGAAAGAAGGCGTAGCGGTTCCCGACCTCTACGATCCCACGGTCAGCCCATTGTTCCGAGATGTCCTGGCTCACTACGGTGTGACCGCTCTGCCTTGCCGGATCCAAGATCCCGATCGCAAGGGGAAAGTGGAGTCGGGCATCGGCTACACCAAGAGAACGGCGCTCAAAGGGATGCGCTTTGAAAACCTGGAAGAAGCACAGGCGTATCTCGATCGCTGGGAAGAGCGCTGGGCCAACACTCGTATCCACGGCACGACCAAACGCCAAGTGGCGGCGATGTTCGCCGAAGAAAAACCGCACTTACTGCCGCTGCCTCTCGAACCGTTCCGCTACTACCAATACGGAGAACGGGTGGTCCATCTGGATGGCTGCGTAGAAGTGGAAGCCGCCTACTACGGGTTGCCGCCAGGATGGATCGGACGTTCCGTGAAGGTGCAATGGGACGCGCTGCATGTCCGCATCCTGCATCCCAGCACCAACCAACTTCTTCGCGAACATCTGCGCCAGAAGCGCGGCGGATATCGCATCGAGGAAGAAGACCACCCAAAGAAAATGCCGCTGAGCACGGCGCAGCTCTTGCGACGCGCTGCCCATGCAGGCACCCAGACGGGCAAGTTCTGCCAGCTGCTATATGACCGGCAAGCAGAAACAGGCATTCGTCGCATCCTGGGTGTGCTTTCCCTGATAAAGAAATACGGAACGGCGGCAGTCGAAGATGCCTGTGCTGCTGCTCTCGACATCGGCGTATACGAATACCGATTCGTGCGCCGTTATCTCGAGCGCCGGCCACACCCGCAGATGTTCTTGCGACAGATCGATCCTCTGATCCGCGAACTTAACGTGTATCGCGACTTCATCAATCTCAAAATCAAGGAGCAACCAGAATGAACCTAATCGAGTTGAATCGAGCTTTACGCCAGCTGCGTCTCGGTGGCATCGCTGCGGTGCTGGAGACGCGGCTGCAGCAAGCGCAAGTGGAACCGATGGCACCCATCGACTTCCTCTCCTGTCTAGTGTCGGATGAACTGACGCGTCGCGGCGATCGACTGCTGGAACGTCGCCGGAAGCAGGCACAGTTCCGTGATCCGCAGAGGACCCTCGACAACTTCGACTTCAATTTCAACAAGAAGATGAATCGCAGTCTGGTCTTTGATCTAGCCACGGCCGCATTCGTTGGTCGCCGTGAAGACGCGCTCTTCTTAGGTCCACCCGGCACTGGCAAAAGCCATCTGGCCCAAGCCATCGGACAGGCGGTCATCGGCCAGGGCTATCGGGTGATCTACCGCGAAGCACACATCCTGCTCGAGGAAATCGCCGAAGCGGCCCTCGACGGAAAACGCAAAGAGCACATGGAACTGCTGGCCACCGTGCCGCTGCTCATCATCGATGACTTGGGAATGCGGAAGTTAGGACCCACAGCGGGAGAAGAGTTGCTGGAGATCGTCATGCGCCGCTATGAACGCGCCAGCACACTCCTCACTTCCAACCGCCCTGTGGAAGACTGGGGCAAACTGCTCGGCGACAGTGCCGCGGTCACGGCCATGCTCGACCGTCTGCTTCACCACGGCCACATCCTTAAGTGTGGACCGCGGAGCTGGAGAACCAAAACAGACTTGCCTGATCAGGAGAAATCAGGATAAATAAGCATCACGTCCCGGGCCATTCCATATGGCCGGTTTTGAAGTGACCACGCATGGCCGCTTTTGCCCTGACCACTGAGGGCGAATCCGGTTCGCTCTTCTTCTGAGTTTATTTTTTGTCGCAAGCAGCCTCAGCGGCACTTCTGACTTGGCACTGATTGGCGCAAAGGTTTATCCGTCCCCAACAGATCCACCGATTGACAACGGATCGATCCTCATACACCACGGTCATATTGTGTCCGTTGGGTCTAGCTCGACGATCGAAATCCCACCTGGAACGACCATTATTGATTGCAGAGGTCTCGTGGTCACTGCAGGTTTCTGGAACAACCATGTCCATATCATTCCTCCTGCCCTGCTTCACGCACGCGACTCCGGCGCAAAGGAGCTAGACAAACAACTGGACATAATGTTCAACCGTTGGGGCTTCACTACTGTGTTCGATCTCGCATCTGTGCTTGATAACACCCTTGCGCTGCGCCGTCGCATCGAGAGCAGCGAACTGCGTGGTCCCCACATTCTCACCGTAGGCGAGCCCATTTGGACCATTGCACCCATCTATATTCGTGATTTTCTTAAACAAAACAATATTCACATTGCGGACACAACGACTCCAGCGCAAGCGATTGCTCTAGTGCGCGACCATGCCGCCAAAGGTGCGAATGGAATTAAATTGTTTACTGGCTCTGCTCAAGCACGAGGAGAGGTTGCAGTGTTGCCCTTGGCTATTGCTAAGGCTGCGGTTGAGGAGGCCCACCGACACCATTTGCCGGTTTTTGCGCATCCTCAAAATGTAGAAGGCGTTAATGTCGCAATCGACGCGGGAGTAGACGTTCTGGCCCATACGGTCCCGCAATCACCACCGTGGACTCCTGATTTCACTACCCGATTAAAACGCGCGAAGCTCAGTTTGATACCGACGTTGACGCTTTTCGATTTCGAAGCCCGCAAGGCAAACATCTCCGATCAGGAGCGCCGGGCCTGGATCGCCCGAATGGTTGACGAACTCCGTGCTTATTCTCAGGCCGGCGGCGACATTCTGTTTGGAACGGATATCGGCTATATAGATCACTACGACACCACTTTGGAATTCACTCTCATGTCGCAAGCCGGCATGAACTATCAACAAATCCTGGCGTCCCTCACGACAAATCCAGCGCGAGAGTTCGGGTATTCCGATCACACTGGCCGTATCTCGAAAGGAATGGACGCGGACCTCGTAGTCCTGAGCGGTGACCCTGCAAAGGACATTGTGGCGTTTTCTAAGATACGTTACACAATCCGAAATGGCAGCGTCACCTACCAGGAACAATAACTCTTATCGAATTAGAAAGAGCGGCCTATATCGCTGCAGGCCCATGCCGAAAACCCCGTAAGGTCAAGAAACTCAAACGAGTTGAAATCGCGGAACTTGCAGCTTGCCACAGGCTCGCCTCGAATGGGCTTCTCCGGCTGAAAAACAGCGTCTACAATCTCGCTTTCAATGGGTGGTAGATCCAGGAGGAATCCAAGATGCTTTGGGCGCGGATGGTGACCTACGTCACCGGAACGGTCAATCAAGAACTCCTGTTGCGGAACGAATATCTTGGGGCAGAGAACCGGATCCTGAGAGCTCAGATCAAGGGTCGACTGCTGCTTTCAGAAGGTGAAAAGGCGACATTGGCGGAGATCGCCCAGCGGCTCGGACGGAAAGCCTTGGAAGAATTGGCGGCTGTCGCGAAGCCGGATACGCTGCTGGCCTGGTACCGAAAGCTCATCGCCAACAAGTTCGACGGATCGAGATTTCGCCGACGAGTCGGTCGACCGCGAATGAATGAGGAAGCAGAACGGTTAGTCCTGCAAATGGCGAAAGAAAATCCCAGCTGGGGCTACGATCGCATCGTGGGTGCCTTGGAAAATCTAGCCCGAATTTCTCATACTTAATTGAAAAAGGCTGTTGCTTCATGGCATAACTCTTTTGTCTAGAAAGATTCTGCCAAGAAGGAGCAACAGCCCTATGAGCACAGAGTGTAACCAGTTTGTCTTCGGATTTCATCCCCAAAAG
>DATDGW010000264.1:0-13188 GCA_036521895.1 Candidatus Sulfotelmatobacter sp. | reverse complement strand
TTTCCTGCAGGATCGTTTGCAACGCCGCCTAAGAGAGTGCCGACTGGACTCCTTTTATAGTTATTACCGCCTGCTCATCAGCAAGGAAGGGAAAGAGGAGTTAGCCAAGCTGCTGGAACATCTCACGGTTAACGAAACCAGCTTTTTCCGCAACAAGGCACAAATGGATCTGTTCCATAAAGACATTCTCGACGACATTCTTCGCCGCAAGCAGGAGCGCAGAGATTTTTCCCTGCGCCTGTGGAGTGCGGGCTGCTCGACCGGCCAGGAAGCGTACACGCTGGCGATGCTTGTGACCGACGCGCTGGCCTACTACTACCTGCGCAATCCGCTGCCCATGGACTTGCCGCTGCCGAAACCGCTGGTGCCGCCGCCGTGGCGGGTGGAGATTCTGGCGAGCGACATCAGCTATTCGGTGTTGCGCACCGGGCAGGAAGCGACTTACAGCGAGAACCAGATGTCGATGGTCGACTACGGCTACCGGCTGCGCTACTTCGACAAAATCGCCGAACGTTACACCATCAAGAAGCCGCTGAAAGAGATGGTCCACTTCGACTTCCATAATCTGAAGACCGAGTATCTGCCGCAGCGTAACGACATCATCTTTTGCCGCAACGTGATGATGTACTTCGACGAGGCCGAGCAAAAGCGCCTGATTGAAAAGTTCTACCGCTGCTTAAACGCTGGCGGCTATCTGTTTGTAGGCCATGCGGAAAGCCTGCTGGGTCTGACCAAGAAATTTCAGATGCTGCACAAGGACAGCGGCACGGCGTATCAACGCCTTGAGGTGAGGGAGTAACGCATGACGAATGCCCCCGATGAGCGCGGCCTCGAACTGCGGGAGCTCTTCTTTGAGACTTCGCAGGAGTTGCTGCAGGCGCTGAACGACGAAGCGCTGAAGCTCGAAAAGAATCCCGGCGATGAGGAGATCGCGCGGAGCATACGGCGCACGGTGCATACCTTGAAGGGCGACTCGGCGGCCTGCGGGCTGCGCGAGTTGAGCGAACTCGCGCACCAGTTTGAGGATGCCCTGTCGCTCGACGGTACGGCGACGCAAACGGCCGTGGCCGAGATCGCCTTCGCCGCCGCCGACCTGTTTACCGCGATGATTGCGGCCTATCGCCACGGCACCAAGCTTCCGTCCACCAAGAGTCTGAGCAAGAAGATCCACGATCTGACGGCTGCACCGACAAGCAAAGCCAAGCGTAGGCGGAAGCCAGCGGGCAAGACTTCCTCGACCCCAGCGTCGTCTGCGAAAGCACCCGCTCCTAAGACATCGAGCGCCACAGCGTCGGCGAAGGCCTCGGCAGCGCGGGCAGCGGCCGAGGTGGACGCGCTCTGGACCGAGTACGAAAAGCTGGCGATGACGCAGGCGCAGTCGAGCGGCCAGGATGTGTATCACGTCGTGGTGAAGATCGACCCGCACTGCGCCATGCCGATTGCCGGACGGCAACTGGTGCACAACGCCATTGGCGTCATGGGTCCGGTCCTTGCGGTGCGGCCTGATGCGAAATCGCCAGCGGCCTCCAAGCAGGTGGAGTTCGTGCTGGGCAGTGTGCAGACGGCGGAACAGATTGCGGCCAAGTGCAAGATTCCGACGATTGCGGGCGAAGTCACGGTCGAGCTCATGCTGGAGGCGAGCCCGGCTCCGCAGGCCGCCGCGCTGCCCGGTCCTGGCCCCGAGGAGAACGTCGACGCGAGTCCGCCTGAAGCCGATGTGAGCACGCCCGAGGCTCCCGCCGCTGCTGCGCCCGGAACGGGATCGGTCGCGGCCGCGCAAGAGAACCTGCTGCGCGTGGAAGCCGGCCGCATCGACAACGTACTCAATCTGGTGGGCGAACTAATTATCGGCAAGTCGATGCTGCAGCAGGCTCTGAATGAATTCGCCAAACGCTATCCGAAAGAGCTGCTGCGCGGCAAGTTTGGCGACGCGATGGCTTTCCAGGCGCGGGTGCTGAACGATCTGCAGCGCTCCGTGATGAAGATCCGCATGGTGCCCGTCGACCAGCTATTCCGGCGTTTCCCGCGCATGGTGCGCGATGTCTCGCGGCAATGCGGGCGCGAAGTGGAACTCGACATCAGCGGACAGGACACCGATCTCGACAAGGGAATTCTCGATGCGATCGCCGAGCCTCTGACCCATCTGGTGCGCAACGCGGTAAGCCACGGCATTGAACCGGCCGAGGAGCGGCGCAAAGCGGGCAAGAAGCCCCAAGGGGTCGTACGCCTGAACGCGTATCACCATGGCAACCAGGTGGTGGTCGAAGTCACCGACGACGGGCGCGGCATCGACGCCCAGAAGATTCGCGCCAAGGCCATTGAACTTGGGATGACGACGCCAGAAGAAGCGGCGCGAATGAGCCAAGCGGAAACTCTCGACTTCATCTTCCGCCCGGGCTTCTCGACAGCGGAGCAGGTCACCGAAGTCTCCGGGCGGGGCGTGGGCATGGATGTGGTGCAGAGCGTGTTGCACCGGCTGAAGGCTTCGATCAGCGTGGAGACGCGACGCGGGCAGGGCACAACCTTCCGGCTGAAACTGCCCCTGACTCTCGCCATCATCAAGGCGCTGCTGTTCTGGGTGGAGCAACGGCTGTATGCCATACCGCTGAATGCGGTGCTGGAAATTGCGCGCACGTTCGAAACCGAAGTGCACCAGGTCGACAACTACGAAGTTCTGCAGCTGCGCAACCAGGTGCTGCCGCTGCTGCGGTTGGGGCGTCCGGTGGCGGCTGAGGGAGATCGAAAATCCAAGCTCTTTGTGCTCGTCATTACCGTGGGAGAGAGGAAGTACGGCTTGATTGTCGATGCGTTGGAGGGCGAAGAGGAATTAGTCATCAAGGCGCTCGATGACCAAACGTTCCACACCGATCTGGTCTCCGGCGCCTCGATTCTGGGAGACGGTCGCGTGGTGCTGATTCTGAACCTGCCCGCGGTGGTGGAGCATGTGGCCCGCGCGCGCCCGGAGCAGTTGGGGCAGTGTAATTCGGGCTTGTTGTTGTCGCCCACCGACCGCGTACGGCTGTCGCTCACCCCAGTCGCGGGAGGCCAGGCATGAAGAACGGCCCCGTGCGCGTGCTGGTGGTCGACGATTCGGCGCTGATGCGGAAGCTGATTCCGCAGATGCTGGTGGCCGATGAATCCATCGACGTGGTGGGAACGGCGATGGATGGCACGTTCTGTCTGAAGAAGATCGAAGAGCTGAAGCCCAACGTGGTGACGCTCGATCTCGAAATGCCGGGGATGAACGGGATCGACACGCTGAAGGAGATCATGCGGCGGCAGCCCGTGCCGGTGATCGTGTTCAGCTCGCACAGCACCGAGGGGGCGTCGGTCACGATGAAGGCGCTGGGGCTGGGGGCATTCGACTTCGTGACCAAGCCCAAAGACGCCACGGCGCACATGGCGGAGACGTCGCGGGAGTTGATCGCCAAGGTGAAGGCGGCGGCGGAGTGCAAGCTGAAGCCGCGCATGCTGCCGGGAATTCCACCGAAGCGAGAGAAGGCGCCGGTTTCGTCGGCGTCCCCGAACAAGGTGGTCGCCATCGGAGTCTCGACGGGCGGTCCGCAGGCGCTGGAATACGTGCTGTCTCAGCTCCCCGGAGACTTTCCCGGGGCGATCACGGTGGTGCAGCACATGCCGGATGGATTCACCGACATGTTCGCGCGGCGGCTTGACGAGGCCTGTCCGTTGCGGGTGAAGGAAGCGCAGTCGGGAGATGTGTTGCTGCCGGGACGGGTGCTGATCTGTCCGGGGAACCGGCACATGAAAGTGAAGCGGCTGCCTCTGGGAGACATTGTGGTACTGGGGGACGAGGCGCGGGTGAACGGGCACCGTCCGAGCGCGGATGTGCTGTTGCGCAGCGCGGCCGACGAGTTCAAGGCGCAGGCGGTCGGAGTACTCATGACGGGCATGGGTGACGATGGCGCCGAGGGTCTGGGAGCGGTGAAGAAAGAGGGTGGCATGACAATCGCGCAGAGCGAAGAGTCCTGCGTGGTGTACGGCATGCCGAAGGCGGCGATCGAGCGGGGGTACGCCATTCGGGTGGTTGGGCTGGATGTAATGGCGTCGACGCTGCAGGCGATTTGTGGACGGAATTCGGGATCCGAAATGGGGTCCAGCGGGCGCGCGGTACGCGCCGGAAGCTGAGTTTGGGCGCGGCAGGTACCCGTGACCAGCGTCATCTGGTGCGGGACCAGCCGGGCATGATATGCAGTAGACAGGGGAGGTCTGTATGGAGCAGTTCGCACCAGTGAAACGCAGCAAGGACGGGCAGCCGGTCCGCTACTTGATCGTGGACGACTCGGTGTTTGCCCGTAAGAATCTGGCCCGCATGATCGAAACGTTCGGCGGGCAGGTGGCAGCCGAGGCCGGCGACGGCTTGACTGCCATCAGCGAGTTCGACCGCACGCATCCGGACATCGTGCTCATGGACATCACCATGCCACAGATGGAAGGAATCGAGGCGGCCGAACGGATCGTTCAACAACATCCAGAAGCGCGCATCGTGATGGTCTCCTCGGTGGGCTACCAGGAGAACATTGTCGCGGCCCTGCAACGGGGAGCGCGTCATTTCGTGCAGAAGCCGGTGAAGCCGGAAGTGCTGTACGAGGTCATCAAGTACGTCCTGGGCGACGACGGGTCCGTAGCCAACGCAGCGGGAGCGGGAGTCTAACGCGATGAAGATGGAACTGATCCAGCCTTTCATCAACGCGGCAGACGCCGTGTTGTCGCAAGGGTTGCAGTGCACCACTAAGGTGGGCAACCTCACCATGGAAGAGGATGCCTATCGTCGCAGGGGTGTGGCAGGCATGATCGCGCTGACGGGTGACATCGAGGGCCGGATCGTGCTCGACATGGAACCACAGACGGCGGTGCGCGTGGCGAGCCATTATGCGGGCGCCGAGCTGCCTGAGTCGGATGCGTTGATCAAGGAAACCATCTTCGAACTGGCGAATCAGGTTGTGGGCAACGCGATCTCGGCGCTCAACGACCAGGGCTTCCATTTCCGCGTGCATCCCCCGCTTCTTCTGACGGCGCAGGAAGGCGACAAGACCAGTGAAGATACCGAAGCTCTAATGATCAGCTTCGAGACCTCCCTCGGCCATGTCTTCATGAACGTCGCGCTGCGCTACAACAAACGCCGGCTGGCCGATCATGCGGCGCTGGGCGCCTGAGGCCCTTCACCAGCGAACGCGCCCTCTCATCGACTAGCGGGCACGAAGTCCATGCCCGGCATGATCTTCGATCTGCACCTCCGGTGATACTTCCGCCTTGGCGCACAAAATAATGATTCTGCTTGATTTATTAAGACATAGTTGCGCTTGGATCGGACCGTAACTTGCTCCCCGTGTTTTGTTATCCCTGTCGGTCGCCCTTTTTCCGGCCGTCCAGAGACGAACACTAATTTGCACAAGTGGACAGCATTGAATCCGACTGTAGACGACGGACCTCCAACTCCTTCAATGCTGACAGCCAGTTAAGAGGCTCGTCGCGGACTCGACTTTGGCAGGCGAAGTGCGCCTCGTATTCCCGCGAAGAAAGACTCCGGGGGGCTGGATGATGGCTAATTTTGAGCGGATTCGTGATGTGATTTCCGGGCCGTTTAGTCCCGAGGTGATACGGCAGCGGACGGCAGCGGGATGGCAAATGGTATCGATCGAATGGCGGCGCGAGTTGCCCGAGTCGGAGTCCCCGAGCCAAGGCGCATTCCACGAGGAGATCCCCTACGGATTGCGGATCTCGAACGATTGCCAGCGCCTGGAGATCGATCCCGTCGAGAATCGAACGCTCATGTTGATGATGGAGTTGCTAGTCCAGGACTTCCCTTATTCGAGCATCGTCAGCGACCTGAATGAAAAGGGACTGCGGATGCGGGATGGCAGGCCCTGGACACGGGTGGCCGTCTTCAATATGACGCCCCGCCTGATTGAGGTGGGACCGCGACTGTTCTCCACTGAAGAGTGGAACCAGGCGCGACAGAAGTTTTCTCGGATGACTTAGGTCCCGTTGGTGTTGGTCGCGTTGGTCGGAGGTGGTGGATTCCGTCCGGATGGGTCGCCTGCGGAAGTATTATGGTCAGGGAGCAAGGAACCGTGACCGCGCGTCAACCCAAGTTTCATACACAACTCGGCCGGACAGCAGTCCAGATTTTTGCCGCCAACGAGCGGATGAACCAGGTTCTCATCGAACATCTTGACCCGGCCGCGTGGAGCGCCAAACCGCCGGGCAAGGTCCGCACCATTGCGGCGATCTTCACCCACATGCACAACGTTCGCTGCAAGTGGGTCAGGCTTACCGCTCCGCACCTGAAGGTTCCTCGACAGCTCAACCGCACGCACTGCACGCCGCAGCAGGCCCGCGCCGGATTGGCGCTGAGCGCCACGCGCTGCGTGGAGATGCTGGCGGAAGGGCTCGGCGGTGGCGGCCGCATTGAGACGTTTCGCAGAGACGGCTGGGCGCAGCCCTGGCCCATTGGCGTGGAAATGCTGTGCTACATGCTTTCGCACGAAGCCCACCATCGCGGGCAGGTGCTAATGCTCGCGCATCAGATGGGATTCCCGTTGCCGATCGAGGTGGGATCCGGGATGTGGAATTGGGAAAGGCTGTGGAAAGAGTGCGGGGCGTCGGGCGTGCCTGGCAGCGATTCTTGAGCACAAGCACGGGCCGGTGTGCTTCGGGTTGATCCTCACACTCCATCTGTCCCGCGGGCGAGACGCCGCGGGGATAGCCGGCAAGATGCCGGCGCTACTACGCCTTAGTCTTATGGTCGAACGCTCAAACTCGGAACCGTTTGACGAGATTGTGGAGTGGGCATTCACAACGTTGCCGCAAGAGATCAGGGAGCTACCAGATTTCCCTGGCATCCAGGTAGTGGACGAACCAGCAGAGGACATGCTGAAAAAAAGCAACTTGCCAGAGGGCCATGAGCTGTTGGGATTGTATAGTGGTGTGCATCGGACTGAACAGCGACACGACCTCTTGCGGATCGCCCCCGATTTAATATTTGTCTTTCGCGACCCAATTCTGCGCTGTTCACGAGGAGATTTGCGGGCCGAAGTGAAACGAGTGGTTTGGCATGAAGTTGCACACTGGCTCGGACACGATGAGAAGCAAGTGAAGGAGTTAGGTCTATGAGCCGGAGACCCCACCAGAGGATTTCCATCTTGGAGTCAGGAGGGACTTATGGCGGGAGGCGCACGCTTCGGGTCTTGAGACAGTTGGGCTTCACTACGGGACTGCTGTGGGCGGGACTGCTGGGAGCGGCTTTGCCGGCGCTAGCGGCGAAGAGCGCAAAGCCGGATTTTGGACCGAATGTGGTGATCTTCGATCCATCGATGCCGGCGCAGGCGATCCAGAAGCAGATTGACGCGGTGTATGCCGTGCAGGAGCACAACGAGTTTGGGCCGCAGCGGAACGCGTTCTTCTTCCTGCCCGGAAGCTATGCAGTGGATGTGCCAGTCGGCTTCTATACCGAGGTAATGGGGCTGGGCGCATCGCCCGATGCAGTCCGCATTGCGGGCAACCTGCACGCCGATGCGAATCACGAACACAACAACGCGACGACGACATTCTGGAGAGCTGCGGAAGGGATTTCGATAGCGCCGGCGGGCGGCACGATGCAGTGGGCGGTATCGCAGGCGGTGTCGCTGCGGCGCATGCATGTGCGCGGCGATCTGGTGCTCCACCAGCATCATGGATGGGCGAGTGGCGGCTGGATGTCGGATTCGCTGGTGGACGGGAATGTGGACTCCGGCAGCCAGCAACAATGGATTTCGCGCAACTGCGATTGGAAGAGTTGGACGGGCTCGAACTGGAATATGGTGTTTGTCGGCGTGGTGACTCCGCCGGAGGGAGCATGGCCTTCTCCGCCCTACACGAAGGTTGTGCGTACGCCAGTGGTGCGCGAGAAGCCGTTTCTGCAGGTGAGTGCCGCGGGCGAGTTCAGCGTGCGGGTTCCGCGGCTGTACAGCGACAGCATGGGGATAACGTGGCGCGGGGGAGAAACTCCGGGAGAGACGATTCCGATTGCGCAGTTTTATATCGCCCGCCCGGATGTCGATACAGCGGAGACGATCAACGCGCAGCTGGCCCAGGGCAGGAACCTGATTCTGACGCCGGGAATCTATGACTTGGCCGCTCCGATTCGCGTGACGCGGCCGCATACGGTGGTGCTGGGGCTGGGGTTTGCGACGCTGCGACCGGTGAAGGGCACGGCGGCGATGACGACCGCCGATGCGGACGGGATTGAGATTGCGGGGCTGCTGTTCGATGCGGGGCCGAGCGAGTCTCCCGTGCTGCTGGAGGTGGGTCCGGAGGGAAGCCGGGCGCGGCATGCGAAGGATCCGATCGTGCTGCACGATGTTTTCTTTCGCGTGGGCGGCGCGGCGCTGGGACGAACCAAGGTGACTTTACGGATCAACAGCAATGCCACTCTCGTGGACCATACCTGGATCTGGAGGGCGGACCACGGTGACGGAGTTGGTTGGGAGCTGAATACCAGCGCAAATGGCCTGGTGGTCATTGGAAACGACGTCACGATCTACGGCCTGTTCGTGGAGCATCACCAGCAATTTCAGGTTCTGTGGAAGGGCAATGGCGGCAGGACGTACTTTTATCAGTCCGAGATTCCTTACGATCCTCCAAATCAGGCGAGCTATACGAGTGCGCCGGGGGTGAACGGGTGGGCCTCGTACAAAGTGGCGGATGCAGTGACGAGCCATGAGGCGTGGGGCCTGGGCGTATACAGCGTCTTTATCGATCCCGACGTTGTGTTGACCCGGGCGATCGAGGTGCCGAAAAGCCCGCAGGTGCGATTTCACGACATGATCACCGTGGCGCTGGGGGAGCACGGCGCGATCAACCACGTGATCAACGTCACGGGCGAGGCGACCGCGATGAAACCGCGGGTGACTCCGAAGGTGACGGACTATCCGTGAACGTTTTTGGGATCAGAGCTGGACACATGACGTCGGTCTCTAACCGGATGGGGTGCGGAATGCCTTCTGGACGAGCGTGTAGCGGGCTGCGCCGATCATGCCACAGTCGTCATTGGCCACGATCTTGACCGGCATGTCTTTCAGGATTGTTTCCATGCGTCCTTTGTCCAGAAAAGATTCCAGAAACACGGGATCCTTCATCTTGGGGACGATCTTCGCGGCGATGCTGCCGCCGATAAAGATGCCGCCAGTGGACATGAAATTCAGGGCGCAGTTCCCGGCCTGGGCGCCGAAGACGCTGACGAAAATCGACAGAGTCTGATCACCGATGGCGGCCTTGCCCTCGAGTGCGGTTTGCGAGATCAGGGCCGGGGGGTCGGGGGCGACGCTCATTTGGGTTCTCAGCCATTCGGGCTCTTCGGCTTTGTGGGTATCGCGGAGGAAGTCGTAAATATTCTTGATTCCGGGGCCGGAGAGAATTCGTTCGCAACTGATGCGGCCGTACTTTTTCTGCAAGTAGGCGAGCAGCTCCATCTGCAGATCGTTTCGGGGGGCGAAGTCGGCGTGACCTCCTTCGCAAGCAAAGGGATGATGGCGGAAGCCATCCCAGTAGAGTCCGGCCATGCCAAGTCCAGTTTTGGCGGAGATGACGGCGCGGTTGCCTTCCGCGTCTTCCGAGCCCTCGCTCAGCGGGATGAAGTCTTTTGATTCCAGGCCATCGATTCCGTAGGCGTAGGCTTCCAGATCGTTGAGCAGGCCGACGGAATTCAGTTTGAGTTGATTGGCCACTTCGCGCGCGTCGATGACCCAGGGCAGGTTGGAAATCTTGCTGCGTCCTGCGCGGACCGGGCCGGCCACCCCGAGGCATGCGCTGTGAACCGGGATGCCTTCGGTCTTGATGAAGTTGGCCAGAATGCCGGACAGGCCATCGTGCTGCTGGCTCATGTAATTCTTTTCGACGACGCATTGCAAGCGGTTGCCTTCGGTTTGAAAGGCGGCCAGTCGGGTGTGCGTCGCACCGATTTCGCCTGCAAGGATCATGATTCAATTCTCCTCCACCCGCGGCCATCCATTCCTAACAATTGATCGGCCTCCGCCGGCCCCCAACTGCCGGAAGCATAATTGGGAAACTTGCGCGGAGGCAGCGCTCGCCACACGTCCAAGACAGGATCGACCATGCTCCAACCGGCTTCGACCATGTCGGCGCGTTGGAATAGAGTCGCGTCTCCGATCATGCAGTCATACAACAAAACCTCGTATCCGGTATAGGCGTCGGCTCCGAAATACTTAGAGTACTCAAAACTCATGTCGACGGACCCAACGCGCAGAAGCGGCCCGGGAACCTTGGCTCCAAAGCTCAGCGAGATCCCTTCGACGGGCTGGATCTGGATGACGAGCGTGTTGGTATGCCGCTTGTGAAAGGGAGCGTTGCGGAACAGTTCGAAGGGAGTGCGTTTGAACTGGATGGCGATCTCGGTGTGGCGCAGGGCGAGACGCTTACCGGTGCGCAGATAGAACGGCACACCAGCCCAGCGCCAATTGTCGATGTTGAGCTTGAAGGCGACGAAGGTCTCGGTGCGCGATTCCGGGGAAACTCCGGGCTCCGCGCGGTATGCTGCCACTTTTTCTCCCGCGAGCACTCCGGGGCCGTATTGCCCGCGCACGCAGCGCTGTAGGACGTCATCGGAATTTAGGGGCTGGATCGAATGCAAAACTTTGGCCTGCTCGTTGCGGACGGCGTCGGGCTGAAACGAAACCGGCGATTCCATGGCGGTGAGGCTGAGCAGTTGCATGACGTGGTTGGGGACCATGTCGCGCAGGGTTCCAGCGGTGTCGAAATATCCGCCGCGGCGTTCTACGCCCACGGTTTCGGCGTTGGTGATTTGCACATGGTCGATATAGCGCCGGTTCCAGATGGGCTCGAAGATGGCGTTATCGAAGCGGAAGACCATGATGTTCTGCACAGTCTCTTTGCCCAGGTAGTGGTCGATGCGGTAGATCTGCTTTTCCTGGAGGACGTTCTTGATGTCGCGGTTCAACGCTTGCGCCGATTCCAGGTCGTGCCCGAACGGCTTTTCGATGACCACGCGGCGCCAGTGGCCGTTCTCCTGGCGCGCAAGCGCGGCCGCGCCGAGTTGCTGCACAATCTGCGCAAAAAACTTGGGTGCGGTGGCCAGGTAGAAGAGATAGTTCCCGTCCGTATGTTGTTCGGCGTCGATAGCGGTGAGGCGCTCGCGGAGTCTTGAAAATGTGGCTGGATCGGCGAAGTCGCCGCGCTCATAGAACAGGCGATTGCGAAACCACTCGAGAGCGCCGGCCGAGTCTGATCCGGCGGGCAGGAAACTGAAGACCTGGGCCCGAAAATCGTCCAGACTCAGATCGTCGACGGAAACGCCCATCACAGCGAAGTTCTCCGGCAGCAGCTTTGCCTTCCCCAGATTGAACAGTGCAGGCACCAATTTGCGCTTGGTCAGGTCGCCGGCAGCGCCAAATAACACGAAGACGCAAGGGCCCGCTGCGCGCTCCGCGAAGCCGAGATCGTTCTCAAGAGCGGTTTGCGTCGGTGCGGACATGGCTGCGATCTTATTTCGGTGATCTTCCAGACTGGTCGCCCATGGTATATGAGCGATGGCTGGCTTTCTAGGGAATACGGGCAGAAGCGCCGTTCGGTGGACGCCCTTACGTTAGCGCCAATCGGGGAGGGCCGTCGGAGTCCTCGGCGGGGTCGGCAAATCTGTGGAGTTCCGGATATTTCTGGACGAGCGTGGGCGGCGCGGGGACACGCTTGCCGGTCAACATGGCTTTCAACTCGAGGGCGTTGACTCCGGCTTTGCTTTCGAAGTGATTGTTGGTGATGACGTAGGTTGTTTCCGCTTTCGCGGCGACGGTTTCAATTCGTTCCTTCCAACCCGCCAATTCCCTCTCGTTATAGAGATAGTTGTAGCGATCGTCGCGGTTGTCGGAGTCGAACCACTGGTCATAGTTGCGTCCGTGGAGGCGCACGTAGGCGAGGGGCGCGGTGACGTGGTCGGTGGGGGCAAGGGAACGTCCGAGGACGGGCTGATCAATGTTGCAGAAGGCGACATGCTGGTGGGCGAATGAGGCCAGGGTTTCGGGATTGTCCCAGCTGGAGTCGCGGACTTCGACGACGCGCGGGTATTCGATGAACTGACGGAGAAGGCGGTCGAGATATTCGCGGTTCAGCGAGGTGTTCTTGAACGAGAGCGGAAACTGAATGAGAAGAGCCCCGAGGCGCCCTTCGTTCGCGAGGACGTCGAGGCCTTCGCGGGTGCGGGCTTCGTCGTCGTCGGTAGGGCGGATGGTGGCAGCGGACGTGGGGCCCATCACGGGCGAGTGGGTGAAGGCGCGATAGAGCTTGGCCGTGAAGAGGAAGCGCGGATTTACGCCGGCGACTTTGCGGCACCAGAGTTTCGCGAGTTGGGCCTTGATGGGGCCGTAGAACGACGTGTTGATCTCAGTGGTATCGAAGAAGCGCGCCAGGTATGCGAGGGGATGCATTCTGCGGTGCTGCATTCCCGGGGGATAGAAGACGCCTTCCCAGTCCTTATAAGACCAGCCGGCGGTGCCAAAGCGAACGTCGTTGGGTAGAGTTTGGGGCAAGCGGGCTGATGCTGTGGATCCCATGAGTGGAACCGCAGACGGAGGGCACGGCAAGAGTAGCACAAGGCCGCGGGATGGGTGGTCCCGGAAGGAACTTGCCGCCGGGGACGCGATCGTGAAATATGGAGAGATGCGAAAAGTCCTGCAGTCGGCTTTGATGCTGTCGCTGCTGGCCGTTCCGTTCACTCGGGCGGCGGCGCAGCAAGATTCGGAAGCGGCTCAGGTCCGGGCCCTCGATTTCAAACTGACAGAAGCGTACAAGGAGCGGAAATTCGAGCTTTTGGCGTCGCTGCTGGACGAAGATTTCGTGATTACGTTTGAGGACGGCAACATCTTTGGCAAAACGGGGTACATTAGCTTCAGCGCTGCATCGACGAATGGCGTGGAGGTGGCGGACATGACCGACATCAAAGTGCGGATGCACGGGAACACCGCGATCTTGACTGGGGTTTATCACGAAAAAGGCAAGGATAAGGATGGGCCCTACGATTTCCACGACCGCTGTACCGATGTGTGGATGAAGGCGGGCGGGAGGTGGCGACTGATTGCATCGCACTACGCGATTCCGATGAAACCGTAACCCTGCTTTTCT
Organism: Candidatus Sulfotelmatobacter sp.; assembly: GCA_036521895.1. Lineage (GTDB taxonomy): Bacteria > Acidobacteriota > Terriglobia > Terriglobales > Acidobacteriaceae > Sulfotelmatobacter. The sequence goes on along the minus strand of DATDGW010000264.1, from coordinate 39 downwards.
ATTGCGCGGGTGCCTGTTGCGCACAGAGAGTTTGATTGA
>DATDGW010000263.1:0-3164 GCA_036521895.1 Candidatus Sulfotelmatobacter sp. | reverse complement strand
CACGAGTTCGGGGTGGGAGATCATCATCTTCGAGGTCTCGCTTTCGCCGGCATGCATGTCGATCTTGGTCTTTCTGGCGGGGCCACCGTGCTGCGGAGTGCGCTCGTCGAAGACGTAGACCACGTAGTCGTGCGGCTTGTCGAGCTGCGTCTGCGCGAAATATGGAAGCAGGCTGTCGTTGCCGCCGTGGCCGTTGACGATCAGGACTTTCTTGCAGCCGTTGCGGGCCATCTCGTCGGTGGTCTCCTGCAGCAGGGCGAGTTGCAGGTTGCGGCTGTAGGCCATGGTGCCGGGTTCGTGGCGCGCTTCGGCGATCTGGCCGAAGTAGTATTCGGGGAAGACGACAGCGTACTCTTGCTCGGCGGCGTGCAGGGCGGCATAGCGAACATCGAGCAGGTCGGTGCCGAGGGGAAGATGCGGTCCGTGCTTTTCGAGGATGCCGAAGGGGAGCAGGCACGTTCCCTGCGAACGATGGATCCCTTCGCGAAAATCGGAGGCGGTGAGCTCTTCCCAGTGGACGGAAAGCTTGGCGGAAGTCTGCGTCTGACTGTAACAGGGCAAGGTCGAAAAGGCCGACACTGCGGTGACGGTAAGAATGTAGAAGAGCCGGAGATGGATGCGGTTCATCATGGAGAATTCCCCTCGGCGGCGAATTCTAGCACGCGAATGGCTCTATTCAAACGTATCAATACGAATTCCAGCGGGCAGATTGGAAGGCATTCACCACCAAGGGCACGAAGGTGCACGAAGGGAAACTCCACGGCTGATTTCGCTATTGAGACGCTTTGAAATCAAAAGATGCGAGATTCATGTTTCCTTCGGTGAGGATGTGTACGGTGAGCACGCTTTTGCCGGCGGAAAGGCGCAACTTGATGAGGGCTGACGCGAGGTTCCAGTGATGCCACTGCCGCCAGGCTATGGGATCGGCGGCGTTGAATGTGGAGGGAATTGTTAGTGGTCCGGTAGCGTCCTTTCCGTTCACATTCAGCGAGATGGTTCCGCCGCGATTTGAGGTGTACAGAACATCGGCCGCATATACGCCGGCGTGGTCAGCCTGCACGGAGATGTTGAACCACTCTCCGGGCTCGGTCCAACCGACATAGAGCTGGTTTTCTGGGGGCACGACGAGGTTGTACGGGCTGTTGTCGATCTGGTCATGAAACTTGGTATAGGAGATGTCGACGCCTTCGTCCATGCGGAACTGGTTTAGGTATGTTCCGTCCGCGGGATTGAGGCTTCCACTGCCGTTGTTCTTGGCGTCGACGTCATGATAGGCGACGCCTTCTCCCCCGCGATCGTAGTAGGCGCACTCTACGCGTCCGGGGATTTTCTGAGGGCCGCCTCGGTAGCGGGCATCTTGATAGGGCGTGCCCTTGTAATGTTTCAAGTTGTTCGACTTGGATGCGCACACGGCAGCGGCTGTGAAGAGGGTGAGGACCACCGGCCAGACTAAACGGTTGAGCTTCCAGGCAACCTTCGACATATTGAATCGCCTCGTAGGTGCCGGCATAGAACATTGTTATCTTTCCCTAGTCCGTCTCGAATCGAACTCCATCGTGGCGATGGTCTGAGCGCATCGTCAGATAGTGGCACAGAAAGCGAATCGCGGGCTTGGCGAAATCCATGGTTGGAGTTCCTACATTCAATTGAAAGGGACGGGCGAGGCACCCGTCCCACACCAGTCTGCTGACTTCCCTGCCGCTACGGCGCTTCGATCAACTCCATCTTGCCGTCGCGGGTGCGGTGCAGGATCATCAACTTGCCTTTGGGATCGCGGAAGACGAAGACGTCGCGGTCGCGGAAGTGGGCTTCTTTGATGGCCTCTTCCAGCGTCATGGGGCGCATGGCGACGGCTTCATCCGAACGAACCAGGTGGACTTCGGTGGTCTTGGCCACGGCAGGATACTTGTGAACCATGACCGGGACCGCCGTCTTTTCCGACGTGCCGACTACGGTCTGCAGATCGGTTTGCGAAACTTGCTCATCGACTCGCGGCGAGTGGCCGTTCCACTTTTTGACTTCCTCGCTCTTGCGCGCCGAGCGCTTCTTCGACATCCAGCGCGTTTTGTATTTGACCGCCTGTTTCTCGAGGTGGTCGAGCGCTTCGTTGACGGCGATGGTCATGTCCTTGGCCTGAGCCAGGCCGACCAGCGGGCCGTTGCGCGGACTGATGGTGATTTCGGCTTTGTGGCGGTGCTTTTCGACGGCGAGGATGACCTTGGTTTCAAAGCGGTCGCCGAGAATTTTGCGGATCTTTGTGAGGCCGTTTTCGACTTCTTTGCGGATGGTGGAAGTAACGACGTATTGTCTGCCAGTGTATTCCACGTTCATGAGCGCCCCTCCTAAGAATTCAAATGATGAGCTAAATCGGGCACTGCATTGGAACCTGGTAGCGTGGTGCTCGCTGGGCTGCAGCGCGGGCGGGACGCCCCCGCGACAGCCGGCGAGATGCCGGCGCTACGTTATTTCTTGACCCGGCGCTGGTGCGTGCTCGGGATGCGCATGTCTTCACGGTATTTGGCCACCGTGCGGCGGGTCACCTGGATGCCCTGCGATTGCAGGATGCGGGTGATCTGCTCGTCGGTCAACGGCCGGCTGGGATCTTCTTCCTCGATGAGTTTCTTGACGCGGCGCTTGAGGATCAGGAGCGAAGTGCCACCGCCCTCGGGGCCCTGAACGCTTTCGCTGAAGAAATATCGCAGTTCGAATACGCCTTGCGGTGTGTGGGCGTATTTGTTGGCGACTGCACGGCTTACCGTGGAAGGATGCACGCCGATTTCTTCGGCCACCTCCTTGATCATCATGGGTTTCAGTTGATCGATGCCTCGTTCGAGGAAATCCTGCTGGCGGGCGACGATGCAGTAGCACACTTTGGTGATGGTCTGCTTGCGCTGCTCGATATTCTTGATCAGCTGGATGGCGCTCTTGTAGCGCTCTTTGACGTAATCGCGGGTGCTCTTTTCGTTGGTGCCGTCGCGCGTGACCAGCTTCTTGTATGCGGGGTTCAGGCGAAGCTGCGGCAGGTCTTCGTCGTTCATGATGACCAGCCACTCGTCGCCGTGCTTCACGAACGCAACGTCGGGCTCGATGAGGCGCGCCTGGACTTTGTTGTAACGCAGGCCGGGGCGCGGATCGAGGGTGCGGATGTAGTCGAGAGCAGCCTG
>DATDGW010000262.1:0-7873 GCA_036521895.1 Candidatus Sulfotelmatobacter sp. | reverse complement strand
AGGGGGTGGCGTGTGGTTTTCAAATTTGCTTCGTCCCGACGCCAGATCTGATATGTGCCAAAGGCAGTATCGTTCGGCTGTCGGAGTGATGTCTGCCGCATGGCAATCAGTTCCTCGGGAGACTCGGGGATTTCCATTGTCGATTCTAGAAGTTGCATGTCGCCGAGTTCGACTAGGATGCAGTCTAGTCCTTCTACGTGCCGCTTGCCCTTTTCTTCAAACGCAGTCTGACCATCTGCCCAAGCAACAACGTTAACGTAGGCTCCTTTCCTCTTGCCGAATCTTCGGAAGTTTTTCACTGCCGAATTCGCTTTTAGACCCGCGAGACCAACCCCGATGTCGCCATCAATCACGATACTCGCTCCTTTCTGTAGGGTTTAGAGCTTGCGCCCAATTGCCAGCTGACCCGCCAGAAGAAAGTCTTGGGATAGTTCCCTTCGCCGCAGAGCTTGAACGAGCCGAAGTCCTTATACCAGGGTCCCTCTGGCACTTCTGGCTTCGTTTCCATCCACAAACGAAGTTGATTCAAGTCTTGCAGGCTGATGTTAATGGTCGCGCTTGCGCTCGACCATGTGGTCTCGGAGCGCGCCAGGGAGTCGTGGCCAAGATTCAATCTGCGGCTTTACTCCCCGAAGATGAAGCGCCCCATCTCATCCCCCAGTTGCTTTGCTTCCTTCGGGTCGGTCGCCGCCCGGAAGCGTTCCGCCAGAGCAAAGAAGGCTTTTTCCTTTTCCTTCTGCGCTTCGAGCCCTTGTTCGACCAGTTCCACCAGCACACGGTTGTCGCTGAGCCGTCTCTTTTTGGCGATGCGATCGACTTGTTCGGCCAGCCGCGTGGGTAGGGTTACACTTCTCCGCACTTGTTTAGTGGGCGTCGTAACACCATTCTACACCGTTACGGTGCATTCCTGTGCAACAGTCCTCAACTCACCCAATCCAGAAACTTGTACCAAGCCCCCGCGAACGGCAGGAACCACGGCTTCCCGTTGTACATTCCGAGCGGTGCGCCGTGAAACGGAATCCCCACGAACGGATTCTCCGGCTTGTCTCCCGCCATCAACTCCGCGATCTTCTGCCCTTGATACGTTGCCATGGCGACGCCGTGCCCCGCATATCCCACCGCGAAATACATACCGTCCATCTGACCCGCGTGCGGCATGATGTCGAAAGCGAAGTCGAGCGTGCCGCCCCAGACGTAGTCGATTTTGGCGTCGCTGAGTGGGGGATAGACGTCGATCATGCCGCGGCGCAGAATCCCGGCACTCTGGCGGACCGTTTGATCCGTCTCAGGAAAGAACGCGGCGCGGCCGCCGAACAGCATGCGGCGGTCCGGGGTGAGACGGTAGTAGTACAGAAAATTCTTCGAGTCGTAAATCATTCGATTGCGCGGGCTGAGTTCGCGGGCCAGCGCCTCGGGAAGAACTTCTGTGGTGATGATGAATGACCCGATCGGGATCAACCTGTTCCGCAGCGCGGGCGTGGCCTTGCCCGTATATCCACTCGTGCCGACGAACACTTCGTGTGCCCACAGCGGACTGCGGGAAGTTCCCAATTTCCATCCCGCTTCCCCTTGGCGCGATTCGCGCACGATGCTTTCCACCCGCGTGTGCTCGAAGATCTGCGCTCCTGCTTTCATGGCGGCGCGCGCGAGTCCGGCAACGTAACGCGCAGGATTCGCGCCCGCACTGACTTCATCGACCATGCCGCCGTAGTAAATCGTCGAGCCGATCTCGGCGCTCAACTCGTGCTTCTGCACCACTCGCAGCCTGTGGTTGCACTCACGGGCGATGACTTCCGCCTGCCGGGCGTAATCGTCGAAGTGCTTTTGTTTGCAAGCGACTTCCAGATGTCCGCAGCGCGAGAAGTCGCAGTCAATCTTTTCCTCGCGGACAATCTGTTCCACGCAGTCGAGCGCAGCCAGCGAAGCAGCGTACATGCGCTGGGTCCGCTCCCGTCCGTACTTGGAGATGAGCCGGTTGACTCCCAGCTTCATCCCGGTGAGCACCATCCCCCCATTGCGTGAACTCGCGCCCCAGCCGATCGTCTCCGATTCGAGCACAGTCACTTTCGCTCCGCGTTGGGCGAGCGTGCGCGCGGCGGAGAGCCCGGTGAATCCTGCTCCAATCACGGCGACATCCACAACCTCGGGGATGGGGCGGGAAGCGTCTACAGCAGGGAATTCAGCGGTCGTGAGCCAGTAGTTATGTTCTTGCAGAGCCATAAAGTTACAGGTCCGAACCGGGTTGGGCGACCGAGCATTCTAGCAAGCGGGCTCTCCGGCGGTACATGTACCTGTGGCCACCATATCGGTGGCCATGCGGCCCCCTCGGTAATCTTGCCCCCGTTACTGGCTGCCCCTAGTCTGAACGAGCATGGCCCTTCGCTGCCTCTTGTTCACTTCGGATGCGGGGACGGCTACGCCTGTTCTGCAGGTGCTGGCCGGTCTCGACGTGGAAGCAGAGCACTGCTCCGAGGCACTAGCCACGGTCGACAAAGTCACTCACCAGAATTTCCAGCTCGTCATTATCGATTGGGATCAGCAGCCGGAAGCCGGCTTGCTTCTCACGGCAGCCCGTGAGCGCAAGGCCGCCGAACGTCCGCTGACCCTGGCCATGGTAAGCGATGATGCCAGTGTTCCGCAGGCGCTGCAGGCGGGCGCGAACTCGATCTTGCGCAAGCCGATTGTGGTCCATCAGGTCAAAGATACTTTGACCACAGCACGCGATCTGCTGCGTTCGAAGCAGGAATCGGCCGCTACCGCGGTCCACGCCGCTGCGGCCGGCGCGTCGGCAGCTTCGGTGGCGACGATCCCGCACGGCACGGAGCCGTCAGAGGAGAAAGCGCTGCGCGCCGGAGAGTTCTTGCATTCCGCCGGTACGGCCCCGGGCGGCCAGTTCGAGACCGATTCAGATGTGCACGAGTCTCTGGCGCCGACATCGGTCGAGCCCGTGGATCCGCTGAGGGATTTGGAGCCAATGGCTGCGTCTGTATCTGCGAACGTGGCCGAGCAGAGCACGGTTCCCACTCCGCCGCCTCAACCTGCGTCGAACGAAACCCACGGGCTCGAGTGGTTCTTGAAGACGCGCGCAGGAGCCGCCGCGCCCCCGATTTCAGCGCGCCCGTCGCCGCCTCCAGCCCCCGCCAAACCCGAATTGGTCGGCTTCGAGCAGCCGTATTCCCCGACCCCTTCTGCGAGTTCAAGCCATGAGACGCTGCGGCCGGCTCCCGAAAGGAAGCCGAATCAGCCTGACCTTCAGGAGCAAAGGCAGGAACAGAAGAAGGAAGCGCAACTATTCGCCTACATCGAGGGAGGAAGCACCGACGCCGAGGAAAAGTCCCGGCCGCGTTTCAGGCACAGGGGGGCAATCATCGGCGCATTGCTTCTGGCCAGTTGCGCGATCGTCGTCGCACCCCAGGCGCCCTGGCATCCTAAACTGCTTGGGTTCTGGGCTCATGAGCAGCAGGCATTCCGCAGCTGGCTGAACCCTCAGCCGGTGACTCCGCCGCAGGCACCAGCCGCTCACGAGAACTTTGGCCGCGCCGGGGATGAGTACAAGCTCCCGGTTGCGGAGACCATCCCGGATGCCACGACCGATCCCTCGCAAATTCAAGTGCTGCCCGTGGTAGATCCGACGATCAAGAAGCCGAACAGCCTGGGTGGAAACGCGATTCAGCTTCCGCCGGATGCAACTGCCGCAACTCCGGGCGATCAGGCGCCCTCTTCCGGAGCACAGCCCCCGGAAAATCAGGCTGGTCAACCCGCTCCAGACTCAACGCAGCCTGTTACCACAACAGCGGAAGCCCCTCCATCGCCGGCTCCTACGGCCGTGGCCCCTGGGGTAAGCGCGCCGCAGCATTCCGATCCATTTACGGCAGCGCCTCAACCGGCTGTTTCCGTGCCGGCGCGGCCGAAGAGTCAGGAGCAGCACAGCGCGGCAACTCCGGCCAACGTCCCGTCGAGCTTGAAGTCCCACATGGCCCTCATGGCGCCCGACACCGGCGGTAACAAATCGCCAGAGTCCGCCATGCCTTCGATTGAGCCAGTCAGCGTTCCCGAATTTACCGAGCGTGCGCTTCTGTCAGAACAGCCAGAGATCGCTTATCCCGCCAACCCCAAAGCGCAGCCGGGAACGGTGATCCTGCAGGTCTTGATTGGCCGCGATGGTACCGTGCAGGACGCCAAGTTCATGCAGGGATCGCTGGCCTTTGCGCGATCCGCCATCGACGGCGTGAGGCGATGGAAGTTCAAGCCCTATGTCATGAACGGCCGCCCGGTGTCGGTGCAGACGCTGCTGACCATGAGCTTCAAACCAGCATCATGAAAGTAAGTTGTTTGTTTTGTTGAGGACCGGCGGGAAACGCTTCCCCGCGATGCTGTCACCCTGACAGAACTTGGTTTCGGCCGTCTAATTAGCGAGTTCGGATCATCGTCCCGGCGTTACCGATGGGGCACAAAACCATGCAGCCGGGGGATCGAAATCCGCATCTAGAGAGATATAATAGGCAGAGTTTCACCAGGAAGCAGTTCCTTCCAGAAGAAGACCAAAAACAGATGTCCATGAAAACCAAAGCAGCGATTCTCGTCACCTCCTTTGCCGTATTACTGTTCGTCGTGGTGGGCTCGATGGGCGGCGTACACGCCTCCTCGAGCGACGGCTCTTACCGTCAACTGCAGGTCTACAGTGAAGTGCTCTCACGCGTGCGCAGTGAGTACGTCGAAGAGCCGAACATTCCCAAGGTGACGGACGGTGCGCTGCACGGTCTGCTGGAGTCGCTCGACTCCAACTCCAGCTATATGTCAGCCGACGCTTACAAGGCATTCAAGAGTCACAAGGCCGAATCGAAAGGCGGCATCGGCGCCGTGGTTTCGAAGCGCTTTGGTTACGCAGCGGTGGTTGCGGTGCTGCCGGGATCCCCAGCCGAGAAGGCGGGGATTGAGCAAACCGACATCTTTGAATCGATTGAAGGGCTAAGCACGCGGGATATGTCGCTGCCGGAAATCCGCAACCTGCTAGCCGGAGCGCCGGGCTCCGCGCTGAACGTTGCCGTGGTCCGCGCCCGCAAAGCCGAACCGCAGAAGGTCGTCATCACCCGCGACGTGGTGAACATTCCCGCAGTGACCGAAAAGATGATGGACGACGGCATCGGCTATGTGAAGGTCGAAGCCCTCACCAAGGGCAAGACGCAGGAGATTGCCGCGAAGATCAAGTCGCTCGAGAAGTCCGGAGCGAAGAAGGTTCTGCTGGACCTCCGCAACTGTGCCGAGGGCGAAGAGAGTGAAGGCGTCGCCACTGCGAACCTGTTCCTGAACCACGGCACGATCACTTACCTGCAAGGCCAGAAATTTCCGCGGGAGGCGTTCAACGCCGACCCCGCGAAAGCGATCACGACTCTTCCCGTCGCGCTTCTCGTAAATCGCGGAACTTCGGGAGCCGCTGAGATTGTTGCCGCCGCGCTTCTGGAGAACGCCCGTGGCGACGTTGTCGGCGACAAGACCTTCGGTGACGGCTCGGTGCAGAAGACGATTGACCTGCCTGATGGGGGCGCGTTGATCCTGTCGATCGCGAAATATTACTCACCCAGCGGCAAGGCCATTCAGGACACGGCGATCACGCCCAACGTTCTGGTGGCTGATGTCGCCGACGACTCCGTGGCTCCGGACGACGAGGACGGAGCGGCCGCCGCTCCCGATCAGGAAGCCAAGCCCAAGCCCACGGTCGATGATCAGTTGAAGAAGGCCGTGGAAGTGCTGAAGAGCCGAGCTAGCTAAGCTAAGGCCTTTTAAAAAAGATGCTTCAAGAGATCGCGCACCTTCGGGTGCGCGATCGTCTTTTGCCCCCCAGTTGGTCTGATATAGTTGGTCCGATTCCCTGAAATTTTCGGTCACTTGCGATGGAGGCTAGTCCTACCCAGTGGAGACGATTACCCATTCGTCAATTGCCTTCCTCTTCCTCTTCCTGATCGCCCTTCTCGCGCTTCTGATTGTCCAAGGTGTGTTTAAGCGCTTGAGAACCGAACACGCCGTGCCTCTTCGACTGGAAGTTCGAGTCGAAGACTTCGGCGGATTCAGCTACCGCCAACTGGCGCTTGTCAGTTTGCTCTCCCTGTTTCTGGAAATGTTGATGATTCGCTGGGTGTCTTCCGAAGTTAGCATTTTTGCCTATTTTAAGAACTTTGTCCTCGTTGCATGTTTTCTGGGCTTCGGGTTGGGTTGTTATCTCTGCTGGCTCCGGGTTCGCCTGATCGCAATTATTGCGCCTCTCTTGCTACTGACCATCATCCTCAAAGCACCAATTCCTCCGTTGCGGGAAGCTATGGAGGCATTGACCCTACTCCTTGGGGGAGGAGTTGAAGTGAATGTTTGGGGTGTTCCGGCCGTGCCGCCAAATTGGGCTGGGATGGTACTGGCTATGGCCGTCGTCGTTCCGCTGTTTGTGGTGATCGCGACCTCGTTTATTCCTTTTGGCCAACTAGTCGGATGGTACCTGGAGAACTCCCCAAATGGCGTAACGGCCTATACCGCGAACGTCCTTGCTAGTCTCGCCGGAATCGGCGGCTACACCCTCGCGTGCTTCCTTGATCAGCCGCCTTGGGTATGGTTTTTGGTGGCGGGAGTTTCTTCTCTAGCGCTGGTCTGGCGTCATAAAGCAGCGCGTACAGCTCTCGGCGCCACTTTCCTTGCGTGCATTGTCTTACTTGCGATTTCCGACGACCGCAACGCGAAGACTTATTGGTCCCCTTACCAGAAGCTGGTGCTGCGGCCGGTCCACGGCAATGGCCAAATTGAGGCTTACGATCTAACCACCAATGGTGCCTGGTATCAGAGGGTCTTGAACCTCTCACCCGCTTTTGTCCAGTCGCATCCGCAGGAATTTTTCAATCACCCTGTGGAATGGAGCTCATACAACCTCCCTTACCGGTTGTATCCATCCCCGCCGTCGGTGTTGGTGTTGGGCTCCGGTATGGGGAACGATGTGGCGGCCGCCCTTCGAAATGGTGCGGGCCGGGTGGTCGCGGTCGAAATCGATCCCCTGATTCTCCGACTTGGTCATGAAATCCACTTCGAACATCCATATCAATCTCCTCGCACTCAGGTCGTGAATGATGATGCCCGCAGTTACATTGAGAGCAGTCACGACCAATTTGATCTTATCGTCTTTTCTCTCCTCGATTCGCATACCACGACTTCAAACTTCACCAACATCCGCATCGATAACTATGTCTACACTCGGGAGGCACTGCAACGGGCAAGACGCCTACTACGGCCAGATGGTCTGTTCATTGTGAAATTCCGGGTCGACAATTCATGGATTGCTGGCCGACTGTTTCACTTGATGCAGGATGCTTTCGGTCAAGATCCGACTCAATTCGAGAGCAGTCCCGCCACTTACGACACTTTCGGCCGCTTCTTCGTCGCAGGATCGCGCGAGCGCCTGGCCCAGGCAACGTCCGATCCCACGCTCGCCGCTTATCTCTCGTCGCACTCCGCCCTGCCGATGCAAGAAACCACCTCAACGACCGATGACTGGCCATACTTCTACCAGCACGAGCCTGGGCTGCCACTCATCGTCATTCTGGTGTCGGTAGCTGTCCTCATCATTTTCGGATGGTTCCTCCGCCAGGCCAGTGGCGAAGGCGCGCACCTGGAACTGCACTTCTTCTTCCTGGGTGCTGGCTTTCTGCTGCTGGAGGCGCAGATCGTCAGCAAGATGGCGCTCCTGTTCGGCACTACCTGGGTCGTGAACGCCATCGTCGTCTCCGGCTTGTTGTGCCTGATCGTGGCCGCCAATCTTGTCTACGGCTCCCTGCCGGGGATTCCGCTCTGGGCCCCCTACACTGGCCTGTTTGTCACCCTGGCAGTGATGTTCGCTATT
>DATDGW010000261.1:0-22999 GCA_036521895.1 Candidatus Sulfotelmatobacter sp. | reverse complement strand
ACTCTGGGGGTGTCGATTCCGCGTATCTGGCCTGGGCCGCTCACCGCGCTGTTGGCAGTGACATGCTGGCTGTGATTGCCGATTCTCCCAGTCTCGCCCGCACTCACCTGAACGACGCGATCGCCTTCGCCCACGAACAGGCGATTCCGGTCGAAGTCATCTCCACCTCGGAACTTGACCGCCCGGAGTATGCGCGCAATGACGGGCAGCGCTGCTTTCAGTGCAAAGATGAACTCTTTGAGGTCATGGAGACGCTGCGTGCCGCGCGCCGGTTCGACGCGATTGCCTATGGCGTCAACCTGGATGATCAGGGTGACTTCCGCCCGGGGCAGCAGGCGGCCAAGCAGCACCACGTCGCCGCTCCCCTGCTGAAAGCGGGGCTGACCAAGCAGGAGATTCGTGATCTGGCGCGTCAAGCGGGCCTGCGCATCTGGGACAAGCCAGCATCGGCCTGCCTCTCGTCGCGCATCGAGTACGGGCGTCCCGTGACGCGCCAAGCGCTCGAGGTGGTGGAGCGGGGCGAAGACGCGCTTCGAGCTCTTGGCTTCCGACAGTTTCGCGTGCGCCATCATGGCGATATCGTCCGCATTGAGATTGCCCGGGAGGAACTGGGACGCGCCTTGAATCCAGCCGTCGCGGCCCAGTTCACGACAGTCTTCAAAGCCCTCGGCTTCAAATTCGTGACTCTCGATCTGGAAGGTTTCCGCTCGGGATCGATGAACTCCCTGCTGCCCGCGGAACAACTCCGCCGCACGGGCTAGACACGCGGCAGGCCCGCTGCTTCCGCGGCTGGCTCGCATGTGCTGTGAGATAATCGAATCGATAAAAACGTGATGCTGAGGCGGTTTCTGGTGACCCTAATTCGACGTTCCCTGCTTCTTCTGCTTTTGGTTTGCCTGGGTTGTGTTGCTCAGTCCGCACCTCCGGATGTGGCTCGCAAGATCGAGCACCAGGTGCGTGCTTTCTATACCATTCCCGCCGAGGTGAAGGTCACCGTCGGGGCGATCACTCCCAGCACCGAGTGGCCGGGTTATGACTCGGTGGCGGTGAACATCGACGGCGGCAACGGCAAGCAGAAGGACTACAAGTTCCTGCTGTCGAAAGACCGGGTCACCATGCTGCGGGTGACGAAGTTTGACTTGACCAAGGATCCCTATGCCGAGTTGATGAGCAAGATCGACGTGAAGGACCGGCCTATACGCGGGGCCAAGTCCGCCAAGGTCGTGGCGGTCAACTTCGACGACTTCGAATGCCCGTTCTGCTCTCGGATGCACCAGACGCTGTTCCCCGAAATATTTAAGGAGTATGGAGACCGGGTCACCTTCATTTATAAGGACGATCCGCTGACGGAGATTCATCCCTGGGCGCTTCACGCAGCCGTGGACGCGAACTGCCTGGCGGCGCAGAACAGCGATGCCTATTGGGACTTCGCCGATTACATCCACGCCAACAAGCGCGAGGTGGATGCGGAAAAGACCCCGGAAGCGCGTTTCGAAGCCATCGACAAGTTGACCGTGCTCCAGGGACAGAAACACAACGTGGACACGGTGAAACTGCAGTCCTGCGTGAAAGCACAGAACGAAGATTCGGTACGAGCGTCCATGAAAGAAGCCGAAGGACTGGGCGTGGACGGAACGCCGGCGCTGTTCATCAACGGCCGGAAGATTGAAGGCGCAGTTCCGATCGCTGACGTTCGCGCCGCGCTGGACGCCGCTTTGCGAGACGCGGGGGAACCCGTGCCGACGCATGCATCACCAGCCCCAGCACCAGCATCCAGGTAATGGTCCTCGTTTGTGCTGCAGTCAGGAACGGAGAAACTCTTGAGAACAAACTCATTCTTTGCCCAGTTGGCCGCAACGCTCTCTGCCGCCGTACTGTTGGCAGCCCTGGCCGCATGCAACTCGCAAACCGGCGGCGACGTGATGGCGACCGTGGATGGCCGCAAGATTTTCCGCACGGATGTCGACAAGCTATTTAACAACGTCTCGTCCGCCCAGCAGGCCCCGACCGGCGAGCAGGCTACCGCACTGCGCCTGAACATCCTGCACCAGATGATTGACGATGAGATCCTGATGCGACGCGCCGAAAAGCTGGGCTTGCTGGCAACGGACGAAGAAGTGGACCGCAAGACCAACGAGTACAAGGCTCCTTTCTCGCAAGAAGAATTCGACAAGCGGCTGAAAGAAAAGAAGATCACGCTGGCCGATTTCAAGCGCGATATCCGCCGCTCCATCACCGTCGACAAGGTGATGAATAAGGAAGTGTCGTCGAAGATCAACGTCACCGATCAGGACATTGCCGATTACTACAACGCACACAAAGGTGAGTTCAACCTGATCGAGCCGACGTACCACCTGGCTCAGATTATGGTCACTCCCGCGCCCAATCCGCAGGCCCACGACCAGAATGACAAAGCGCAAAATGAGGGCGAGGCGCGCAAGAAAATTCAGATGATCGCGAATCGTCTGGACAGCGGCGATGACTTCGCTACGCTGGCGATGAAGTACTCCGAAGATCCGGAAACATCGGGCAACGGCGGCGATCTCGGCACGGTGCAAGAGTCAGGACTGAAAGGAACCGATCCGGCGACGCGGGATGCAGTTATGAGACTCAAGCCAGGCCAGTACAGTCCGGTGATTGCGGTGGTGAACCCAACGAACCACCAGGCTGTGGGCTACCGCATCGTAAAGCTCGTGTCGAAGGAACCGGCCGGCCAACGCGAACTGTCTGATCCGCGCGTGCAACAAGCCATCCGCTCGCAACTGCACGACCGCCGCGAGCAATTGCTGAAGGCCGCGTACTACGAGGTCCTACGGGATACCGCCAAGGTCGAGAATTTCTACGCGAAGAAGGTGCTCGACAGCAACGGGATCGAGAAGTAGGGGTTGGAAGTGCTGATTCCTCGACGGACGGTTTTACTCGACGATCGCGAGCACATCTCCGGCATTGACGGCTGCCCCTTCGCGGACCAGAATCTTCTGAATCGTACCCTTCTTCGGCGATTTGATTTCGTTCTGCATCTTCATCGCCTCGACCACGAGCACTCCTGTACCGGCCTCGACCTCAGCGCCCTGAGTTACCAGCAGCCGAACAATCTTGCCCGGCATGGGGGCCGTGAGTTGCTTGGGGCCGTGGTCGTCCACTGCGCGGATGCGCCCGCGCCATGAGCGCGGATCGCGGACTTCCGCGGCAAACCGCGCGCTGCCCACCCAAAGATGCATTTCGCCCGCAACGCGTTCGCACTTCACCTCGAAGGCCTGGTTGCCGATGCGGAGTGAGAGCACATCGGGGCGCGCTAGAACCGCATCGACTTCCACTTCGCGTCCCTCGACACGGCAGGACCAGCGGCCGTCCGCTCGCTGGAGGTCGAGCCGATAGCTCTTGCCGTCGATGGCGATTTCGTAGGTCATGCAAAACAGTTGTCGGTTGCCGGTTGCCCACCTTGCGGTGGAGCTTCCCCTTGTGGTTTCACTTTGTCGCCTCTCTGCGAGCTGCGATCTTCCAATTCGAGGTGGCGGGCGGCGTATTGTTGGTTGACACATTTTCGAATGGGCGCTCGCCTGCTCCTGCAGCGGCAGAGCCCAGCGTCGCAAATATTCCGGCAGCAATCACTGCGACCTCAATGGCCTTCGCATCCACCGCAACTTCCGGACGCTTCTGCTTCCCCAGTCGTTCGAGGAAACCAGTGTCCATTCTGGCGGCGCGAAAGTCTGGATCGCTCAGAATGCGCCGGAAGAGTGAAATATTCGTTTTGATTCCGCCCACGAAGTATTCGTTCAGGGCGCGCCGCAGTCGACTGATCGCCTGCTCCCGATCCGTGCCGTAGCCGATCAGTTTGGCGAGCAGCGGATCGTAATCCATGGGCACGGTCCAGCCTTCGTACATTCCGCTGTCGCGGCGGATCCCCGGGCCCGACGGAAGAAGGAGCAGTGTGATCTTGCCGGGGCTGGGGAAATAGTGATTGTCGGGATCTTCGGCGTAGATGCGGCACTCGATGGCGTGTCCGCGAATCAATATTTCTTCCTGTGTAAAGGGCAGCCTCTCTCCGGCCGCTATGCGGATCTGCAGGTGCACCAGATCGAGACCGGTAACGAGCTCGGTCACTGGATGTTCCACCTGCAGGCGCGTGTTCATCTCGAGGAAATAGAAATTCTTCTGCTGGTCGACGAGGAATTCGACGGTGCCGGCGTTGGTGTATCCGGCGGCCTGGGCAACGCGGACGGCGACTTCGCCCATTCGTTTGCGCATGTCGGGATCGACCAGGGGAGACGGCGCTTCCTCGATTACCTTCTGGTGGCGGCGCTGTAGGGAACACTCGCGCTCGCCGAGATAGACGGTGTTGCCGTGCTCGTCGGCCAGCACCTGCACTTCGATGTGGCGCGGATTGAGGATGGCTTTCTCGATATAGACTTCGTTGTCGCCGAACGAGTGCTCGGCCTCGCTGCGCGCGCCTTCCAGCGCTGACTTGAGTCCTTCGGGCGCGTGCACCAGGCGCATGCCTTTGCCGCCTCCGCCTGCCGCCGCCTTCAGCATCACCGGATAGCCGATGCGCGCCGCTACCTCCTCGGCCTGCTCGAATGATTCGAGGCCGCGAGATGTGCCGGGCACGAAGGGAACGCCCGCGCGCTCCATCGCCTGGCGTGCGCGGGTCTTCGAGCCCATGGCGTCCATGGCCGCGGCAGTGGGTCCGATGAACTTTATGCCCGCGTCGGCGCAGGCGCGGGCGAACTTCGCATTCTCGGAAAGAAAACCGTAACCGGGATGGATGGCGTCAGCGCTAGAGCGCGCCGCGACGTCGAGAATCTTCTGAATGTTGAGATACGATTCGGATGCGGCGGGCGCGCCGATGGGGTACGCTTCCTCGGCTTTGCGGACATGCAGGGCGGCACGATCCACGTCGGAGTAGACGGCCACCGCGGCAATTCCCATTTCGTGGCAGGCGCGGATGAGGCGTACGGCGATTTCTCCGCGATTCGCAATGAGAATTTTCTTGAACATGAAACCTACCCGAACGACGACCTGCCGGGCCCTCTGGTCGAAGCGGATATTGTATCGGAGGGTCGCAGATCACGCTGTGATTTGCCCTACGAGCGCAGCCATCCCGAGGCGCGCGCAAAGCGAAGGACAGACGACTTCTATTCGGCGGGCAGGCGCGAGAAGCTCACCGCAAACGGGGCTGGTTGTGCTTCCTGGCTGGGGCGCAGCCAGCGGCGACTCGGGAGGAAGCGGTAGCGGACCAGGGTCCAGATCGCCTGCAATCCATCGGAGTGGCGGATCTTCTTGCCTTCGACTGCCGAGCGCGGATGGTATTGGATAGGAACCTCTTCGATCCTTTCGCCCATGCGGCAGAGCTTCGCAGTCACTTCCGGGCAGAACTCGAAGCGATGACACGACAGCTGAAACTGTGACAGCAGCGAGCGGCGAACGACTTTGTAGCACGTAGCTTCGTCATGAATGCCCGCTCCGTATAGAAGATTGGTGAGGTGGGTCAGCAGCTTGGCTCCGAGGAAAAACCGCAGGCCCCGCTCGGGACGATCCGGACGCACGCCGTAGACGACGTTCGCCTTGCCTGCTTCGAGCGGAAGCAGCAATGCTGGATAATCCTGCGGATCGTATTCCAGATCGGAGTCCTGGATCAGGACGTACTCGCCGCGCGCGAAAGAGAGAGCTGTGCGAATGGCTGCTCCCTTGCCGCAATTCTTCTCGTGGAACACGACGGTGACGTCGTCCATCGGGGGCAGCGCCTTCAATTTCTCGCGAGTACCGTCGCTCGAGCCGTCATCGACGATGATGATTTCCTTTTTCACCGGCGAGGCATGGATGGCCTGCAGCAGTTCATCGACGTGAGCGGCCTCGTTGTAGACAGGTACGATCACCGACACGAAGCCCTTCCAGCGGTCATTCATTGATCGATCCATTGGTCGATTTATCGCCGGATCGTTCGTCGCCGTACGGCTTGTCCACGGTGCGGTTGCCAAGGAAGCATGCTCCAACACATTTGACGGTCTGCTCGCGAGATCCTTGCCTTCGCCTGCAGAACGGCTCCGGTCAGGATGACGCCGATGACAAACGAGCACTGCACTACTGCGCTCAAACTCGAAAATACGCTCAACCTTGAGGATTTTCTAGCATAGTATCATTTGGGATTGAACCGACTCCAACGCTTAGCATGCCTCCACCGGAAGCCGCGGTGAACCAACGCGCAGGCGCTTCACCGCCCTCATTCGACCCTGCCCGCCGGACTCTTTGGCTCCTGCTCGCATCGGGCACCGTCCTCCGATTTCTGTACCTGACGCGCAAGCCCTTCTGGTTTGATGAATTCTTCAGCGCAGAAGTCGCGCGCATCAGCTGGGGCAATTTCCTGCATCTGCTGTGGTGGCGCGAAGCCAACATGTCGTTGTACTACCTGCTGCTGCGGATTTGGCTGCAGTTCGGAAACAGCGAGTTTTACATTCGCTGCCTGTCCGTCGTAATTGCGTCGGCGACGATTCCGGCGATCTATTGGCTGGCCCGTCTGCTCTATGACCGCCGGGTGGCGTTGATCGCAGCGGCGCTGTTCACCTTCAATGCCTACAGCGTTCGCTACGCTCAGGAGGCGCGCAGCTACGCGCTGTTTCTGCTGCTGGCGACGCTCTCCTCGGGTTTTCTGCTTGCCTTCATACGCGAGCCTGAGCGCCGCCACCGCCTTGGCTACGTTCTGTTTAGCGTCCTGGCGGTGTACGCGCACTTCTACGCGCTGCTGTTGCTGGCAGCGCACTGGCTGGCGTTGCGCTGGATGCGGAGCGGTGAGGGGAGTGCGGACGGAACCGAGCTGTCGTCGCAACTGCGGCGTGTTTGGATCACGATTGGCGTCGCTGTGCTCCCTCTGCTCGTCTTCGTGGCTAAGACCGGAGCGGGGCCGATCCGCTGGCTTCAGAGGCCTGGGGTTCATGATCTGCTCGAATTCTTCGAGCACCTGGCGGGAAGCGACCATTGGCCTCTGCTGGCCCTCTGCAGCGTCGCTTGCATCATGGCGGTCGCACCTTTCGGAAAATCGCTTTGCACGCGCGGCCAGACTTGGGAAGTTTGGCGCTGCCAGTTTCTGCTTCTGTGGCTGGCGTTCCCTGTCCTGCTGACGGTTCTGCTGTCGTTCGCGCGCCCGGTTTTCTTAGGTCGCTATCTGATCTTCTGCCTGCCCGCACTGTTGATTCTGGTGGCTGCGGGACTGCCGCGTCTGCGGCAATCGTGGCTGCTGGGCGGGGCTCTGACCGGGATCCTGCTTCTTAGCACGCAAGGAATGTTTTCCGTCTACAGCAAGGACCTCGACAATGAGCGGGACGCCTCAGGGGCGGCGGCAGCCTTCATTCTGGACCACGGGCAGCCGGGAGACGCTGTCGTCTTCCACATTGCCGAGACTCGCATTCCCTATGAATTTATCCGTTCGCAGCGTCCCCGCTTCACAGCGCAACTCGGACCTGAGATTCTCTTCCCCCATCACGGAGAGGGTCTCGATTACCGCGACTTCACGGGGAAGCCGACCGCCGATTTTCTGCGCGCGGCGGCCCCCGGCCATCCGCGGGTGTGGGTCATGCTGATGAACAATGGGCCTGCGGGGAGCCCCGATCCCACAACGATCATGCTCGCGAAGATTCTTCCGCAGTCGCTCCCCGTGATGCAGCGCTGGGAATTCGCCAAGGTGGAAGTCCGGCTTTACAGCAAGGAATAGTTGCATCGGCATTTTGCCTGGGGATGCGAACCCAGCAAAATGAAGAAGCCTGCTTCACTCACGTGAAGGAGGCTGAAGTCTTGCAACGAAGACTCGGGCTACTTGTCCATCGTGATTCCGCCACCCTGACCTTGCGCGGCCTTCTCGGCCTTGGCTTTCTTCACGCGCAGGGTTTCGTCGACCCAATGGTCTGCGGTCTTCAGATCTTCCGCGCGGGCAGCGAGATCGTCGCACTCCACGTCGCCTTTTTCGCGGTACATCAGGTTCAAGTAAGCCATGGCGTCGTCATAGTCGGGACGGATCTGGATCGCCTTGTTGAGGCTCTCGATGCCTTCCTGAATGGCGGGCGCATTCTTCTGCTTTAACTCCATGCAGACCTTCATCTGATCTTTATTCTTGGGATTCAGATTCTCTTCAGGCTTCATGCCCAGCTTGGCGCGTTCTTCCATGCGGGGCTGGTAGCAGGCGGTCCAGTCGATCACGCCGACGGAGTAGTACGGCTCGGGATCGTTGGGATCCAGCTCCGAAGCCATGCGGTAGTACTTCTTCGCCTCGTCCCACTTCTTCTCGTTCAAGTACAGGTAAGCGATGCCCTTGGCGCTGTTCACTTTCTGATCGCGAGAAGGATTGGCGTCAATCACCTTCTGATATTCGTCAATGGCTTGCTGCGCGGTGCGCAGATTATCGGGTGAGTCCACGCCGGGAATGTATTGCGACACAAACGCTGTAGCCAGATACATGCGGGCATTGATTAGACTGGGATCCAGTTGAACGGCCTTCTGGAAATGTTCAATGGCCTGCTCGTAGTGGTTGTTCTTGTAAGATTCCACGCCCTTGTTGAGCTGGTCGCGCGCCTTCAGCTTGTCACATCCCGCTGAGGAGAAAAGCGCCAGCGCGATGGCTGCCAGCGTGATCAGTTTCAGATTCTTATTCATTGCGGTATAAGTTCTCCCTCGACAGAGCATCCTAGGCCCAGAGACATGGGTTTGACAAGCGCGGGCCGCGGAAGCACGGAAGCGGCAGGCTTCCGTGCCGTGGGCCGATACGAAATACGCAACTCCGGGCTTGCCGGACGGGCGGTTTAGTTGCCCGCTTCGATCTTCGCGGTGATCAGACCGACCTTGTCCACACCAGCGGCGTGGGCAATATCAATCACGTTGGCAACGTTGGCGAAGGGAATGGAATCGTCACCCTTCACGAACATAACCTTTTCCGCGCGTTGCTTGTAAATGTCGGTCAGACGGCCCTGCAGATTATCCCAGGTTGCGTCTTCGTTGTTGATCTTGACGCCCGGCTCCGAGCCAGGGCCACGGTCGAGCAACTGTACGACGATGGTACGGTCGGGGGTATTGTTCTTGGGGGCGTTGGGCGGGGGCGGCTGAGGAACCAGCGCATCCAGGCCCTTGGGAGTTACCGGCGAGATCACCATGAAGATGATCAGCAGTACCAGCAATACGTCAATGAGCGGCGTGACGTTGATGTTTGCACTTTGGCCTCCGCTCGGGCCAACTGCCATTCCCATGGTCGTTCTCCTCTATTGGCCGGGCGCAGCCGGAGCTGGCGGGGCGTTTGGAGCCGTTTTCTTCTGATCGGTGAGCAAGCCAAGGTCATCCACCCCGGCGGCACGCACGCTGTCCACTACCTTGACCACACTGCCAAATCGGGTCCGCATGTCCGCCTTCACGTACACGCGCTTGTCCTGCTTGTTGACCAGACGATCTTTCACTTTTCCGGTCAGATTATCCACGTCCTGGATCTGGTCGCTGCCAAAATAGACTTTGCCGTCCCGGGTAATCGAGACCAGCAGCGCGTCTTCCTTGTCGGCGTCCGGCATCTGTTCCGGGTTATTGACCGGGGCCATGTCCACGCTGATGCCTTTCTGCAACATGGGCGTGACCACCATGAAGATGATCAGCAGAACCAGCATCACATCCACCATGGGTGTGACGTTGATGTCTGAGCTGATCTTCGCTCCTTCGTTTCGTTTCGCTAATGCCATAGCTTGATATCTCCCGTGATCCCGTCGCGTCCGCAGCCGCGCTGTTCGCGCTCAAGTCGGGAAGGCCGGCGCTGGATCGCTCCAGCGCCGGACCGGCAACTCACTGCAAACCAGACCGGGACGTTCTACCGACGAACGTCGCCGCGCTTCTTCAGGAAGTAGTCGATCAATTCGCTGGACGAGTTGTCCATCTCGACGTCGAATGCTTCCACGCGACCGGTCAGATAGTTGAACATCATGACGGCAGGGATGGCGACGAGCAGACCGATGGCCGTCGTAACCAGCGCTTCCGCGATACCGCCGGCGACCGCAGCCAGGCCGGTGGCCTTGGAGTTGTTGATGCCGATGAAGGCGTTCAGAATGCCCATCACGGTTCCGAACAGTCCCACGAAGGGAGCGGTCGAGCCGATGGTGGCGAGGCCGCCCAATCCGCGCTTCAGTTCAGCGTGGACGATGGCTTCGGTGCGTTCCAGAGCGCGCTTGGAGGCTTCAATGGTTTCGCCCGGGATTGCGCCCGGGGAATCCTGGTGAGCCTTGAATTCCATCAGGCCGGCGGTGACAACCTTGGCCAGGTGGCTCTTCTTGTTGCGCTCGGCAACTTTGATGGCTTCATCGATACGGCCGTCGCGCAGCGCACCCGCCACGGCGGGAGCAAAAGCGCGAGACTGTTTGCGGGCGGCGCTATAAGCCATCCAGCGGTCGATCATCACGCCGATGGACCAGCCCGACATGATGAAGAGGATGATAACGACGGTTCGCGCTACCCATCCCATGGCCTTCCACAGGCCCAAGGGATCGGTCGCCATGGCGCCGCCGCCCTCCTGGACCATCCAGGTGGCTGCGACGTGAACGTGACTGAGAAGTGCTGCTGCTACGTGAGTTGCGAACATGAGTTGCTTTTCCCTCCTCGGAACTCTTTACTTTACTTGGACACTTTGATGCGCTCTTTGGTGCCAACTGCCGGATAAGATCTTCGGTTACCGGCGGGTGTGCGGCTTTTGCCACACACGCACAAACCCGGCCGGCCATCCCTCAAGTCGATGAGGGGTACAGCGGCCGTGCCCGGGCTTTGAAAAGCCCCTCCCGGCCACCACGGAACGAGGTGGGAAGGGGAGGACCATACACACACTGCTACCCTTTTCGATACGAAACCGCGCCACGCTGGCTGGGGAGTTTAGCCCCCAGCGAGCGTGAAGTTTACCTGCACCTGCGTGTCGACCTCGACCGGTTCACCGTTGAGCAGGTACGGCTTATACTTCCACTGCTTCACGGCTTCAATCGCGGCCGGCGCCAGCATCGGGTGCCCGCTGACCAACGTCAGGTTCTGGATGTTACCCTCTTTGCTGATCTGGGCTTGGAGAATCACCGTGCCCTGAATGCGCGCCTGGCGCGCCAGCGGAGGATAAACCGGAGGAACCTTGCGGATCAAAAGGCCGGTGCTCACGCCCGACGACACCCGTACGCGCTGCGGGGTCTGGATCTTGGGCACGGCGACCGGCGTCGAGCTGAGCACGCTGCCGATTACACCGCCCATCGATCCACCCGGGACTCCGCCGGGGACGCCGCCCACCACGCCGGTAACGGCCATCTGTGGCGGGGCTTCATCTTCCTTCAGATTCTCGAGGACTTTTTTGGGAATCTTGGTCGGCGTGCGCAACTCACCGTTGATGATGTCGCTCTGAATCTGTTTCACAACATGGACGGGCGCGGCTGCGGGCGGTGGAGGTGGCGGTGGCGGCGGGGGTGCCACCAACAGGAACATCATTTGTCCCTTGGGCAAGGCTTCAGTGAAGATCAGCGGAATCAGCACCATCACGCCGATGATCCCGATCTGTATGGTGAACGACACGATGGACGTCCATCCCCGCTTCGTCTTGAGCCTGCCGCCGGATTCGATAAGGCTGTCTTCAAACATTGGAATTCTCCCCTACTTCCTTCAGACCCCTACGAGCATTTAGACACCGACTGCTCCCTGTTTGCTCCCACTTTCTGGGCCCGCCCCGCGGGCGGTTGGGCCCCCAACGGCGAACCGAGCAAACCCTTCTAACTCGTACATAAGAAGGCGTAACGCAACCGCTGCCCTACCGCCATAGGGTAACTTACTTAGCTTTCCCCGTCGGCATGGCGATGGGACGCTTGCCCTTTTCAATCCGCCAATCCTGGTAAGCCACCAGGATGGGAGCGGCAATCGCAATCGATGAATACGTCCCGATTAAGATGCCAATTACCAGCGCGAGGCTGAATCCACGAAGCACCTCGCCACCAAATAAAAAGAGTGCGAGTACGGTAAGGAAGGTAAGGCCCGCTGTCAAGATGGTTCTGCTGAGGGTCTGATTAATGCTGCGGTTGACGATATCCGCCAGTTTCTCCCGCCGCATGAGTTTAATGTTTTCCCGGATGCGGTCAAATACCACGATCGTGTCGTTATTCGAGTAACCAATCAGGGTCAGGATGGCCGCGATCACGGTCAGGGTGATGTCGGTATTGGTCAGGGAGAAGGCCCCTATCGTGATCAAGGTATCGTGAAACACCGTGACCACCGCGGCCACACCGTAAATCCACTCAAATCGGAAGCCCAGATACACCAGCATCCCCAGCAGGGAATATAGGGTGGCTAGGCCAGCCTGGGTCTGCAGCTGGCTGCCAACCTGGGGCCCGATGATCTCGGCGTTGCGGATGCCGAAGTCGGAAAGATAGAAACCATCGGAAATGGCGGAAGCCACCTTGGGATCCACGCCTGGCGCGCCCTTTAGTTGGTCTAGAGAATTCAGGACGCCCCCGACGACCTTTTCGCGATAATCCACGACGGCTTGCGCCTGGGCGGCATATTTCTGATCCGCCTCCGTGCCCAGGTACAGCGGGTCTTTGTTGACCAAATACCCTTTGACGTCCAGCAAGCTGGCGTTATTCAGATCGATTTTGCCTGCGGGAGCAGGAGAACCGGCGCGCAGCGCATTAATAATCTTCACCTTGCCCTGGTCGAGCTCCTGTTCGTTGGTCTCGCGCACATCGAGGTCAATCAACTCCTCGTTATTCGCAGCCACGCCATAGCGCTGGAGCTTGAAATTGTGCAAGCCCGCGTGATCGATCTGAGAGCGGATGGCGTTTTCGTCAGGCTTGTGCGTGAATTTCACGTAGACGAGCGTGCCGCCGCGGAAGTCGACGCCCCACGGAATGTGGTGCCAGAACAACATCGAAAATATTCCCGCAACGCTAAAGAGCAGTGAAAAGGCGAGAAAATACCATTTCTTGCCCAGAAAATCTATGTGGGTATTGCGAAAGAACTCCACGGGTTGTCTTAGCCCCTTATCTATCTATGACTTAACTGACGTCTGACAATGACGCAATGGCTGAATGTTCCTAAATGCTGAGCGCTTCGCCGCGTTGCTTCCGGCTGAGCACCCAATCGAAGATGAAACGCGACACGAACACGGCTGTAAACAGGTTAGCCAGCAAGCCGAACGTGAGCGTGGTGGCGAATCCCTTAACCGGGCCGGTACCAAAAATGAACAGAATCGCGGCCGACACAATCGTCGTCACGTGAGTATCGACGATGGTGATCCAGGCATGACTGAAGCCCTGATCGACCGCCGAGGGCGGCGTCTTACCGTTGCGCAGCTCCTCGCGAATGCGCTCAAAAATCAGCACATTGGAATCGACGCCCATGCCGACGGTCAGAATCACACCTGCGATTCCGGGAAGAGTAAGCGCGATGTTGACCCCAGCGATGCTCGACCATCCCAGGAAACCCAGCAGGATGATGAGGTTCATGATCAGCGCCAAGTCTGCGTTGATTCCGGCACCGCGATAGTAGATCAGCATGAAAATCAGCACGGCCACCATGCCGATGACAGTCGCCTGCACGCCGGAGCGAATGGAATCCGCGCCCAGAGATGGTCCGACGGTTGTTTCCTGCAGATACTTGATGCTGGCTGGGAGAGCGCCCGAGCGCAGGATCATGGAAAGATCCTTCGCCTGCTGCTCGCTCATGCGGCCGCCGCTGATGGAGCCTTGATCGCGGATCGGTTCCTTGATATTCGCCACTTCCTGCACTTTGCCATCCAGCACGACCGCCAGGCTGTCGCCGACGTGAGCGGAGGTGAAGCTGAAAAAGCGCTGACCCCCATCGCCCGTCAGTGAAAAGGTCACGCTGGGCTGGCCGTTGGGATCGCGGCTGGGCTGTGCGTCACGCAGGTCCTTGCCGCTCACGGCGGAAATGCGCGATACCAGGTACCACGCCTGTCCCTCTGATTCGGCACCGGGCGCGCTGTGGCCCGGAAGAAGAACGGCATCCGCGGGAATCACGCCGCCCTTATCCTGCAGGGCCGCCTGCTCGCTGGGATACGGTCCGCCGAGAGACTGCTTAATCTCAAGCATGGCGGTGGACTGAATGATCGCTTTCACACGCCCGAAATCGTCCACGCCCGGCAATTGCACCAGAATCTGATACTGTCCGCCCGCTCCATGCCGCTCAATCGTCGGCTCGCTGACGCCGAGAGCGTCAACGCGGTTGCGGATGGTGTCGATCGCCTGGTCCACCGCTTTGTTCTTGAGGTCGGCCAGCGAGGAGAGCTTCATCGAGAGCAGCCAGGAATTGTCGGGGCCGCCGGTCACGTCGTACTCGGGCAACTTCTCCTGCACGATGGTCAGCAAGTCAGAGCGCGCTGCCGGCTGCATGCCTTTCAGCACCAGGTGGTCGGGATTGTTCTGCTGGTCTGGCTGGGTGAAGTCGGAGTAGTCGATCTTGTGGTTGCGCAGCTGCTCTTTCAGAACTTCCATGGCGTTCTGCGCGACGACGTTTACCGCATCGTTAACCTGAACCTGCAGAATGAGGTGCGTTCCGCCGCTCAAATCGAGGCCCAGGTGGATGTGATCGCTCACCGCCGCAAGCAGCCCCTCGCGGGAGAAACTCTTCGGAACCCCAAAGATTCCGAACAGGAAGAACAGCACCGTGGCCACGATGAATACGAGCTTCCAGAGAAAATTCTTGTTCATATTAAAGACTGGTTTCGAGTTCCGAGTTTCGAGCGTCCAGCTTCGCTGAATACACGAAACTGGAAACTTGAACTCGAAACTATTTGGCTTTCACTTCATCCTCGGTGGTCGTCACCTGCAGCACCGAAGCCTTGGTCACTTCCACCACGATGTTTTGCGGGGGGACGCGCAGGTGAAGGCAATCATCTTTGAGCGCCATGATCGTGCCCCGCAGTCCCCCGCTGGTCGTAACTCTGTCGCCGGTCTTGAGCTGATCCAGCATGGCCTGCCATTTTTTCTGGCGGCGTTGCTGGGGCAGAATCAACAGAAAGTAAAAAATGGCGAAAATGAAGATGAGGGGAGCCATACCGAGCCACCCCATACCACCGCCACCGAACTGTACTGCCAGTAAAGGTTGCATATATGAGGTCTGCGCGTACGTATCCGCGAAAAACCGCCCGCGCCCATTAGCGCCGCGGAGCTGTTATTTCACCACGGGGTTTAGATCGACTTCGGCCGGGTTCCTTCAGCTTTCAGGCTTGAATCCGGGGAGGCCGTCCGTCGAGGTCATGGTTTCGGTCGTGACCGGACAGTAGAAAGAAAACGGGACTCTTCCCCAAGTGAAATAGAATGCCGCACCCGCCGCATAGTGTCAAGGTAGAAACTAAGGTTGTGGATCGTATTCAAGACCTGCGCCAGCACTTCATTGGATGCATAAAGATGACGTAAATAGGCCCGTGAGTAGCGAAAACACACGCGGCAGGAGCAATTCGGATCGAGCGGGCCGGGGTCTTGGGCGTAGCGTGCCTGCTTGATTGAGACTTTACCTTCCGAGGTAAACAGCAGTCCATGGCGGGCGGCGCGCGTGGGCAGGACGCAATCCATCATGTCGACGCCCAAGCTGGCGTACTCGACAATTTCTTCAGGCGTGCCCACTCCCATCAGGTAGCGCGGCTGGTCTTTGGGAAGATACTCCAGCGTCGATTCCACGATCTCGCGGGTGAGTTCGCGCGGCTCACCCACGCTGAGCCCGCCAATGGCGTAACCGGGAAAGCCGATTTCGATGGTTCGCGCGGCGGATTCTTTTCTGAGGGCGCGGTCCATGCCGCCCTGGATGATGCCGAAAAGGGATTGTGCAGGGCAGTATTGAGTACTCAGTACGAAGGTGCCGGATTTCGTCCTAACGCAATTTTCTGAAGGAAGGCTGGCGGCGTCACCCCTTTCAGGCACTGAGTACTGAGGACTGGGGACTGAGGACCGGCCCCAAGGCACTTCGTGCTTGTGCTCTTCGAAGTATTTCTTGCTGCGGGCTGCCCAGCGCGCCGTCATCTCCATCGAGGCTCGCGCGCGGGCAGCATCCGCGGGATACTCCGTGCACTCGTCGAACGCCATAATGATGTCGGCACCGAGACCGATCTGCGCTTCCATTGCGCTCTCCGGGCTGAAGAAGTGGGAAGAACCATCGAGGTGGGAGCGAAACGTCACCCCTTCTTCGGTGACTTTACGCAGCTCGTTTAAGCTGAAGACCTGGAATCCGCCGGAATCGGTGAGGATCGCCCGTCGCCACGACATGAATCCGTGCAAGCCGCCCACTTTCCTTACGATGTCGACACCGGGGCGCAGGTAAAGATGGTACGTGTTGCCCAGGATGATCTGCGCGGTGAGTTCCTCGAGAATGTCTTGCGAGACCGCTTTCACCGAGGCCGCCGTTCCCACCGGCATAAACACGGGGGTCTCAATTTCGGCGTGCGGCGTCAGCAGGCGCCCGGTGCGGGCGTTGCCGCTGCCAGCGTCGAGGTGGAATGAGAAGGACATTCTTTGGGATTGTAGCAACGGGGGAGTGCTGAGCCGGTGGTCCCGCTTTCCTGATCACCGGCGTCATCCCGATACCCGGCGCAGTTCAGCCGGGTGAGGGATCTCGCGTGGCGCTTCCGGATGCGATGCCCAAGCGCGCGAGATCCTTCGCTCCGCCTGAAAGGCGGCTCCGCTCAGGATGACGCCACCTAGAACTTTCAGCTCATGATCGGAACGATTTCTCCTCGGACGTTTCCGTGCTCAACAATCAGCCTCCCTACCGTTACTGGCAACTTGAAGCGCCGCGGGCCGGCGCTGCCCGGGTTGAAGTACAACACGCCGCCGCGGGTCTCCTGCTTGGGAACGTGGCTGTGCCCGGCGATCACGACCGTGAACCCTGCCGCCTCCGGCTTCAGGTCGAGTTGCGCGAGATCGTGTAGCACGTAGATCGAAGTGCCTGCCAGTTCGACGACTTCAGTCTCCGCCAGCCTTCGCGCCCACGGTCCCTGGTCGAGGTTGCCACGGATGGCGGTCACGGACGCGATGGTTGCGAGTTGATCGAGGATTTCCCTAGCGCCGACGTCTCCAGCGTGAATGATGTGGTTTGAACCGTGCAATGCTGCCAGGGCTTCGGCCCGAAGCAGGCCGTGCGTGTCTGAGATGACGCCGATGAGGATAGGAGTTCTCAGTTCTCAGTTCTCAGTCCCGGGCTTGGACTTCCGGTTTGGGTTCATCATGGCATTCATTTCGGCATGAGAGGGCGCGCCCTCCATCGCCCTGTAGGTACCGCGTGTTCTCAATTCTTCCGCCACACGCCGCAACCAGCCCAGGGTCGCTCTCATTGGCCCGGAACCCAGACTAATTCGTCGCACACCCAGTGCGGCAAGCTCAGCCACGGAGGGCGATCCGGGCACCGCCAGAATGTTCACCGGGCAGCGCAAGTCGGCGACAACGCGCCGGATCGTCTCAGTGTCGCGGACGCCGGGGAGGAAAACGCAATCCGCCCCGGCCTCGCGGAAAGCCGACAGCCGCCGCACGGCCTGGTCATAGCGGGGCGCAGGATCGCCGACCTGCAGGAGATAGACGTCGGTCCGTGCATTCAAGACGAGTGGGATATCGAATTTCGCGGCAGTCTCCCGGATGCTTCGGATTCTTTCCACTTGCAACGACAAATCGACCAGCGGACGTCCCCGATCGCCGGTTGCGTCCTCGAAGTTCATACCCACCGCACCGCCGAAGATTACGTTGCGGGTGGTCCGGAAAGCGCGTTCCGGACCCTCTCCATAGCCGGCTTCGACGTCGGCGGTGACCGGCACTCTCACCGCGTCGGCGATCTGAGCAATCTGCGCGAACATCTGATCGGCGGGAATCTTCTGGCCGTCGGGGTACCCGCGCGCAAACGCAATTCCCGCAGATGTGGTAGCGATCGCGGGAAAACCCGCCTCTTCGACGATCCGGGCACTCGCGATGTCCCACACATTGACCAGCAGTAGCGGGTCCGGTCCATGGTGCAGGGCTCGAAACGCTGCGGCCTTTTTCTTCTGCTCGAGATCAGGTGCGGGCAATTGGTTCTCCCGGTCGTGATTATTTCGCGAACTTGGAAGCGTTGACCAGCGCGCGTCCGACCGTGCCTCGCCCAATCTCCCGCGAGTCGTTGTAGGCGGTCACGCGGAGGGTGTAGAAACGTCCGTCGAACGATTCCAGCGCGGCCTCCGCTTTGATGCGCGCGCCGACGCCGCTGGCGGCGCGATGCTCAATGTTGATGGAGGTTCCCACGGTGATCTCATCCCCTTCACAATAAGGCTGCAGAGCGCGGAACGACGCCGTCTCCATCAGACGGATCATGTCGGGCGTCGAATACAGCGGAGGCAGCTCGGGATGGTGCGACGTGAGCGTGTGCTCGAACGCGACGGTCTGTTCCGCCTCGCCACGCGTGCCGATGGGGATGTCCCTAGCCACAGCCACGACCCTCGCCAAAAAAGAAATGAGCCAACGATTCTACCGAATCCTTGGCCCAGGCTTGTATTCAGAAGCTTTCGGTTTATGCCACTGCCCTTGCCGTCCGCCGCGCGTCGATTCCGTCGAGCGCCTTCCACAGCATGCGCGCCGCGTTCTCGGCAGCGTCCAGAGCCGCGTCGGCACTCTCGGGATGGGCTTCGATCCGCTTCTCGAGTTGATTGCGCCATACCTTCGCGTGGTACACGTCGGCCGTGGCGTGCAGGGAGAAGTACCCGCAGGTCTTGTCGTCGGCAGCATACATCTCGCGTAGGCCGCGTTCTTTTTCCTTGGCAATGCGTGGCACCTGCGACTCGTAGGCATAGAAAGCCGCCAGCGCATCCTCGGGCGTGCCTTCGCTGGCTATTTCATTGAAGTGCCGGATCAGCTGCCGAATCTCCGGCACCGGGCTGTGCCACTCCAGATTGCGGCTGGATCCCATGCCCTCCGCGAAGTCGAGCCAAAGGTCCGAGTGGGGAACGGAATCCCGCCCCGGACGCCCGTCGACGCCCTTCTCATCGCACATGTTGGCCAGCACTGCGCGTCGCAGTTCGCCCTCGTCCAGGCGCATTCCAAGGGCGGCCAGGTAAGACGGAAACGCTTCCACGTGGTGGTAGTAGTCCCGCGCATATTCGCGAAGATCGTTGCGGGTCAGCTGTCCCGCCGACCATGCCTTGTAGAAAGGATGGCAGAGCAGATCGTACTTTGCGAGGCGCGCGTCCAGTTGCTGGAAGAATTCCGCGGTATTCATGAAGCCCCCCTCTGGCGTTTCGGTTAGGACAGCCCAATATACGGGCGAAAAGGCCGCGTCGGCAAGCGCTGGAAATCACTCGTCCCGCCAAGTTGATAAAATGAAAGAAGAAATACGCGCAAGGATTTTTCCGGGGTTCGCTCCGTCCGATTTTATGCAGTTCACTGAACAATTCGACGTTGTTGTGGTCGGCGCCGGCCATGCCGGATGCGAGGCGGCGATGGCCTCCGCGCGCATGGGCCTGAAGACGGCGCTCTACACGCTGAACGTCGACCTGATCGCGCAGATGTCGTGCAATCCAGCCGTGGGTGGTATTGCCAAGGGCCACCTGGTGCGCGAAGTCGACGCCCTCGGCGGCATTATGGGCGAGATCACCGACGCGGTCGGCATCCAGTTCCGGCTGCTGAACACTTCCCGAGGCCCCGCAGTGTGGTCGCCGCGGGCGCAGTGTGACAAGCAGGCCTATCGCCTGAAGATGCGCGAGCTCCTGGAGTCGCAACCGAATCTGAAGATCAAGCAGGCGGAGGTGGCGGATCTGATCGTGGAAGAGAGAGTTTCAGGTTTCGAGTTTCAAGTTTCGAGCGATCCTGGAGATGCAGGCGCCTCGCTCCTGAGTGGCAATTCTCGAAACTCGAAACCCGAAACTCGAAACCGAGTTCTCGGCATTCGTCTGCGCGACGGACGCACCGTCGAAGCGGGTGCTGTCGTCATCACCACAGGCACGTTTCTCAATGGTCTGATTCACTGCGGCGAGCAGCAATATCCCGCAGGACGCTCCGGCGAGCCCAACGCGGTTCTGCTGGGCGAGGCCTTGAAGAAGCTGGGACTGCGCGGCTGCCGGCTCAAGACCGGGACTCCGCCGCGTCTGGATGGCCGCAGCATCGACTGGTCGCGCTTTCCGGAGCAACCGGGCGACGTAGATCCAACGCCGTTCAGCTTCCGCACCCAGCGCGTCGCGCACCACGACTCGCAGGTTCCCTGCTACATCGCCTGGACCACCGCGGAGACGCACCGCATCATCCGCGAAAACGTGCACCGCTCGCCCATGTACAGCGGGCAGATTCAATCGATCGGCCCGCGCTACTGCCCGTCGATTGAAGACAAGATCGTCAAGTTCCCCGACAAGGAGATGCACCAGCTCTTCCTTGAGCCGGAAGGCCTGAACACGCACGAGATTTATGTCAACGGGATGAGCACGTCTCTGCCGGTGGAAGTGCAACTGCAGATTTTGGAGTCGATCCCTGGTCTCGAGCGCGCAGAAATGCTGCGGCCCGGATACGCCATCGAGTACGACTCCATCGATCCCACAGAACTGGAGCGCACGCTCGAAACCCGCAAGATGGCTGGCCTATTCCTCGGCGGACAGATCAATGGCACATCGGGCTATGAAGAAGCGGCGTGTCAGGGACTGATGGCGGGTATCAACGCCGCGTTGCAAGTGAGACAGCAGGAGCCGCTGATTCTCGACCGCACCGAGGCGTACACCGCGATCCTGATCGACGACTTGATTTCAAAGGGCACGAACGAGCCCTACCGCATGTTCACATCGCGCGCCGAGTTCCGCCTGCACCTGCGCATCGACAACGCCGACCGCCGCCTGACGCCGCACGGGCGCCGAGTGGGGCTGATTTCAGACGAAGCCTGGGCTGATTTTCAGGCCAAGCAAGATCGGCTTGCACACATGAAGAAGTTGCTGGAAAGCACGCGGATCACTCCGGAGAGGTCAGCACGCGGTCATTCCGAAGAGCGAAGCGACGAGGAACTGGCCCTCGCGGACTGGACCTCGACGGTCGGCCAAACCTGCGCGCAGATCTTGAAGCGCCCCGAAGTGAAGGTAGAGCAACTCGTGCCGATTCTGAGGGAACTCGCCCCAGAGTTTTTCGCAAGAGATGCCTCGGCGTCCTCCGCGTCCTCTGCGGTGAAGCTTTCTTCCCAGGTCCGCAACGAACTCAAATCGGTCGAAACCGAGATCAAGTACGAGGGCTACCTGCTGCAGCAGCAGCGCGCCATGGAGCGCCTGAAGAAGTCGGAGCAGCACTCCATCCCCGAGTGGTTCGACTACCGGTCCGTCAGTGGTCTCTCGCGAGAGATGCAGGAGAAGCTGACGCACGTGCGCCCGCGCACCATCGGCCAGGCCTCGCGCATTCCCGGCGTGACACCAGCGGCCGTTTCGCTGGTCCAGGTGTATATCGAGATCCAAGCACGCCGCCGCGACCAGGCCGCAGCGCTGTAGTCCCCTACTGCAGATCCGGTTTACTTTGCAGCTGTTGCGCGAGTCTGAGTTCGCTCTCCGCTTCCTCTTTTTTCCCCATCTCGCGATAGGCTTGGCCCAGCAAGTGATGGGTGATCGGATTGTTGGGATCCATCGTTGCCGCCCGCTTCAAAGCGATCACCGCCAGATCCAGTTCACCCTTCTTCTCAAGCACTTTTCCCATCAGGATGAACGGTCCGGTCGACGTCGGGTCGAGCCAGATCGAGCGCTGCAACAAACGTTGAGCTTCTTCGTACTTCTGAACTCGCGAATAGGCGTCGGCTAGTTTGTAGTACGTGGCCGCGTGCGCGGGATTGATCGCCAATTCCTTCTGAAACTCGGTGATCGCCTCGGGAATCCGTGACTTGTAAGTATAGAGTTCGCCCAGCGTGTAATGCACGAGCGGAAGTTTCGGATCGAGAGCGGCCGCCTTCTGCGCATACTCTTCCGCGACGGGATCGAACTCCTGCCTTCGCAGCATCTGCGCCGTGAACAGGTAGGCCGCAGCAGAGTCGGGAGCAACGTCAAACATTTTGCCGAACGCCTGGCGCGCCTGCGGATAGGCTTTGGTCTGGATGTAGCAAACGCCCAACACGTAGGACGCGTCTGCATTAGCGCGCGGATACCATCCCTGGATTTTCTCAAGCAGAGGAATCGCGTCCGCCGGATGCCCTCCCCGGTAATAAGAAAGCCCTAGGAGTTGCGTGGCCTCGCCATTCGCGGGGTCGGCGGCGACGGCCTTTTTCAAATACGCGATCGCCTGCGGGAAGTCATTTTTCTTGTAGTATGCGGTGCCCAATTCCTGGGCGAGCCCTTTTGTAGTGGGGTCGCGAGCCGCAAGAGCCTGCAACTCCGCAATGGCTTTCTCGGCGTCACCTTGTTGCGTCAGCTTCCTCGCCTCGGCGAATTCAGGCGGTGTGGCCGGAGCCATTGCCTGCGGCGGGGACGGCGATTGGTCCGGCGAAGTCTGCTGCGCCAATCCTGCGCGGGAAATTGAGAGCAAGACGACAAAGCAGGCGAGCGGGAAAACGAAGAATCGCGTTTCCATAGCAAGAATTAGAGCACAAGACGATTGGGAGAGGGTGCCCCACCCTTGTCTTGTGCAACCGGGGTGGGAATTTTGACTCTCTCGCTCAGGGCGCACCCATCTCTATTCTTGACCGCTTCCAGATTCTCCTTGGCGATCGCCTGGTTCGGATCAATCTGCAGCGCCCGTTCAAAGTGCGCCTTCGCTTCGGGAAAGTGTCCCAGTTCCGCCATCGCCGCCCCCAGGTTGGCCTCCACGTTGGCGTCGTCCGGCTGCAGCTTCAACGCGAGATCAAAGTGCTGCGACGCACCTTCAAAATCATTCTGTGCCGCCAGCGCCAATCCCAGGTTGGAGTGCGCCTCGAAATAATCCACACGAGCCTTCAGTGCCGCCTGCAGATATCCAACCCCCTTGCCCGGAACGTCCCGCCGCCACCAAAGCCGCTCCCAGCGCGTTGTTCGCGACGGGATCGTCGGGGCGCAGACGCAGCGCCCCTTCATATT
>DATDGW010000260.1:0-2426 GCA_036521895.1 Candidatus Sulfotelmatobacter sp. | reverse complement strand
TTGAAGCTTTATGGCGGGTTGATGGACGACTCGGAGTTGGCCGCAGAGGTTCAGACGGCGCTGCGAAATCAGCACCGGTGAGGATGGGACGGGACTGGAATTTTGGAAGTGACTCAGTTTAAACTGACAAAACCCACTCCCCACGGCGTCATCGTGAACAGAGCCGTTCTTCTGGCGAAGTGAAGTGCCTGCCCCTGAGCGAAGCCGAAGGGGTCTTGCGCGCATCTGCCACCGTCTCACACGAGATCCCTCGCCCAGCTGAACTGCGCTGGACTTCGGGATGACGACCTCCAGACCTACGCCGTTATCGGAATTTTGCATGAGTGAAACTCGTTGACAGATTTTTTGATAATCTGGAGAGAGCGGGCTGAGTTGGTAGATGGACATCTACGAACAAATCGTGCAGCTTCGCCGCGAAGGGCGTCGTGGGGCGGTAGCCACAATCGTCAATGTGCGCGGATCGATTCCGTCCTTCCGCACGGCAAAGATGCTGGTCCGCGACGACGGCTCCATCGCCGGCACAATCGGCGGAGGTTGCGTCGAGGCCGACGTCTGGCAGGCCGCGCGCGAAGTCATGGAGTCGGAGAAGCCGCGCACCCTGGTCTTCGATTTGAATCAAGATCCGAAATACGATACCGGCCTGGTCTGCGGCGGCACTCTCGAAGTCTTCGTCGAGCCGGTACTACCTCCAGCATTACTTTATGTTTTCGGTGCAGGCCACGTATCACTGGGCCTTTGCCGAGCAGCAGCCAGTGCCGGATTTGACGTGATTGTGACCGATGATCGCTCTTCTTACGCCACCAAAGAGCGCTTCCCAACCGCCCATGAGGTTCATGCGCTCGATTTTGAAGAGGCCACGAAGAAACTCGACCCGAACGAATCTTCCTACATCGTCATCGTGACGCGAGGCCACCGCGACGACATGCGCATCCTGCGCTGGGCCGTGCAAACCCGTGCCCGCTACGTCGGCATGATCGGGTCGAAGCGCAAAGTCATACAGATTTTCAAGGCCCTGCAGGAAGAAGGACTGCCTGCCCATCTTTTCGACCGCGTTCATGCGCCGATCGGCCTCGACATTGGAGCTATCACGCCGGAAGAGATTGCGGTCGCTATCACAGCCGAGTTGATCGCAGTCCGGCGGCAGGCGACGAGTGCGCTACCGCACCTGAGTTGGTTCAAAGGAGCCCGTGAGGAGGGTGCCGCAGACTCTACCGCGGAGACGCTGGAAAAGGGCGATTCCGCTCACTGACTTTCTTTCCGCTTTCTGCTATCTTCCGCACCATGTCCCGGTCATCGAGCTTCGCCGGAGTTATCCTGGCAGCGGGCGATTCTTCGCGCATGGGCACGGACAAGGCTTTGCTTCCCTGGCCTCCGCAAGCCGCCGGGCAGCCGCCATCGAAGGATACCTTCCTCTCGGCCGCTATCCGGTCGTTCGCGTCCGCGGACTTCGTGGTCGTCGTGGCCGGCAGGAATGAAGCCTCAATTGCACCAGTCGTGTATGCCAACGGAGCGTCGATCGTGACCAATTCCGACTCGGACCGCGGCCAGTTCAGTTCCCTGCAATTGGGACTCCACGAAGTGCTCAATCGTGGGCGGGATGCGGCAATGATCACACTGGTTGACCGGCCACCCGTCGCCCCGGCCACGATTCAATTCCTGCGCGCGGCCTTCGAATCCGCGCCGCAGAACGTCTGGGCAGTCGTGCCTGAATTTTCCGGCCAGCATGGCCATCCGTTCCTCGCGGGCCGGGAGTTGATCGAAGCCTTCTTGCGCGCTCCCGACACAGACACCGCACGCGATGTCGAGCACCGCTGTCGCGAACACATCCAGTACGAAGGCATCGACGATCCCGCTGTGGCGTCAAACATCAATACTCCAGCGGAGTACGCAGCGCTGCTGGCGAAATCTTCGTAGCTTCCCGTTCAATCAGAATTGCGCAATCCGGCTTCGGCACGTTATCGTCAAGGAGCAATGGAAATCTCGAATGCGCAAACACCTCATCTCACTCGCCGCGACTTTCTCGACTCCGTTCTTCGCCTCGAACCGCGGGTGGCCGCATTTGATTGCGACGGCACGCTCTGGTCGAGCGATGCCGGCGAGACGTTCTTCGCCTGGGAGATCAACCACGGCGTTGTCCCAGCTGAAGTCGGTCGTACGATGCGCGCCCGCTACGCCGATTACAAAGCGGGCAAAGTCAGTGAAGCGGACATATGCGGTGAGATGGTGACCATGCACAAAGGAATCCCGGACCAGGTCATGACGGAGGCGGCTGCTGAATTTATGACTTACTCATTTCCCGGACAGGCCTTCCCCGAGATGCGCGATCTTGTGCATCGCTTGCAGGAAGCGGGTTGCGAAGTGTGGGCCGTTTCGACATCGAACGAATGGGTGATCCGGGCGGGCCTGAAGCAATTCAGCATTTCGGA
>DATDGW010000259.1:0-10508 GCA_036521895.1 Candidatus Sulfotelmatobacter sp. | reverse complement strand
TTAGCGCAGCTATATGCTCTGCGCGGCTGCGCGCCTTGGGCTTGCCGATGCGCTCGGAGATGAGGTGCGCAGCGTCGATCACCTGGCCGAGACTTGTCAGGCGGATGTGGATGCTCTGTATCGCCTGCTGCGTGCCCTGGCCAGCATAGGCATTACAGAGGAAACGAGGACGCGGTGAGCGAGGCGAAGGTAATTGGGGCAACCGACTACGCTATCGAGATGGACGGCCTCACACGTCGTTTTGGCGACTTCGTGGCCGTCGACCGGGTCACGTTAAAAATCCCGAAGGGGCAACTCTTACGGATTCCTGGGAGTGGCGGATGCGAACGAAGCCTGAAATTCCAGGAGGTGTACCGGGATTCCAATTCGTTGTTGATGCTGACCGCCTCCAGCACTTTGCCTTTGATGCAGTCGCTGAATGTGTCCAGGTTTAGAGAGGTTTAGATTCCGCTTGTGTCGTTTTTGCTTCCGGTTGGCCATTTCAGCTCTCGCTGGAATTAGTACACTTTGGGCCAATTTGTCCCGTTTTCGGCTCGCAAGGTGGATAGGAACGGTCCGACCTGCGGGGTGGGCCTCGAAGCAAAGTTGGCCAGGCCCTCAGGGAAGCGATTCAGGAGGCTGAGATCGAAGGCGACGCTTGTCGCGCGAGACAGACCATTCTTGTCCGAGTTCATCCGCACGGCGCATCACGCGTTCGGTCAATTGCCCGAGCCTTTGGGAGCCATTGGTATGGTCCGAAGCGGGGTCCTTAACCGGAACCTCCAGCGATTGCAGCTTGTCAAAAATAGGTTTCATGGCGCGCTCCGGTCCACGAAAAAAGATGCTGCCGCGCACGCGGGCGAAGGTCCATCCGAGCCGCTCGAGCATGGATTGCCGCTGGATGTCGTCACGGAGCTTTTCGGGCGGGAGATCTCGATCGCCATCGCACTCGATGGCCAAACACTTCCCGTTCCCTTCGACGACCAGATCGATGCTCCGCGAACCGACCTTCCACTGCGGAATGACGTGGTAGCCGGCCTGGACAAGATGCTTCATGACATCGCGCTCAAGTGCGGAATGGGCCCGTCTTTCCTGGTCGTCGAGGGTTCGCGTGAGGAGTTCCGGAGCTTGTGCGTGCTCGATGAGCCGCCGCCGCAGGTCGCCGGGCTGAAGGTCCGTTTTCGGATCCAGGGAGTGCACGACCCACATCTGGTCGCGTGCGCGGCTGGCCGCGACGTTGTACCGCTGCTTGAACATCTGCTGGTCGCGAAAATGGAGTGCTCCACCTCCCGGGGCATCCACAACGGACACGAAAACCACGTCTCGTTCATCTCCCTGAAATTGGGCGGACGTTCCACACAGCAGGCGATGCCGCTCGTACACATCAGGAGGAAGATGCGTTCTCAGGAGGCGATCGATCTCCAGAGCTTGCTCCTCACCCACCAGGGACACGACGCCAAAGCTGGATGGCCTCCCGAATTCGTTGGTCTGGTATTCGGCCTGTTCCAGTGCCGCGGCTATGAGAGCAGCAATGACTTTGGCTTCCTGGTGGTTGACCTTGCCGTCCCGTGTCGAACCCGGGACGTAACAGGCAAGGACGTGCGGCCTCAGTCGAACGTGGCTCGCATCGCGCAGAGTTTTGATGTCACCATCGTAGGAAAGCTGGTTGCTGAACTGGATGATCTCTGTGACACAGCGAAAGTGCTCAACCAACCGGACGGTTTCGCCGAAAGATTGGCGGGCCAGATCGTAGACTGAGGTTTGGCCGTCGTACAAATGAGCGTTTGGAATTCCTTGCAGGAACTGGTCGATCAGATTCTGAATAACGATGCTCTCCTGTCCGACAGCAGACGGGCTGACCTGTTCGTGATCGCCCACCACCACCACGTTGCGTCCCAGGTACAGTGCTACGAGGGCCATCACGTCGCTCTGGCTGGCTTCATCAATAATGACTACGTCAAAGCGCGACTTTCGCGGATCGAAATTTTCAACCACTCGGGAGAGGGGCATCACCCAGACCGGAACGGCGTTCCAGCCCTCCGTCATCTTATGGGCCGCCTCGGCGCGCAGGCGCGGCGCACGTATACCCGTCCCCTTGCCGATCTTTCTTATGGTGTCGAGCCAGCCGACGAGCGCTTGCCTTTGCGGGAGAGAGGTCCTCCGCGCCTGAAACATCCAGGCGCGATTGTCAATGAGGTCAATCGTTGTGGCCTGCAGCTGGGCGGACACTCGTTCGATGGATGTCTGCAGCTCATCCATGGACACGCTGGCCCTGCGGTCCAGTTCATCGTGGATTTGACGCCACGTCCAGGCTTGCGAGGGGTCTCCGGGCACAGTAGCACCGGCGTGCGAGCCGATGCGCGCCCGAATTGCCGCGGTCCAGGCGGGCGCGGCGGTCTCAAGCTGAGCCAGCAGAATATTCCGACGTTGCAAGTTGCGTCGCAGCTCGTGCAGTTCCAAAAGCCGCGTGTGGCCCCGGCGGTAGGCCCGGGAATCCAACGAGTCTACTGCCCCCCGGAGACTTGAGATTGCCTGGGAATCTGTGAACGACCGAATCGCAACCCCGAGACGCCCGCGTAACTCAGTAAGCTTCTGGTTAATCTCGATCCACTTCAGGTGGTGGCAACGCGCCGCGAGTACGGGCGGGAGAGAGTCCTCGACGGCCCTTCGCAGTCCAACTAACTCACCATCGTCCCCCACGACCACGGGCTGCTCCGACAGAAACTTGTCCCAAAGAAATCCTGTTTCCTTGAGTTCTTTCTCCATCGGGCTCCAGACATGGGAGTGCCATCCCAGGCAATCTCGGATCGGCCCGCAAAACTGAATTGCGCCCTTTTCGATTTCAGTCCCCATCTCGGTCGAGCTGCTTGCGCCCAATGGGGCCATTTGACGATCCCAGCGGATGGCGAGGTTCTTGCGAAGAAGTTTGACCCGCGCGAATTTACTGGCGGCCATGAAATGATCGGGGAGTTTGGGCTGATCGCCATCGACCCGGGTGGTCTGCACGAATTGCTGCCATCGCCGGTGAGTCAGGAGGCTGAAGAACCCCAGGCTGCCTCCACGGCGCAAATGGCCGTGGATCTCGGTTGCTGTCTGCTCTTGCTGCTCAAGGACGGAATCGTCTGCCAGCCGGGTTACATGTTGGAGCAGGATTTCTTGAGCACCCGCCGCTTCGAGATGGACCTGCTCGACGAGGGCGAGCAGTTTCTCCCAAGCCTCCCGGTGTGGGCCTCCGTTCTTTCCCGCGTAGACAGCCGCCAGCTTCCATCTCTCGCTGCTGGCCAGGATATCGACAGACCGCTTAAGCTTGATTGCGGTCTCGCTCAGGACGTTCGCGGAAGTCGGTCCCCGGCCGCCCTGCCAAAGATCGGAACGAAACTCGTGGTCCCCCTTTTCCAGGCGCGCCTTTTCGAGCAACAGGTCGTGGAAATCAGCCGGAGACGGGAGTTCGTCGGGGCCGGGTAAATGGCCTGATAATTCGCCCTCCACGTCCGGCGATATGGACCGATTGGTGGCATAGAGCTCCGCCAGTTCACCCCCGGAAAGCGGCAGGTCGATACCGGCAAGGATTGGTCCAGGAATCCAGCCATTGATCTCTGCCTCTCGTACAATTTTTCGCGCAGCCTCGGAGGGTGACCAGGCCTTTTCCCCACTCGTGACGTCCCGGTACTCGTCGGAACGTGCATCCGCGAGTTGTTGGCGCGACTCTGCCAACCGGTCGAACAGTCCTGCTCGTTCTTGGGTGAGTCGGTCGGCCTCGAGTTGGAGTGACTTCGCGTCTGTCTTGGAGAGCCGGTCCGCAATGGTGCTAACGGCGCTCTCCAACTGCATGCGGCTGTCAAGATCATTTTCCAGCAGACTTACGCCGAGGGACCGCAACTCGGGCACAATCTGGCTGCGTACCATGCGAAGCGCCTTGGTCGTGTGACTGGTGACGAGCACGCTCTTACCTTCGGCGAGTAAGTGGCCGATGAGATTTCCGATAGTGTAGGTTTTTCCGGTCCCCGGGGGGCCCTGCACCAGGACTCCGCCCGAGTGCTCGAGCCGGCGTGCGATGCGGATCTGCTCGGGGTTGGCGGGCTTGCTGAGGAGAATGTCCGCGTCCTCTCGGGGCGGAGCGTCGAGGCGGTCAGAACCTTCTACGTTTGGAGGAGGCGGTTCGAGGCCCACGATATTCAGAAGCGACCAGGGTAAGTCGCTTCGGTTGCGGAGATCTTGCAAAACCGCCTCGATCGCGGCTGCAAAACCAAGGGTTCGAGGGCGAAGAAAGAGCACGGGTTGTCTTCCCACCCGGGGAGCGTCGCTTTCCCCTTCCGGCGCGCCCGACTCAACAAATTCACCGCGGGAAGAAAGTTGCACGACCAAGCGCTCCAGAAACGCCGACGATGGACCGTTGTCGAGGGGGGAATACCCCTCCCGCTCCAATTCGTCGCGGCAGCGTCCAATGGCCCGTCCGTCGACGTCTGGCATCGATTGGAACAGGGCGGAATAGAGTTCTACCGGATGTTCGGTTTCTGTTAGGGTGAACTCGGGAACCGAGGGGCTGAAGCTGAGTTGGAGCCTCTGCAACAAGACCGGATGGCGCACGGTTCCTTCCGGGCGCCGCCAGCTGAGTATTCCGTCGCCCAGCACGATCTCGACGCGTTCCGCTTCGCGCTCCAGCCGGCCATAGAGTTCGTAAAACTCCTCGAAGATCTTCATGGCGGCGCGGGCAGGCTGCTCATCCTTCGCCCACTGGCTTCGCTGCGCCTTCCAATGGTCGAAGGCCGCCACGCGTTTGGGATCACTCCCAAACCGAACACGCACCGCGCCACCTGCGGACGAGTCACTCCTGGATTCGACGAGCGAGACTTCTTTGAACAGATTCTCCCAACCGGCCTCCAGCCAGGGCTCAATCAGTGCGGGAGGGGTGGGTGGATCGGTAAGTCTCGGGCGAGCAATTTTGAGTACGAAGTCCGAGCCCGGTCGCTCGGGCGCTGACCCATTGTCGCTGGCCACAAGCGCCGGCAGCTCCGCGCTCGCAGAAGTCCCCCTCCGGATCGAAGGATGATCGGGGAGGTCCTTCAGCCACAGTGTCCACAGCTGTTCCCGGATGTCCCGCTTGACGGGGTTCCTATGTTCGTTGAGCGCTTCCAGGTAACGGAAGACCCTCAGTAATCGGTCTCGCCCAATACGGATTGTTTCACTGTCCATGAGCGCTCCGCTTGAGCGAGGCCACGCCAGGCGGTCTCTGCAGGAATCGGTATCAGATCCAAAGTAAAAGATACCATCGCAGTCTCAGAGGTTGGTTGCGCCGGGAGTGTGCGGGGCACGATGGAATTCGTCAAACCGCTCGGTCGAAGACGCAGAAGTGCTTGCATATTCTCAACTTGAGGATGGTGTCGGTTAGCTTGTCAGGTGAAAAATGAGAGGTACATCAGCGTGGAATTCCTCGGCGGACCACTCTGGCTCGCTCCGCCCTTAGACCTTAGTATGCGCAATGAGAATGGCGATTCCACAGGGCTCGATGTCGGGGCACATAAGATCACGAGAGGATTGACTCTTCCGAGCCGGTTGTGCTCTCGACCTTCTTCTCCATGCCGTCGGCCTCAAAGCCGCTTGATTATCCGGCAAAAATCCTAAGCTGCTGGAACGGCAGGAGTTGTCTGCGTCAGAGCCGGCGTCAACAGGAAATCGCGAGTCTTTTGTGGTTCTAGTGTCGATTTAGGGCCTCGATCGC
The DNA here is from genome assembly GCA_036521895.1 of Candidatus Sulfotelmatobacter sp. Taxonomy (GTDB): domain Bacteria; phylum Acidobacteriota; class Terriglobia; order Terriglobales; family Acidobacteriaceae; genus Sulfotelmatobacter. The sequence continues at coordinate 4,810 of DATDGW010000259.1, read as the reverse complement.
GTCGCTCCTTCGAGGGCTAAAGGGACACGAAGTCCCTCGGCCGGAGGAACTGTATGAAAAACCGTCGTTTGCTTGCGATTTCGAGCTTGTTTTTGGCCGCGATCGTCTCCGCAGGCGCAGCGCGAAGGGCCGCTGCTAATACCGAAGTGGATCCTGGAACGGCTTTTTCTCGCCTGAAGGCCTTGGTCGGAGAATGGGATGTCGAGAGCAGTAGCGGCAAGGCTCACAGCAGATTTGAGCTGATTGCCAGAGGCTCCGTGCTTCTCGAGCACTTCACCGAACCGGGCGGGCAGGAGATGCTCACCGCGTATCATCTGGACGGCAGCCGGCTGGTTCTGACACACTACTGCGTCGCGGGCAACCAGCCGCAGATGGTGGCGGAGAAGTTTGATGGCGCGTCGGGCGAACTGGATTTCGCGTTCGCAGGTGGCTCGAACATCGCCCCCGGCGCGGGACACATGCACGACGCGGTGTTCCATCTGGGTTCCAACGATCACTTCGATGCAAAGTGGGATTTCGTAGAGGCCGGCAAGGTTAAATTCAGCGAAGAGATCCACTACACCCGCACAAAGTAAGGCAGCCGATTCCGGCACCTGAGGACAGGCCAGGCGGCGCTTTCATTCGGAGGCTTTGGCGCGTCGGCCCGAAAGGTGGAGGATGACACCGTGAACTTAATTCCTGAACGTGGCGCAGTTCTTTCGCTAATCCGGCGCGCACGCCGGCGCCCCAGAGGAAGTTGTTAAAAGTGAAAGCAAGCCAGATAATCCCCAAAAAAGGAGAAGAGGCATGCAATTTCTATTACTGATCTACGAGAATGAACAGCGTTTTGCCTCGGGTTTCAATCCCGCCGAGATGCAGGAATACGAGGCGTTCGGCCAGCAGCACGCCAGCGCCATCAAGGGCGGAAACGCCCTGCACCCCACGACCGAAGCACAAACCGTGCGCCTTCGAAATGGCAAGGCGCTGACCACGGATGGCCCTTTCGCGGAAACCAAAGAGCAACTCGGCGGCTACTATCTCGTTGAAGCGCCCGACAAGACCGCTGCGGCGGCGATGGCGGCGAAGATTCCCGGCGCTCGTTTTGGTTGCGTCGAAGTTCGTCCTATCATGACGTTTTCCTGATGCTGGTTTCGGCCAAAAGGTGAAGAGGATGAAACCTGCAATTCGCGTGATGGTGCGGGCGCTTGCGAGGGGAGAAGGCGCTCACCAGCAAAGCAGAAAGAAGCGGGGGATGGAGCCTTTATGGCAGCCACTTCGCTGTGTGCCGTAGGGTCAGCCCTCTTCGTTGCTTGCGTAGGAACCATACCTACGGCTTTCTGGTGCAGGCGCCGTGCCGGCTTCCTCTATTTTGGTCCGCCAGCCATGGTGTTATCTCTGCTGGTCGCGTTACTCGTAGGCTGGGCAGCGTGGCTGGCGCGCAGCTAGTAACAAGAAACATCTGCTCGTGAAAGGAGATGGCAATGCGGTACATGATGTTGGTTTATACGCAAGAAACAGAAATGGAGAAGGCTTCACAGGAAGCGATGGCCAAGGTCTTTGCCGGGCATGTCGCGGTTCAACAGGAGACCGAGCGGCGCGGAATTTTTCGGGCGGCTGATCCTTTGAAGTACACTTCCACGGCGACGACAGTTCGCCTCAAGGACGAGAAAACGCTCGTGACCGACGGGCCGTTTGCCGAAACCAAGGAGCAACTTGCCGGCTACTACATTCTGGACTGCGCCGATCTCGATGAAGCCCTTGAGTGGGCTGCCAAGATTCCCACAGGCTGCGGCGGCGCTACCGGCTGCGTGGAAGTCCGCCCGATTCACGAATTCCCCAAGGGGCTGCAGGGTGAGCCCATCTTGGCGACTGGCCGCGGCTGACCTTGCTGATAAACGCCGGGCTTCGGCTGAGCACGGTCTCATTCGCCGAGACCGATCTCCGAAACTGCTGACTGACAACTGAAGGATGACCGATTTTCGCAGCGCCGTCGAGGAGGTCTTCCGGAAGGAGTCCGGCCGCATTGTTGCTGCCTTGATCCGCGTCTCACAATCGTTTGACTTGGCCGAAGAGGCCATGCAGGACGCGCTAGCTTCGGCGCTAGTCGATTGGCAGCGCAACGGCCTTCCGATGAATCCTGCTGCGTGGATCAATGCCGCTGCGCATCGCAAGCTGATCGACTACGCGCGGCGCGGTCAGACGCGACGCAGCAATCAAGATCAACTGCTTTACGAAACGCCCAAGTCCATCGCGCCTCTGCCGGTTTGTGGCCATGCTCCCGCCGAAGAGATGAACTTTCCCGACGATCGGCTGCGCCTCATTTTCACTTGCTGCCACCCCGCCCTTAACGCGGAAGCGCAAGTCGGCCTCACCTTGCGTACGCTTGGCGGGCTCACCACGCCGGAAATTGCGCGAGCCTTTCTTCTGCCCGAGCCCACGCTGGCCCAGCGGCTGGTGCGAGCGAAGCGCAAGATCCGCGACGCTCACATTCCTTATGAAGTCCCTCCAGAACGCGCGCTGCCGGAACGTTTGGCTGCGGTCCAAGCCGTTATCTATCTGGTATTCAACGAAGGATACGCCGCCACCGCAGGCGATGCGTTGGTGCGGCGTGAACTCTGCGCGGAAGCCATTCGCCTGGCACGAACACTTGGCGAGCTGATGCCGAACGAGCCGGAAAATCTCGGCTTGCTCGCGCTAATGCTCGTGCACGATTCACGCCGCGACGCGCGGGTCAATGCCACCGGCGAACTGGTGCCGCTTGAGGAGCAGGATCGCTCCGCCTGGCACGCGGCGCAGATTGAAGAGGGACTGCAGCTGGTGGAAAAATCCCTCCGTCTGGGCAGAGTGGGACCTTACCAGTTGCAGGCGGCGATTGCGGCGGTGCACGCCCAGGCCAAGACGGCAGAGGAAACCGATTGGAACCAGATTGCCGCTCTTTATGCGGTTCTTGCGCGAAGCACGCCTTCTGCGGTCATCGCGCTCAATCACGCCGTAGCCGTGGCCATGAGCCGGGGATTTGAAACAGGCTTAGAGCTGATTGAGCAAATCGCGGCACCCGGCGACCTCGATTCGTATTACCTATACCACGCCGCGCGGGCGGACCTGCTACGCCGGCTCCGGCGGAATGAAGCGGCGCTGGCCGCCTACGAGCGAGCACTGAGCCTTAGCGCGAATGCCGTGGAGCGGCGCTACCTCCGCCGGCGCATGGCGGAACTCAGCCACGTGTAGCAAGCCGCTAAGGTCCGGATTGCGACAAGCCAGAAGCAGTTTGCCGTCCATTGCCTCAGCATTTCGCGAAACGCGGTCAGGAAGAAATGGGTGAATAGGCTCCCGTTGCGCAGGGCGCTGGGCACGAAGCTCAGGTACTTGATGCCGACATTCAAGGTTTTCGACAATCTCGACAAGGGTTGGCTGATCAAGTTCGTGGAGCATCGCGTTGCCGACCCTCGCATCCTGCGGCTGATCCAGAAATGGCTCAACGCTGGGGTGGTCGAGGAAGGCCAATGGTCGGACACAAAGACAGGGAGTCCGCAAGGTTCGGTGTTCACCGCTCCTCGCGAATATTTACCTGCACTACTCTTTCGACCTCTGGGTGGACGTGGCGCAAGAAATGGATGCACGGCGACGTGGTAGTCGTCCGCTATGCGGACGACATCATCATCGTAGGATTCCAGTAAACCTCGCGAGTCTGGGGGTGTTTCGGGATCGGTTGCTGGCGCTTTGGTGGCGAACTATTCGTCGCCGGAGCCAGAAACGCCGGATCTCATGGACGCGCATCCTCGTGTTGGCTCATCGATGGTTTCCTCAACCGCGAGCGCTCCATCCTCTCCTGATGCTCGCTTCGCCGCCACTCATCCGAGATAAGAACCGGATGCGCTAAAAAGCGCCCGTCCGGGTCTGTGCGGGGGCACTGGGTAACGGTGCCCCTACCGCGATCATCAACAACCTGAGGGATTCCTAATGCCCTACCTCGGCATTCACACCTGGCACTAGACTTGGCGTTCGCGCTACAGCGCACGAGTGGCGCAAGCAATCTTGGACGTGACGGCTAATGTCGCCAGTAACGTACATCATCTACCGTGTTGCAAATCCCAGCGAAGCCCAAACGTGTAGGTCGGTTTGTAATACTCGCGTTGCACCAGGTATTGGGGACTGCCGTTGTAGAACCCGAAGACCGCGTTGTTCAGATTGAGGCCCGCCGCAGTGAACGTGAGGCCCTTCCCTAGGTAGTAGCTGCCCTGCGCATCGATCTGGTAGTGCGAATAGAGGTAATTATCGCCAGCGGGGCCTTTAACACCTCCCAGCTGCGGGTTCGGAATGATCTGTCCAGGGTTGTTGGGATCGAACTGAAGGTTATGGTACTGATATTGAAAAATGTTCGGGCCGTTATATGCAAGCCCCACCCGGGCCGAAAGCCTCTTCCGGTCGTAAGTGGGACTGATGTTCCAGGTGTTCGGAGCTTGGCGGAGAAGCGCAGGGTTGTCGGTGCGAAGCTGGTCCACCTTGGTCGTTCCCGAAGAGGTGAAGCTGTAATTCGCCGACACGCCCAGTCCGCTCAGTGCGCCCGGAAGATAAGTGAAGTGCTGCTGGAACGCCAGTTCGAGGCCGACCACAGAGGCGGTGCCCGCATTCGCTGGAGTTGAGACATAGAAGCCAGCGTACGGTCCGATGGAAGGCAGAGTGACGTTGGTCACGATGGGTTGAGTGATATTTTTGTAGAAAAAGCCTGCTTGAATCAGCCCGAGCGGCGTCAGATACCTTTCATAGAGCACATCGTAGTTGTGCGCATGCTCCGGCTTGAGCACGGAGCCGATGGTGTATGTGGGAGGAG
>DATDGW010000258.1:0-2707 GCA_036521895.1 Candidatus Sulfotelmatobacter sp. | reverse complement strand
AAAATTCATCCTTCATGTCGAGAAAGACACGGTTTGGCGGCGATTCAACGAGGATAAATTCTGGCGCAAACACAACTGCATCCTGACACATGGCGGAGGTCAACCGCCCCGCGGCGTTCGTCGTATGCTGCACCGCCTGCATCACGAGTTGAAACTGCCGGTGTATTGCCTGCTGGATAACGACCCCTGGGGGTATTACATCTACAGCGTGATCAAGCAGGGATCGATCAATCTTGCCTACGAATCGCGCCGCATGGCTATCCCCGATGCGCGTTTTCTGTGATTGCGCAGTCTGGATTATGGCCGCTGCCAGCTTAGCCCCAGCGTGCAAATCAAATGGGCGCGGCTACTTTAGAACGACGGCCAACCAAAGTAAAATCAGTTGCTTAGGATGATTTGGTCCGCGGGTGGCTATGGGTTAGAGCCGGGATATCGGAATATCCCCGGTTTTTGCGGTCAATCGTGAGTTTGAGATTGGGCCAGTTTGGCCTGCTGCCGCAGGATTGTTTGGGAGAGTTTTTCGAGGCGCGTGAGCAGGACCTTCAGCTTTCGATACTGGAGGGCGGCGGCTTGATACAGGGGCGCCGCTTCCGGCGAGAGCTTCACATTGACCGTTTTACCGTTGGCCTTATAGGTGATTTCGAAGTAGGGCCCATGGCGCTTGGCGGGGTCTGAGGCACAGGCGCATTGGACTTTGCCGCACTTCATCATCCGCTTCAGTACCGTCCCTTTGCAGAAGTACTCCAACTGATCGAGATCTCGTTTGAGTTCATGGAAACGTTGCGTGTGGCGTTTCAGTTGGGCACTCGGTTCCGGGTTCCGGCTCGAAGTTCGGGGGCGTGGCATTGTTCTTACGGTAATAATACCGTAGGAATATGACAATCGCAACCGCAGTTCCGTCCCAGACCACCCCCGCCGGTGTCGAGTTCGCTTTGCTTCAGTCCTGGCTGGCATCCGGCAGTGCCCTGCAACTCTCCCTCCACGAGATTGAACGCCAGCAGCAGGCCAGAGGCCGCGAGGTGCAGCGCCTGCTTCTCCAGGCCCACTTGCAGCAGCGCGGCAATGGGGATCTGGGTCCCGTGCTATACCTCCGGCAGCAGGACGGCGAACTGCTCTACTCCCATCGGCGGCTGGGCACCCGCGCTCTCACCACCGTGTTTGGAACCGTCGAACTCGTCCGCATGGGCTACTCCCGCCCCGGTGCGCCCGGCATCTTTCCTCTGGACCGGGCGCTGACTCTGCCTGCCCGTTCGTTCTCCTACGAACTCCAGCGGCGCCTGGTCAAAGCCGCCGTGCAGAATCCTTTCCTCGATTCGGTCCACACCATAGCCGAGCTGACCGGCGTTTCCGTCTCCAAACGCAGTCTGGAGCAGATCCTGCCGGACGCGGCGCAAGACTTTGATGCGTTTTACCGACAGCGCTCGCCGGAGCCCGCCACCGGCACCATTCTGGTGGCCGCCGTCGATTGCAAGGGGATTCCCATGGTTAAGCCGCCCGGCGCGCAGCCCACACCGCGGTTGACGAAAGGTCAGAAGGCCAACAAGAAGCGCATGGCCACGGTCGCGGCGGTCTTCACCCGTACGCCTTGGGTGCGTACTCCACAACAGGTCGTGGAAAGCTTGTTCCGCATCTCCCGCCCGACTCCGGAGGATGCGCCGGTGCCGCCGCGTCCGGAGAACAAACGAGTATGGGCCAGTCTGCTCAAGAGCAAGAATGCTGTCATTCAGGAGGTGGCCGAAGAGATGGCACGTCGTGATCCATTCGCATCCAAAACCCGAGTGGCCCTGACGGACGGCGAGCGAGCGCTACAGATTCGAATCGACCGGAAGCTGAGAGTCACCCTGATTCTGGACCTGATGCACGCTCTGGAGAAACTGTGGAAAGCCGCCTATGTCTTCCATGCCGAGGGCAGCCTGGAAGCCGAACTCTGGGTCCTCGACCGCACCTTGCGAATCCTGCTCGGTGATGTCGGCCAGGTCGTCAAGGGGATTCGTCAAAGTATCACCAAACGCGGCCTGTCCGGGGCCGCGGGCAAAACGCTGCGGGGAGTCGCCGATTACCTTTACCGAAACCGCACCCGCATGCGCTATGACGAATATCTCGCCAACGGCTGGCCGATCGCCAGTGGCCCGGTCGAAGGCGCGTGCAAAAACCTGATCAAAGACCGGATGGAGCGTTCCGGCATGCGCTGGACCGAGCAGATGGCTGAAGCCATCGTCCAGCTCAGAGCCATCTGCCTCTCCGGCGACTTTGAGCACTACTGGCAATTCCACATCGAACAAGATCAGCGACGCCTATATCCTGCCGTTTGGAGCGTCGTTCCAAAGTAGCCACACCCAAATGAAATCCGTCTCGCTCCGTTCCCGCAAACTCGGCTCTCGCTGCGGGCAAAGGCACTTGGGCATTCTCTCCTGATATCCGGAGCTCCGGCGGCTAGTGAGTTAACGCGGCGTTAACTCGCCGGCCAGGAAGGCCGGAATGTTCGAGTGAACGTTGTTCAGGCGAAGCCTGGATGTAGTTGATTCTCCAGGTTTGTGGATTTTCCGATAACCCTAGCGCGGCCTTATGGCCGCAACCAAACCGATGGGTGCCCCCGCTTCGTATGATGGTGGGCGTGGATGTTTGAGACACACGAGCATCGGAGAGGACACATGCAATCCTTCATCGCAAAATACTCAGACAAAGTCCAGGGCGTATTGAGCGGATT
>DATDGW010000257.1:0-10057 GCA_036521895.1 Candidatus Sulfotelmatobacter sp. | reverse complement strand
CTGCATCGATCCCAATCAGCGCGCGACTGCGACCATCATCTCCAAGCAGGACAGCATCCTCGCAGGAATCGGCTGTGTCGCCCGCATTCTTGATGTGTACGCCGCCCTCGACGGAGCCGTCACGGCCCACTATGAAGTCACCACGCATCCTGAAATTTTCGACGGCGTCCGCTTGCATAAAGGACAATCCGTTGCGGTCATCCGCCACAACGCTCGCGTGATTCTCTCCTGCGAGCGCGTCATCCTAAATTTCCTGCAACGCATGAGTGGCATCGCCACCCTGACCCGCAAGTTCGTGGAAGCAGTATCAGGCACGAAGGCGCGCATTCTCGACACGCGCAAGACCGCGCCCGGCCTGCGCGTGATCGACAAGAACGCCGTCCGCTGCGGCGGCGGGCAGAATCACCGCCTCGATCTTTCCGACGGCGTGCTCATCAAGAACAATCACATCGCCCTCGCGGGCGGCATTGTTCCCGCGCTGGAGCGCGCCATCCGCAACCGCCGCGGCTCGCAAATTATCGAGGTGGAAGTCCGCACGCTCGAGGAGTTGGACCTCGCCCTCGCCAACGGCGGAGAAGCTTTTCTTCTGGATAACATGTCCGTCGAAGACGTGCGGCGCGCCGTCGAACGCTGCTCGCAACCCGATCTCCATAAGAGTATGCAGAAGGATCCTCTGAAGGACGGTCGCATCATCCCACTCGAGTGTTCCGGCGGAATTCGCCTGGAGAATGTCCGTGCCTATGCGGAAACTGGCGTCGACTTCATCTCGGTGGGCTTGTTGACGCACTCGCCCCAGGCAGTGGATATGAGCATGCGCGTCGTTCCCGCCTGAACCGTTCGCCGCGGTCACAAACCTCCGAACCCGAGGTGTCGCCCCCCGACACCTGCACTCTCCAGTATCCGGATTTCAGAACAGATGTACTACTGTGCACTTGCGGCGCTGCGCCGGCGGCTAGACTAACCTCAACGGAGGTCCTCCCCTTATGTATCCCTTCGCTCGCTCCCTCGCAGTCCTATGCCTCGTTGAATTCGCGGTGGTCATCTCGCTTGAACGCGCTCCGGAATCGAAGCCCCAGAGCGCCCCGGCAGCCAGTTCTCAGCAATCGTCAACCTCAACTCCAGCCGATACTCCAGCCACCACCAATATCAACGTAACCGTCGACGCTCTCAGCAACCGTCACGCCATCAGCACTTATGTTTACGGCGGAGCTTACGCTCAGGACGCGCCAACCATCGCTGACAGCGGATTAAGCGTCGTCCGCTGGGGCGGCAATGCCACCTCGCGCTACAACTGGCAACTCTTCACCTACAACGCCGCCAACGACTATTACTTCGAGGACTTCAACTACTCCGAGATCGGCGACGCCGATTCCACCAAATTCATCACCGACGTAAAGAGGGCAGGCAGCCATCCGCTGATGACCATGGTCATGCTGCCCTGGGTCGCGCAGAGCGCGGAAAATGGAAGCAATGGCCACTGGAGTTTTTCTGTGGCCAAGTATGGCGCGCAGTGTGGTGTTGATCCCTACAACACCGATGCGGGCGACGGCCTGAAGACCGATTGCAGCACGACTCTCACCGCCAATCCTAACGATGCCAACGTGCCCTTGCTCGATCAGCCCGGCACCAACGATCCTCCGGGTAGCGTCTACCGCAACCAGTGGACGGCGGCGCTGGCCTCGGCATTCGGCACCGCTCCTCACTTCTACAACATGGACAACGAGATCGACATTTGGGGCAGCACGCATCGCGATGTTCACCCCAACCCCACGGCATACAGCGAAATGCGCGACACGTTTGTCACCGAAGCCCGCAACCTGAAAGGTTGGGATTCCAAGGCGATCCGCCTCGGCCCGGTGAGTTGCTGCTGGTGGTTCTACTGGAACGGTGCAAACGGCAGTGACAAGAGCGCGCACGCAGGAGTCGATCTCCTGCCCTGGTGGCTCAACGAAGTCTATTGGGAGGACAAGGTGGCGGGCGGGCGCTCGGTGGACGTTCTCGATGTCCACGCCTACCCCGACGGCCCCGACACCTCAACCTGGACACAAGCCCAGAAGCAGGCTCTCGCGGCGCGCATCTATCGCGATTACTGGGATCCCACGTATGTCAGTGAGTCGGGCTCGATCAATCAGAACTGGGCGACGTTTATCCAGCCCAATAAGACGATCCCCTTCCGCATTCCCCGCATTCGCGCGACTGCGAATATGATTTATCCCGGAACGCCCGTCAGCTTCACGGAATGGAGCGCGGCGTTCGCCGGCGAGTCCGATTTCTCGACCGCCCTCGGCGACGCCGATGCCTATGGAATTCTAGGCCGCGAGCGCATGTATCTCGCATCGCGATGGACCGCTCCTTCTCCCACGAATCCCAACTACCTCGCACTGAAGCTCTTCACCAACTACGACGGCCATCATCACGGATTCGCCACAACCTCTGTCTCCGCAACCAACAACGGCGATCCCAATCTTTTCAGCAGCTACGCCGCGCTCAACTCTACGGGCACAACTCTCACGCTGATAGTTCTGAATAAAGATCCGTCAAACTCAGTGCAGGCCCAGTTCACCACCAACGGATTCACCCCGCAGCAGGTGACCTCGTACACACTAGCCTCGACGATTCCCACCCAAATCGTCGCGTCCACAACCACTTCGTGGTCTTCCACTCTGACCTTTGCGCCCTATACCACGACACTTTTGGTCGTGACCGGCACGATGCAGTTGCCAGGCGCGGAATGGGATTTGAATCCCGACACAACCATGGTCCCAGCCGGGGGTAAGGTCATTCTCCAGCCAAAAGTCACGGCAGGAACGGCCACCGTAACTTTGGGAACGCCAACCTTCGACAGCGGCATCAAGGTTGTTGCGTCCCAACCAACTCTGAACAAGGGTCATAGCGGAAAGATCACCATCACCGCCGGAACCACGCCGGGCTTCTATCTCTACAATGTTCCCAGCACCGATACCTCCGGCGTTGCGCAGCAGCAGGGTGGCTATATCCTCGTCGGCAATCCCCCGTCGACGTTCACCAAGACGGGCGACAAACAGAAAGGAGCCGCGGGCAGCCAGTTGACTCTGTCCGTCACGCTGGTTCCCGGGCAGTCAGGAGGAAGCGCCTCGGGCGGAACAGTTTTGTTCACCACCAACTCGGGCTCGCTTTCAAGCCGCATCGTGACAACCGACTCCACTGGCAAGGCGACTCTCGTACTCACGTTGCCCACGACTGCCAGGACCGTAAACGTCACCGCCGAAGGCCAATATGCGCTCGGACATCCCGCGGCCACATTCACCGAAACGGCGCAGTAGTGCAGTTTGTTGTTTTGCGACGATTCGCGCATAATCTCCGCATCAGCAAGACCGGCACAATTCGTCAGGCTACGGTCCGGGCCAAAACGTCCTCAGCGCACCAACCACGGCCCACTGATCTGCGGCTGGGTCGAATTGTGCGCCTGCTCATGGAGCATGCCACAGTTGTCGTCAGCGGAACTAAGATCGCACAGGAAATTTCGGCCAACCGCTCGGAAGTCTGGCGCTTGATCCAACAATTGCGCGGTCTGGGTGTGGACGTGGCCGGCCATCCGGCCACGGGATATCAACTGCGTTCGGTCCCTGACCTGCTCCTGCCTGAGATTCTGCGCCCGCTCTTGCGCGGCACCATCTTCGACGAGCACCTTCATCACTTCTACAAGATTGGATCCACCAACACTTCCGCCATGGCCGCCGCGGCGGAAGGCGCTCCCGAAGGCAGCGTCTTCCTTGCCGAAGAGCAAACCGCGGGCCGCGGCCGCGGAGCCAACACGTGGCGGTCCGAAGGCTCCACCGGAATCTATTGCTCGGTAGTGCTGCGCCCCGAGCTTCCGCCCTCGGAAGTTCTGGCCTTCTCGCTCGCGGCCGGACTAGCCGTGCGCGCCGCCATCGAGCAAGTCGACTCACGGATCACCACCGATCTGAAATGGCCGAATGACCTGCTGATCGACGGCAAGAAAGTCTGCGGAATTCTCGCTGAGATGAATGCCGAGGCCACCCGCGTCCGTTACATCGTGGTTGGAATCGGGATCAACGTGAATCAGGCAAGCTTTCCGAAAGATTTGGGAGCAACCTCGCTGCGCCTCGCGACCGGAAACGAATGGTCGCGCATCGAGTTGGTAGCAGCTTTGCTAAAATCACTCGACCGCGAGTATCACCAGTTGTGCGACGACCCCGAAGCGAAGCAGGAGATTCTCCGCCGTTTCGCCGAGAGCTCTTCGTGGGTCCAGGGCAAAGCGGTCCGCATCGAAGAAAACGGCGCCTCATTCGATGGCGCCACCGAAGGCCTTGATCAGCGCGGGTTCTTGCGAATCCGAACCGCAAAGGGAACGAAAACAGTGTTAAGTGGAACAGTAAGAGAAAAGTAGCGCCGGCATCCTGCCGGCTGTCGCGAGGGCGTCCCGCCCTCGCAGCGGCGGGCGTCGACAAATGCCGGAAGTTCAGGGACAAACTCCAAGAGCCACCGCATGCTGCTAGTCATCGACGTCGGCAACACAAACACGGTCCTCGGCGTCTTCGCCCGCGTCGCTACAGTGAACACCGCCGGCGACTCCGATGAAAATCCGCGCTACGAACGCCTCGTCGCAAACTGGCGCGTCGCCACCTCGCGCACCAGCACCGTCGACGAATACGGCGTGCTGTTCCGCAATCTGTTTGCCATGGCGGGCCTCGAGTCCAAAGGCATTCACGGCATCGTCATCTCCTCGGTCGTTCCGCCGCTCGATCCTGTCCTGCGTCAAGTCTGCGAGCGCTACTTCAACTTGCGTCCTCTGTACATCGAACCCGGCGTCAAGACTGGCATGCCCGTGCACTACGACAATCCCGCGGAAGTTGGCGCCGACCGCATCGTCAACGCGGTCGCGGCTTTCGAGAAGTACGGCGGCCCGTGCGTGATCGTTGACTTCGGCACCGCTACTACGTTCGATTGCGTATCGGCAAAAGGCGAATATCTCGGCGGAGTCATCTGCCCTGGCATTGGCATCTCGGCCGACGCGCTGTTTGAACGCACCGCACGCCTTCCGCGCGTCGAGATCCGCAAGCCTACTCGCGTGATTGGCTCCAACACCGTCGGCAGCCTGCAATCGGGCCTCTATTACGGATATCTCGGCCTGGTCGACGGCATCCTCGAGCGCCTGCTCGCGGACTTGGGGCCGGATACCGAGGTGCTTGCGACAGGCGGTCTCGGCCCCATGATCGGCACCGGATCGAAATATATCAAGCACGTCGACGACTTCCTGACGCTTGAAGGCTTGCGCATCATCTGGGAACGCAATAGCTCCGCGCGCAAGGATTCCGTATCGGCCAAAGCCGCGCCCAAGGCCGAACAGAAGGCATCCTCACCGAAGTCTAAGAACGGTGGCGGCGCGCCGACCTCTTCCCCCTCGCGTTCCTCCCGCTAACTCGCCGTGGAAAATTACTTCAACTACTTCAGCGAAATCGAAGACCGCTTCCTGCGCCGCCGCGGTGGCGGCCTGTTGCTCTCCACGCTCGACTGGGCCCTGATCGAAACCTGGAAGGATGCTGGAATCCCGCTGGAAGCCGTGCTGCGCGGCATCGACGCAGCCTTCGACCGCTACGACCAGCGCCCGTCGAAAACGAAAAAAGTGAACGGTCTGGCCTACTGCTCGCAACTGGTGCTTGCCGCTGCCGAGGACATGAAAGAGGCAGCGGTAGGCGCATCGGGAGCTGACACTGCGCCTCCGAAACCCAGCGCCAGTCAAGGATTTGAACCGGCGATAGTCGTTCCATTCCTGCGTCGAAACGCCAATTTGCTGGAAGCTGCGAAGTTACCCGAAGCAGGCGGAATCTCCGCGCGCTCGGTCGCCCTCGACGCTGCAAAAACCCTGCGCCAACTCGCCGAAGAAATCGAAACGAAACCGGCAGCCCGTCTGGAAGATCTGGAGCGCCGCCTGACAGTCCTGGAAGAAAAGCTCTGCGCCATGCTGCTAGCCTCAACTCCGGACGAGGAAATCGTCACCGTTCGGGCCGAAGCCGACCGCGACCTCGCTCCCTACCGCCGCAAAATGTCTGGAGCCCAGATCGACCAACTGCAAAAGCAATACGTCCACAAGCGCCTGGTGGAAAAATATCGTCTGCCGCGTCTGAGCCTGTTTTATATGTGAACAAACTGGTAGGGTTTGGGAAAGGCACGCCTTGCAGTCGTGCCGTAAAGCTCAAAACAAATCCAACCGGCTTTGGCCGCTGAGGGCTTCTGCTCACGAAATCGTGATCCATTCATTCGACGCACTGATTCTCGGCGGTGGCGCAGCCGGCCTCATGTGCGCCATCGAGGCCGGCAAGCTCGGACGCCGCGTCGCCCTCCTCGACCACGCCGACCGTCTGGGCAAGAAGATCCTCATCTCCGGGGGCGGCCGCTGCAATTTCACGAACATCCACTGCCAGCCCGAAAATTTCCTCTCGTCCAATCCGCATTTTGCGAAGTCCGCCCTCGCCCGCTACACGCCTGCCGATTTCATCGCACTGGTCGAGAAGCACCGAATCCCCTATCACGAGAAGACGCTGGGCCAACTGTTCTGCGACCGTACCGCGCGCGACATCCTAGGGATGCTCGAGGAAGAATGCCGCGCCGCCAGCGTCAGCATCTTTCTGAAGGCAAAAATTCAAGATGTAAGCCGGACGACCGAATTCCTTCTCCGCACAAACCACGCGGAATTCCGCGCCCCCGCGTTAGTCGTCGCAACCGGAGGCCTCTCGATTCCCAAGATAAGCGCCACCTCGTTTGGCTACGACCTGGCGCGCCAGTTCAACCTGAAGATTCGGGAACCCTGGGCCGGCCTCGTGCCTCTGGTTCTGGACGCTGAAGATCGCTCCCGCTACTGCGATCTATCGGGCGTCTCCGCCGAAGTCATCGCTTCGTGCGACGGACAGCAGTTCCGCGAAAAAATGCTAATCACACATCGCGGCCTGAGCGGCCCCGCCATCCTTCAGATTTCGTCCTACTGGAAAAGGCCTCAGCGCATCGCCATCGACCTGGCGCCGAATGGTAAACTCACCGCGATCTTCCACGACCCCAAAACGCCTCGCACCCTCACAGCTCTGCGATCCGAGTTCCGCAAGGCCTTGCCGGCTCGCCTCGCCGACCGCTGGCTCGAACATCACGCGCCGCAATGCTGGACGAACACCGCTCTGTCCGATCTCGAGCAGCAGGCGCATGCCTGGACCATCCTCCCGGCAGGCACGGAAGGCTACGAGAAGGCCGAAGTCACTTGCGGCGGAGTCGATACCGACGAACTCTCCGCCAAAACCATGGAATGCCACAAAGTTCCCGGCCTGTTCTTCATCGGCGAGGTCGTGGACGTCACCGGCCACCTCGGTGGCTTCAATTTCCAATGGGCGTGGGCCTCTGGCGCGGCAGCGGGCCGAGCGTTGTAAACTAGCTGTCCAGAAGTCGGGAGGACCAGAAATCTGGAGGTCATGATGAGCGCAGCGAGAATGTTTCGGCGAGGTATGCTTGGCCTGGCAGTAGCGGCCCTCATGGTAAGTCTCGCATTTGGGCAGCAGACCGCCTCCACTCTCTTGGTGCTTTCGAAGAGCGACCACACGGTCTCGATCGTCGATCCAGCCACATTGCAGGTTCTGGCCCATATCCCCTCCGGCCCCGATCCCCACGAAATCATCGCCTCCGACGACGGCAAATTCGCATACATCTCGAACTACGGCGGACCCGACGGCACCCTGAACACCATCTCCGTCGTCGATCTGCAAGCCCGAAAGGCGCTGCCCGCCATCGATCTGGGCGCGGTGCATTCCGCTCACGGCCTGGATTTCGTGGGCGGCAAACTCTATTTCACGGCGGAGACCAACAAGGTTATTGGCCGCTACGATCCCGCGACGCAGCGCGTCGATTGGATCCTCGGCACCGGTCAGGACCGAACTCACATGATCCTCGTGACCAGCGGCCTCACCAAGATGTTCACTTCGAACGTCAATTCCGCCACCATCAGCATCATCGAACAAGCGTCCCCGCCCAGCGGAGGCTTCACTCCGCCAGGAGGTCCGCGCCCCACATGGGAAGTGACGAACGTTCCAGCCGGCCAGGGCTGCGAGGGTTTCGACATTTCACCCGACGGAAAAGAACTCTGGTCCGCCAACGCGCGTGACGCAACCGTCACCATCATCGACGTCGCCGCCAAGAAAGCGGTTCAAACGCTCCCCATCCCGGTCAAAGGCGCCAACCGCCTGAAGTTCACCCCGGACGGCAAACGGGTCCTGATCTCCGCCCTGGGGGCGCGCTCCGGAGATACGAGCCTCCTGGTGCTCGACGCCTCAACCCGCAAAGAGGTGAAGCAGTTGAACCTCGGAGGTGGCTCCGCAGGCATCCTGATCGCCCCCGATGGCTCCCGCGCCTACGTAGCCGTCAGCACGGCCGATAAAGTCGCCGTCGTGGATTTGAAAACCCTGGAAGTTACCGGGCAAATCGATGCCGGCAAACAGCCAGATGGAATGGCATGGGGAGTAGCGAAGTAAATCGTACCCGGCACTGGCGTCATCCCGAGCGTAGCCGCATTTCAGGCGGAGCGAGGGATCTCGCGCGGATCGCCGCAGAGTGGGCACCGAGGAGCATCGGCGATGCGTGTTCGCGCCCCCCATGCCGTAGAATCAACTCTTGCTCCTCACAATCGAAAAGCTGATCTATGGCGGCGACGGCCTGGCCCGTCTGCCTGTCACTTCGCCCGCCGATTTGCGTGCCCACGAAGTCGGCGGGCGCGGCAAGACCATCTTCGTCCCCTTCGTCCTGGAGGGTGAAAAGATCGAGGCCTCCCTCACCGAGCAGAAGCCCGGCTTCGAGCGAGCGATAGCCGACTCGATCGTCGCGCCTTCCCCGCACCGTGTCCCGCCGCCCTGCCCGCACTTCACCCGCTGCGGCGGATGCCAGTACCAGCACACCACCTACGAGCATCAACTCGAGATCAAGAAGGAAATCCTGAGCGAGAGCCTGCGCCGCACGGCCAAGCTGGAGTTGCCTTTCGATATCGAGGTCCATCCTTCGCCGCCGTGGAACTACCGCAACCGCTCGCGCCTTCAGGTGCGCGCCAAACCCACATTCGCCGCAGGATATTTCAAGCTGGCCTCGCACGACCTGCTGCCCGTCGAAGAGTGTCCTATCAGTTCTCCGCTGATCAACCGTGGCATCGCGTCGTTGTGGAAGAGCGGGCGCGCGGGCGGAGTTCCCGAAGGAGTTCGCGAGGTCGAGTTCTTCGCCAACGCAGATGACACTCAACTGCTGATCGACGTCGGTTGTGCCCGTGAAGCTCGCCGCGCCGCAGTTCGCACTTGGGCGGAGGACTTCGGTGCAGCCATGGCCGAAATCGTCGGGGTAGTCGCCTTCCGCGAACCACCCAATCCCGGTGACCGCAAGGCCGGTGCGCAGGAAGTCCTCGTCACCGTCGGCGCCGCGTACTTGACCTATCAAACGCAGCGCGCGGCCTACCGTGTCAGCGCCGGCTCTTTCTTTCAAACCAACCGCCATCTCACTGATGAAATGGTAAAGATTGTCACCGCAGGCCGATCCGGGAAGCTGGCTCTCGACTTCTACGCCGGCGCGGGATTGTTTTCCACAGCCCTGGCGAGTGATTTTCATCACATCGTTTCTGTTGAGTCGTCACAAACTTCTACAGCCGACCTTTCCTACAATCAGTCCTCGAATGGAGAGGCAGTTCAGGCCACCACGGAGCAGTACCTGGCCCGTGCGGAAAATTTGGGGCGAGTCGGGAAGGGCGCAGTCCTCCCTCATATCCCTTATAAGCCCGACCTAGCGGTGGTGGACCCGCCTCGAAGTGGCCTGGGAGAACGCGTGGCGCGAATGTTGGCTTCCTTGGGCGCGCCACGCGTTGCTTATGTTTCGTGCGATCCCGCCACACTGGCCCGCGATCTCGTGCCCCTGCTCGCCGCCGGTTATCGCGTCGAGCAAGTGCACCTCGTGGATTTGTTTCCCCAGACCTACCACCTGGAAAGCGTCGTGCACTTGGCCCGCTCAAACGAATGTACGGACAGCGACCTAACTAGCCAAGGGC
>DATDGW010000256.1:0-7195 GCA_036521895.1 Candidatus Sulfotelmatobacter sp. | reverse complement strand
GAGCTTCGAAGGTTCGAGCGCGGCGACCGCCTGGGTTGGCTGGTTGCGTTGCAGATCGAGGATGGCTCGTGCCGTGGGGAGCTTCACCTGGTTTAAAAGCGTGTCAAAGGGCTCTTCCTTGGCCAGGTCGGCAATGAACTTGTCGGCTCGGACCGTGTCGCCCGTGCCGGCAAAGATTCGCGCCGCATCGGCTTCGGTATCTGGTGTATCGGCGGCTGCCAGTGCCGCGTTCAGCGACTGGCGTGCCTCGGACGTAAAGCCAGTCTCGGCGTTGCAGTAAGCCTCGCCGGTCAGACTCATAGCAACCCATTCCTTGGTCCCGTGAGTTTGGGCGGCTGCGGCCGCTCGGGCGAAGCTCGCGCGCGCCTTCTTGATCTTGCCCTGAGCGCACTCACCCTGCGCATGGAGCAAAACAATGATCGTTTCCTGCACCTTGTCGCTGGCCTGCGCGACTTCCTGCTGCATGGCGGTGTCGTCCCCTCGAACGAATGCGGTCCAGTAAAGCACCATGTGCACCGACCACGGGTCTATTTTTTGCGCGACCGCCTGATCGGCCACAGCTTTGGCTTCGTCGTAACGGTTGAGATATTGATAGGACGCGGCCAGGTTCTGGTAAGCGTAGTGATCCTTGGGGCTCAACTTCATGGCCTCGCTAGCGTAGGCGAGAGCTTTGTCCAACTGACCTGAGTCCTGCTCGGCGAGGGACAGATTGTCCAGGGGGACGGTGTCGTGGGAATAGGCCTGGATCCACTGCTCTAGAGTCTCGATTTGCTTGTCGAACTGCCCGCGGAATGTTCCGTAGTAGTGGGAAGAGATGTAGAATTTTTCGCGCTCGCTCGCCCGGTCCTTCACATCGAAGGCTTTTTGCAGAGACCCAAATGCTTGTTTGGTGTCGCCGGTATTGTTGTAACAGATGCCGAGCACGGCCCATGCCATGGCAAACGTGGGATCGAGTTCGACGGCGCGTTTCAGGTGTGGAATCGCACCGCCATCGTCGAACTTGGAGTGCGCGTCCTGGCCGATACTGAATTCTTTCAGGGCTTCGAGGGACGAAGTCGTAGCAGCTTCGAGCGGCGTGTCGAACTTCTGCACTGAGCCGATCGACTCGCCCAGTTTTTCCCGGAGATTGGAAGCCGCCTTGTCGAGCGATTTTAGGACTTGTTCCTTGCTGTCGGCCTCGACCTGCTCGCGGTCGAGCGCGTCTCCGGTCTGTGCATTCACGGCTTCCAGGGTGATGACGTAATGGCTGCCGAGGCTCGAGATAGAGCCGGTGAGCATGGCCTTGACGCCTTCTCGCAGGCATATCTCGTGAGCGACGTCCTTGGTGACGCGCTCACCCGCGGGGCGTCCCATGAACTTCAGAGCTTCCTGGATTCGAGACTCGGGAAAAATGTTCAGATAAGGGGACTGTTCGAGTTGAACGGCCAGCGCCTGTTTTAGCGTGCCGTCAAAGACGGCGTCGCCGGTAGTGTTAACGAAGTCGGCGAGCAGGACGCTGTCTTTCTCGGTGAGCTTGGCGGATTGGCGGGAGCGGAGGTAGAGAGCGCCGGCGATGAGCAGTACGAGTACGGCCGCAATCGCGACTCCCATCACCTTCCGAGGCTTCTTCGGCGGAGTGTCCGCAGAGGTGGCAGGGGAAGATGGCGCAACCGCTTGCGAGGAAGCCGAAGGTGCTGCCACCGGAACAGCCATTGCTGACCGACTCGAGTCTGCGCCAACCGGTGCAGAATCGGAGCCGTGCGCGACGGCGTGTCCGCTGCCGGTGTCGCGCTTCAGGCGTTGCAGATCGGCACGAATGTCGGCTGCGCTCTGGTAGCGCAGGTTGCGGTCTTTCTCCAGTGCCTTGTAGATGATGTCTTCCAACTTCGGCGGCAAATCCGGATTCAAACGGACCGGGGACACCGGAGCGCGGTCGAGAATGGCCTGGAAGATCAGCGCCGATGTTTCTCCGCGGAACGGCAGCGTGCCGGTGGCCATCTCATAGAGCACCACGCCGAAGGAAAACAGATCCGTACGCGGATCGAGTTCCTTTCCCTTCGCTTGCTCGGGAGACATATAGGCGACCGTGCCGAGCGTGGAGCCGGGGCTGGTGAGGTGCTGTTCAACGACAACGGACGTGAGCGCAGTGACCTCAGCGATTTGCGCGCCCGACGAGGGACTCGCCTTCACCTTGGCGAGGCCGAAGTCAAGAATCTTGGCGTGTTCGCGTTTGGTGACGAAGATATTTGCGGGCTTGATGTCGCGGTGGACGATGCCTCCAGCGTGCGCCGCGTCGAGGGCGTCTGCGATCTCGATCCCGAGGGAGAGAATGGTCTCCAACTCCATGGAACGGCCGGCGATCAGATGCTTGAGCGTGGAACCGTCGAGGAACTCCATGACGAGGAAGGTGCGGCCGTCTTCTTCGCCGATGTCGTAGATGGTGCAGATGTTGGGATGATTCAGGGCCGAGGCCGCCTTGGCTTCGCGGCGGAATCGCTCCAGCGCCTGGCGGTCTTGCGCCAGGTCGTCGGGCAGGAACTTGAGGGCGACGAAGCGCCCGAGACGAGTGTCCTCGGACTTATAAACCACGCCCATACCGCCGCCGCCGAGTTTCTCGACGATCCGGTAGTGGGAAATAGTCTGATCGAGCAAAGGAAGTGGCCCCGCCCTCGGGTCATGCCATGCTAAGGCGGAAGAGGGCGGAAGTCAAAGCAACTTACGCTAAGTGATCGTGCAGTTAGACAGAAGGTTCAAAACCGTGCAGGCCGCTGGGCATAACAAGCTCTAGCGCTTGCCAGCAGAAGCTTCCGTTGGTGGCCAACAGTAATCCCCCTTCCGGATAGTTGCCATCCGTACACGACGCTTGCGAACAAAAGCTGTAGATCGTCGTGAGTTTGCCGGCCGTGGTGACGGCAAAGACCGTCCCATAGTCGTTGGGCTCGCCTTGGGTCGTTGTCCCGTAGAGGTTCCCGTTCGTGCCCTGCACCAGGGTCGTCGAAGGGAGCCTGCCATCGAGGCAATATCCCGCAGTGTTCGTAATCCTGCAGAAGTTGTAAAGGGTCTTAAAGGTTTGCGCCGACGAAGGTGCGGCCGTCGCCCCTACAAGCAACAGAAGCATCAAGGGCGGCCGCAGACTTCCGGTCCTCCGTCGAAAGCTGATGTGCGCGCTTGGCGCGGGCAGGGCGGTGACTTCCTGGAAACGTGTCCAAGACATTGCAAGGTTCTCCTTAGGGTGAGTCGAGTTTTGGTGAATTGTGCTGCTTATGCTGTAAAGCGAAACGGCGGTACTGCTACGTCGAGGGAGGTGATGACGAAACAGCGGCTGCGCGGCTCTGAGACGAGCGGGCCGAGCAAACGAAAAACCGCAAAATCATACCACGAACTAGCGACAACTTCCGCACTATGGAAGTCTATGGAAGTTCCATGGAAGCCAATCAACGCTTGACCTATCCTGCACGCCTGCTTGACGGACAGCCGAAGGCGGCTGTCCATACATTCTTGTTACTAAAGAGGGTTCCTCCATTCATCCCTTCCCAGATATAATGACTGAGTGATTTCGACGGTTTGCGATGCTGCGCAAGAACCCCAATTCGCGTCCTTCTCAAACCCATCGGCCCGAGTGCTGGCTGCGCTGGCGGGTGTGCCCGCGGCGCTACCGGGCCAATCTGCCGTCACGTCTGCGTCCCAGCCTCTTCGGTAGCGACTAACTCCTTCATCCTCCATTTGATTCGCTTTGGACTGCGTGCGTCCGAACCAGGATTTCCCGCTCTTTGAGGCTGCCTTTCCCTATAACGGGCAACTGATTACTGACAGTCGCCAACGGAGGATTTCATGACTACGAAGACTATGACCGCGATCGGTCCCAAGATCAAGACCGCCCTGCCCGGGCCCAACGCCAAGCGCGTGCTCGAGGGCGATGAGAAGTATATTTCGCCGTCCTACACCCGTTCGTACCCGATGGTGGCCAAGAGCGGGCGCGGCATCGTGGTGACCGATGTCGACGGCAACGAGTTTTTTGATTTCTCCGCCGGCATTGCCGTGACCTCGACCGGCCATTGTCATCCCCATGTGGTTGCCGCCATTCAGAAACAGGCGGGAGAACTCATCCACATGTCGGGCACCGATTTCTATTACGAGAACATGGTGGACCTGGCGGCGCGGCTCTCGAAGATTGCGCCCATGCCCGGACCGCACCGCATCTACTATGGAAACTCCGGGGCGGAGGCAATTGAGTGTGCGCTGAAACTGGCGCGCTACCACACCAAGCGGCAGAACGTGATCGCATTTTTCGGGGCGTTCCACGGGCGGACTATGGGTGCCTTGTCGCTGACGGCGTCGAAGCCGCAGCAGCGGCGGCGGTTTGCGCCGCTCGTCCCGGGCGTGACGCATGTGCGTTATCCCGACGTTTACCGCGGCTGCGTGGGCGGCACTCAGGATCCCGACAACTTTGCGCTGGGCTGCGCGCGCTTCATTGAAGAGAAGTTGTTCAAGACTACACTGGCCCCTGAAGAAGTCGCGGCGATCTTCGTCGAACCGGTACAGGGCGAGGGCGGATACGTTGTGGCCCCGACGATCTTTATGCAGGAGCTGCGGCGCATCTGCGACCGTCACGGCATCATGCTGGTGGTGGATGAAGTGCAGAGCGGCATTGGACGCACGGGCAGGTGGTTCGCGGTGGAGCACACTGGCGTTGAGCCTGACCTGGTCTGCATGGCGAAGGGCATTGCCTCGGGCATGCCGCTGGGTGTTACGATGACCCGCGCCGAAGTCATGGACTGGGTTCCCGGTTCCCACGCCTCGACTTTTGGCGGCAATCCGGTGGCGATCGCAGCGGCTCTCGCGACCCTCGATGTGATCGAGAAGGAACACCTGCTCGAGAACTCGGCGAACGTGGGCAATCACATGCTGAAGCGCATGGCCGACTGGCCGAAAAAGCTGAAGCTGGTGGGCGATGTGCGTGGCCGCGGCCTGATGATTGGCGTCGACATCGTGAAGGACAAGGTCACCAAGGAATACGCCAACATCGAACGCGACCGCATTGTCGGAATGGCGTTCGAGCGCGGCGTGCTGTTCCTGGGCTGCGGGCCGAGCACGGTGCGGATTTGCCCGCCGCTGGTGGTCACGAAAGAAGAGGCCGACGTCGCGGTGGATGTACTTGAAGAGTGCATTGCCGCGGTGGGCAAAGGCGCGTAATGGACCGGTAAGACCTCACCAGGGAGGCACTCGGTATCTCCGTGGTGAATCAGTTTTTGGCGGGAAATCCCAGCTTCGCGACCAGATCCTGATAGGCCGGCTCGTGGTTCAGGTTAGTAAACGCGTGATCGGATTCCATGTGCACCATGGAATTGTCGTGTTTGTCGTAAGCGACCTTGAGGTACTGCAGCGCTTCCTGTTTGTTTCCCAGGAGTGAGTCAGTCTCCGCCAGGGAGTAGGGCGATTGCAGACCGCTCTCGTAGAGCTTCTTCTGCAGCGCCAGCGTATTCCGCAGCATGCCTTCGGCGCCTGCGGTTGCGAAGCCCTTCGCGGCCGCGTCGACCAGCTTGAGACTCGCGTCATCTCGGATCAGAGCGGCTTCTTTCTTCCACTCCGCCAGGTATTGAGCATAATCTCCGTTTTCGAAGAACATGCTCTTCAAGTAGCGGTGCGGCGAAACGAAATCCGGTTCCGTGGCTTCTAGTTGCTGCAAGAGTGCGGTGCCCTCATCACACCTGCCAGCTGCGCAGAGCAGACTGCCCTTGTCAGCAAGGACCGATTTCGATGCCGGAGCGAGCATTTGAGCGTGCTCAATCTCTGCCACCGCCTCCGAGTGGCGGCCAATCGTTGCAAGATAAGTGGCATACCAATGGTGGGCAACCGCGTTGTTGGGATTTAAGTCGAGGGCGCGGCGGAATTCGCGTTCCGCTGCCGCTGCGTCCCAGTTGCCGTAAAACAGGGCGAAGGCCATCGAGGCGTGGGCCTCGGAAGCCTGGTCATCGAGTTCTACAGCTTTCTGCGCCGCTGCCAGAGCGCGAGGATAGGCTTCGCTGGCCGACATCACGGTGTACTCGGGCAGCAGGTTGTAACTATCGGCAAGCCCAACGTAAGCCAAAGCGTAACTGGGATCACGGACGATGGCTTGGGTGAAGTAGTCGAGCGCTTTGTTCAATCCATCGGGTGTGCGCTTTTCCCAATAGAAGCGGCCTTTCAGGTAGAACTGCTCGGCCTCAGCGTTGGTGGAGTGATGGGAGGAATCCGAAGTACGCAGGGCGGCAATCGGGCTCTTCGTAGTTCCTGCTTTGGCCGAGCGGTGACCAGGCCAAAAACTCCACAGAGCGAGGAGCAGTGCCGCGGCCGGAAAGGCGAGCAACCATTTCCACCGGTTCGACGGGACGGGACTCCTGGTGACCGGAGCTTCGGGAGCTTTGACCAACACCGGGCCGGGCGGAGGCGGCAGCGGCGCCGGGGCGTGGGTGGGCGCGATCCAGCGATAGCCGCGGCGCTCGACGGTTTCGATGAAGACAGGATTCTCAGCGGAGTCACCTAACGCGTCCCGAAGCCGGTTGATGGCGCTGCTGATGCCGTGATCGAAATCGACGAATACCCCCTCGGGCCACAGAGCCTCGCGGAACTGGTCGCGGCTCAGCACTTCGTGAGGGTGGCTCAGCAGAAGCCGAAGCGCGCGAAAGGGAAGATCCTGAATCTTGATCTTGACCCCGTTCTTGCGGAGTTCGCACGAGAACACGTCGGCCTCGAAGACGCCAAAACGAATTAACGCGCTCGATCGTCGGGCTGGCTTCATGAGTTTCTAGGCCAGACGGAGTTTAGCATTTGCCGTTCTTGTTGCGGAATTGCCCGTTCGTGCCACTTGGGGCAACCACCCGCCTCATCTCCAGGTGAGAGGTCGTTGCATTGTCCTAGAAATAATGGACTTAGCGCGTGAACCACGTTTGCAGGAGGCGTGAATTGACGCCGGCCCGGAACGTCGGCGAGAGTACGCGCGAGAGGCTGCGCTGTGCAAGTCTCGAAAAATTGAATTTTGTTGCTGCCTTCTTGGGGGGAGGATAGCGACCGGGCTCGCGGCTTTGTCCGCGGGCCTTGTTTTTGTGTGCCGAGCATGTTCGACAGCTCGAGGGTGAAAGTCCCTTTGACAACCTGATGGAGGTGAAGTCATAGCGAAGCGCAAGGGTGAAATCACACTCGCCGCGAGGCGGGGCCTGAAAGAAGCGTGGAGCAAAGG
>DATDGW010000255.1:0-12022 GCA_036521895.1 Candidatus Sulfotelmatobacter sp. | reverse complement strand
GGAATTGATCACGCACCTCGGATTGGAGTACTACGATTAAGTTCTTCGCTTCCTGACAAGACGGCGATGGATGACGCGGTTATGTGGGCCTTAACTTTGAGGCGTACATAATCGCGTTTGGGCGCTGTTGTCACTTTATTTTTCAGCAGTGGCATCCAAATTTGGGCTACCCGGATCCAAGACCGGGTAGTAGGTGCGGCTGCGTCCGGCAGCCGATCCGAACGAGGCTCTCGGATGCGAAACCTGTTCGTCTTGCTTGCGTTGCTGACGGCCGGCCTTGCGCTTGAAGTGCGAGCGCAGACCGCCGCCGATGCAGCGTATTCCGGCCCCGCCGGTGCGGCTGGACAGAGAACGATCAAGTAGGAGATCTTTGCCGGTTACCCCTCTATCGAAACCCATAATCACAATTTTCACTTCGATCCGAACATCAACGCTCTTGCCTTAGACTACGACGAGAACGGGTACGGATTCGAGGTTGGAGCCGTGCGCAATCGGAACCGACACGTTGGAATCATGGGACAGTTTGACGGGCATTTCAGCAGCAACCATAACGGTGACTATGTTTCGCAGTGCAAGCAGCCGCTGTGTACGGCGGAGATCCTCGATATCAATCCGAGCCCGTTCCGATTCACAGCGGGACCCGAAGTCGCTTTTCGCAAGCGGACGCGGGTGACCCCTTTTGCAGATGTCCTTTTCGGCGTTGCACACTCGCACGCAACCCTCCGCCTAGCGGTGCCGACGTGCAGATTCACCAGCCCCGAAGGCGAGAACGGATTTGCCATCAATTTTGCGGCAGGGGTGGAAGTTCGCATCTCGCATCAGTTCAACTTTCGCGGTTCCATCCACTACGGCAAAGCCTTTGTCGGGTCAAGTGCACCCCATCGCAGCTGCTCGATTCTGTTGGATTCTCGACCGGACTGCTGTTTCGTTTTCATTAACAAGTGCGAGAGCGCTAGAGCTCTTGAATTACAACTTCTCTGAGGCTCAGGCAGTCCGCGCGATCTTCGTCTTCTTGTACTCGTCGAACTTGTCCAGGAAGCGATCGATGTCCTTCTTCTGCAGATAGTAGGGAGTCGATAGGCGCAGCTTGTTGGGATCGCCGCCGCGGATGCGGATTTTGTGCGTCTTCCACAGCCAGTTTTCGAGATCCATGCGCGGAACCGGTGGGCAGTTTACGCTGACGATGCCGCAGCGGAGCGCGGGATCGGGAGACGTCCAACTCTCTGCGCCGCGCTTCTTCATTTCGCCGAGCATGTAATCGGCCGATTGGCGATGACGGCGCTCAATCCGATCGATGCCAATGTCGCTCGCCAGTTTGATCGACGCGCCGAGTCCGTACAGTGCGGGCACATTCGAACTGCCGATGCGCTGGAAGCGTTCGGCGCGGATCGTTGTGTCATCCCAACCTTCGGTGGCGATCGTGCACCACACGCGGTCAATCACTTCGTCGCGCACATACAGAAAGCCCGTGCCTTTGGTCGCCAGCAGCCATTTGTGCGGACTTGCCGAATACAGGTCGCAGCCGATGTCGGTGATGTTGAGGCGCATCATGCCTGGGACGTGCGCTCCGTCGACCGCTGACAGAATTCCTTTGGTCCGCGCCAATGCGGCAAGTTCTTTGGCGGGCAATACGACTCCGGAAAACGTCGTGATGTGGCTAAAGAACATCACGCGCGTGCGCGGCGTGATCGCATCGTTGAATAGATTCAGCACCTGCGCGGCATCTTTCACGGGGCGGGGAAGCGTGATCTTTTTCACGACAATACCGTGGCGCTTGGCCTTCAGGTCCCAGGGATGTTCGCCTCCGGGATGCTCCTGATCGGTCATCAGCACTTCGTCTCCGGCCTGCATGTCGACGCCGTTGGCGATGTAGCTGTTTGCTTCGGTGGCATTGCGCAGCAAGGCAATCTCGTCGCGCTTGCAGCCGACAAAGGCGGCGAGTGGGTCGCGGAACTCGTTCCACGCGGCGTATCCCCAAATCGGATAGTCCTCGGGATCCTGCTGGTCCATCTTTTCCGTGGTGTTGTAAGCGTCGAAGATGGCGCGCAACACGGGTGCAGGACTGGATCCGACGGTTCCATTGTTCAGGTAGATCTCGTCTTCGGGGATGATGAACTGCATGCGCATCGCGGCCCAAAAGGCGTCTTCATTCTTGTCGAGCAGCGAAGGATCGGGCAGCGGGGGAACCTTCTGGAGCTGCGCGAAGAGGTTGCCGCGGAAGGCGAGAGAGGCGGCGACTCCATTGGCTGCGGTGGAGAGGAAATGACGGCGGTCGAGCATGATGGCTCCTTGCGGTCGCCGATGATTGTTGACGTTGTTTGGTCTTTTGTCAAAAACATCAAGATCGGAGACCAGGAAGGACACGACTGTTCACGAAGGAAGGAAAACTGAGAGCGAACGAAGGTGATTCCCGATTTGGGAAGGGTGTTTACTTTCTCGGAAAGTCCCATTTGTCGTATGCGTCCGTGGCGCCTACTCCGGGATCATTCCGATCGTCCTCAGCCACGTCTCCACCAGCTGAGGCCATGCCGTTATTGGCAACTTGGTGCGCCGCAGGCCAAAGGCATGCCCCCCCTGCGCATACAAATGGATCTCTACGGGTACCCCGGCCTTTTTCAGCGCAATGTAGTAAGCCAGCGAGTCGTCTACATTGTCCACGTGGTCATCCTCCGCCTGCAGCAAGAACGTGGGCGGCGTTTGGCGGGTGACATGCAGATCGGGGTTCAAGGCAAGCTCTTTATCGGCGTTTGCTGGATGAGGAACTACAAACTTCTTGACGCCCTGTTTAGCATCCCACTCCGCCGCGGACAGCGACAGATGTCCCGGATAAATAGCCACAGCAAAATCGGGACGGCAGCTCTCTTTGTCGGCTGCATCTGCGGCCGGATACAAGCGGTGATCAAAATGATTGCTGATCGCTGCCACCAGGTGGCCGCCAGACGAAAACCCCAGCACTCCAATCCTATGCGGATCGATATGCCACTCCGCGGCGTGAAAGCGCACCAGACCCACTGTCCTTTGCGCATCTTCGAGCGCCATCGGGGATTCCGGATACGGTCCCGATTTCGGATACGGCCCCACATCCGTCACCCGGTATTTCAACAGCACACACGTGATCCCTCTTGGCGTCAGCCAGTCACAGACCTCCGTGCCTTCAAGATCGATGGCTAGACCCTGATAGCCCCCGCCCGGGAAGACGACGACCGCAGTGCCCGTATGGTTTCCCTTAGGCGGATAGACCGTCATCGTAGGCCGCGTGACGTTGCTCACCCCAGTCGCCGGCCTGCCGGTATCCATCCACGGCTTCGCCGTCGTCTCAACGAACTCCGGCCCCGCAACCGGCTGGGCATCAGGCACTCTCCCCGGCCATATCGGCACTTGCGTTTTTCCGGGCGATGGCTGCCACACAGGCTTCTGCGCGCTCAGACCGCCAAACGCAGACGCAACACAGAGAGCAAAGATCAAAGGCTTCATGACAATCCCCAAAGGCAGGATAGAGCAAGCCGAACTCTCATTTGAAAACCGACCCCGATAACCAAACAGGTTCCGACAGCCGCGCTCCACATGACTTGACTCCCGGATTGTCGCGGCATTGGAATAACTTCCGCATAGCCCGTCGCGCGATTTTGTCCCCATTCCCCGGTTGAGGCAAAGCCCATGCCGTTTATTTGACGGGTCAAGCAATCGAGCAGGCGTGAAGGTTATGTGTACATCGCTGTCAGATTGATGATCGGGGATAGATACGTGATCAAAGACTCGGGCATAATAGCTCAATTCACTCGAGCTTCAGGAACGGGGTTCAGCACTTGCAAAAATTCAGATCGCGTCTAGCGCGTCGTGTCGTTACATGTGCCTTTCTGTTGCTGACTTTACTGTTGCTAACCATCGATGCCTGCGGCCAGTCGGTTCCGCCGGAACTTATGAGTGGGCTCAAATGGCGCCTGATTGGACCTTTCCGCGGCGGTCGCGCGGTCGCGGTCGCCGGCGTAGCGGGCGATTCGACAACTTTCTATTTTGGCGCGGTCAATGGCGGAATCTGGAAAACCACAGATGCCGGAGTTGTCTGGACACCCATCTTTGACGGCCAGCCAGTAGCCTCAATTGGCGCACTGGCCGTGGCTCCATCCGATCCCAAAACCATCTACGCCGGAACCGGCGAGTCCGACATTCGCGAGGATCTCTCCTCCGGCAACGGCGTCTACAAATCCACTGACGCCGGCGCGACCTGGCATCACATCGGCCTGGAAGACACGCGCCAAATCAGCCGCATTGCCATTGACCCGCAGAATCCGAAGGTTGTCTATGTGGGCGCGCTAGGACACGTTTTTGGTCCGAGCGAACAGCGTGGCGTCTATAAATCCGTCGACGGAGGAGGGAATTGGACGCGGGTTCTCGATCTGGGGTCTGAGATCGGCATTTCAGATCTGGCAATGTGCTCCGCTGCTCCGCAGCTTTTGTTTGCCGGCGCATGGCATGTGCGGCGTCCGCCGTGGAGCACCTATGCTCCGATCGATGGACGAGGCAGCGGCCTTTACCGTTCCCAGGATGGCGGCAAAACCTGGGATCGTCTCCACGCCAACGGACTGCCCGAAGGCGATTGGGGGCGCGTCGGAGTTGACGTCGCGCCAGACGGTAAGCGCGTGTATGCGCTCATCGCTTTGCAGAACGAGATGCAGACTCAGGCTGGAAAATCCGGACTGTATCGCTCCGACGATGGCGGCAACACTTGGGTGCTGGCTAACTCCGCTCCTCCTCTTACCAGCCGGGCGTGGTACTTCAATCGCATCACCATCGATCCAGACAATCCCGACGTGATCTACATGCCGAATGTCGCTCTTTATCGCTCCGAGGATGGGGGCAAGACTGTCTCGGTCGTGCGCGGCGCTCCGGGCGGCGACGATTATCACCAGCTTTGGATCGATCCGAAAAACTCCGCCAGCATGGTTCTCGGAACGGATCAAGGAACCACCATCAGCCTCAACCGCGGCCTGACCTGGAGCAGTTGGTACAACCAGCCCACCGCTCAGCTCTACCATGTGACTACGGACAACCAGTTCCCCTATGTCGTCTATGGCGCGCAGCAGGATAGCGGCAGCGCCGCGGTTCTAAGCCGCACCGACCACGGTAGCATTACGCCGCGCGACTGGTTTCTCCCCGGCGGCAGCGAAAGCGGATATCTGGTGGTCGATGCGAATGATCCCAACATCATTTACTTGAGCGGGACCTACGGTTCTGTCTCCCGCTTCAACAAACGGACCGGCCTCAGCCAGGACATTACTCCATGGCCAGCGGCTTCCTTCGCCGTCGAGATCAATCAGCGCAAGTATCGTGATCCTTGGACACCGGCGCTGGTTCGTTCTCCGCTTGAGCCGGCAACCCTCTATCTCGGAACACAGTATGTGATGACCACCACCGATGGTGGCCTGCACTGGACGGCCATCAGCCCGGATCTCACTGGCTCCACCAATGAGCAGCTGTCGAGTCCGTCAACTGGACCTCAGGCAGCTCGCGTTCCACCAACTCTCGAAAGTGCCAAACGTGCTGGATACGGCGTGGTATTCACAATCGCGCCGTCGCCGCTGAATCGCGATCTGATCTGGGCCGGAAGCGACACGGGATTGATTCACGTGACTCGCGATGGTGGAAAGAACTGGAAAGATGTCACCCCGCCCGGATTGGCCGTATGGAGCCAAATATCCTTGATCGAAAGTTCGCACTTCGATCCGGCGGTCGCTTATGCCGCCATCAATAGCAGCCGCACCGGCGATCAGACGCCTTACCTTTATCGAACGCGCGACTACGGAGCGACCTGGCAACTGGTCACCAAGGGCATTACCGCGCCCTCATTCTTGCGCGCTGTGCGCGAAGACCCACAGACCAAGGGCCTCCTGTTCGCGGGAACTGAATTCGGCATCCATGTATCTTTTGACGATGGGGATCACTGGCAGTCCCTGCAATTGAATTTGCCGGTCACCGGAGTGCGCGATCTCACAATCCACGGCGACGACCTGGTCATTGCCACGTACGGGCGTTCCTTCTGGATTCTCGATAACATCACTCCCCTTCGCCAGGTGCAGTCACTTCACGCGAGCCGAACAAAAGCTGCGTGGCTTTACCGTCCGGCTACAGCGGTTCGGGTAGACAACGACTCATTTTCCGGCACGCCGCTTCCGCCCGAGGAACCCGCGGCTGAGAATCCCCCGAACGGCGCGATGATTGATTACTTCCTTTCGTCTCCGGCAAGCACCGTCCTGCTGGAGGTTGTCGATGCGCAAGAGAATCTCGTCCGGCGATTTTCTTCAGAAGATCATTCTTCAGAAGAGCGCGTCCAGACCAAGTACCTGCCTCTTTCGATCGCCGAGCGGTGGTTCACCAAGCCTGAACTCGTCGAGAAAACTCCCGGCATGCACCGCTTCGTCTGGAACCTTATCTGGGGTAACTCCGGAGGCCCAACCCCCGACGAGGACGTCGAGTACCACAGTCCGAGCGGGCCGAGGGCGGTGCCGGGAACCTACCAGGTCCGCCTGACGGTGGATGGAAAAACGCAAAGCCAGCCGCTGTCCGTCATCATGGATCCCCGCTCGCCCGCGACTCCCGAGTTACTCGCGCAGCAGTTGCAACTAGGCCAACAAATATTTGCCGAAACCACCGAACCGCGCCGCGCCCTCGCCGAAATCGCATCCGTTCAGAAACGGTTTGCCGACATTCAAAAGAGGCTGGAGCAAGAACCTTCGACCGCACAAAACGCACAGATCAAGTCGGCCATCTCGGATGCTCAATCCGCCATTGCCAGGATTGTCATGAATAAGGAACACCTCGCGGAAGCCGGCCCCGGACTGCAGGATGCCTATGCCGGTCTGGTTTCTGCCCTGCGAGTCGTCGAAAGCGGAGATCGTGCCGTGCCTTCGCAGGCAATCGCGGTGTACAAGGAATCGAGCCAGCAGGTCAAGACCCGCATTGCGGAATGGACTCGATTCAAGCAAACGAACTTGGTGCAACTAAACAAGAAACTGCGTGAGGCCGACCTCTCTCCCGTCGCGATTGCTGAAGTGGAGCGGGAGGTCGAATTTCTGGTGTCGCGCTAGACGGAGCAGGAAACGCTTCTGAGCGCTACGTTAACGCCAACCGCCTAGCGGAAACCCGCGTGAACCTCTTCTGAAAGAAGTTGGGGCTGTTCCCACGCCGCGAACTGACCGCCTTTGTCGAGCTTGTTGTGATGGATGAGTTTGGGATATGCCCGCTCTGCCCAGCTCCGCGGGGCCGGATAGAGTTCGTCGGGGAAGACGCTCACGGCAACCGGGATGGAGACACCTTTGGCGTTGAAGTACCCGAGTTTGCCCCAATTCTCCCAATAGAGACGGGCACCAGAAAGCGCCGTGTTCGTCAACCAGGCGATCCTGATGTTGTCGAGGATGTCGTCGCGCGTGAGGCCTTCGGATTCTCCCTCAAAGACGGGTGAGATCAGCTCGTAGCTGCGCGCGTCGTGATCATGAACGTCCAGTCCATCGATCCGGGTTGCCGCTACACGACCATTGAGGCGTGCTGGTGCGAAGCGGTGGTTTCAATGGTTCGTTTTTGAGCCTTGCGAGAAACCAATTTGTTTTCTCGAGGCACGCATTGTTTGCCGATTCTCCAGAGATACATGGCTGCGTAAGCGCGCCAAGGCCTCCAGGTCTCGGCGCGTTGCTCGAGACCGCGAGAAGTCCCTAGAGTCATGGCACGCAGAAGTCCGAGGTCGCTGGAGGGAAAAGCATCAGGTTCCCCGAGCGCTCGCATGGCCACGTATTGTGCGGTCCACTCCCCAATGCCGGGGACCTCACACAGCCGGTTCAGAAATGCGTCAGAATCCACTACTCCCTCAAAGTTGATCTTGCCACTGCAAACTGCACGAGCGAGACTTCGAATGGTTTCGGCTCGCGCTCCAGTCAGACCGATGCCGCCAAGCTTCGCATCAGCGAGCGCCTCAGGTGCGGGAAAAAGATGAGTGAGGCCCTGCGCCGCGCGGAACGGTTTTCCGAAACTGCTTGCCATCCGGCCGGCCACGACGGTCGCACCCTTAACGGTGATCTGCTGGCCGAGAATTGCGCACACGGCGAGTTCGAAGCCATTCCAGCAGCCTGGTACCCGAAGACCCGGATCGGCCTCAACGCTCCCCGCCAACACCGAATCGCTTCTCAGGCTTCGCACGATGGCCGCCCAATCCGCGCCCAGGTCAAACATCTTGCGAATGCGTTCGATAATGAAAATGAGCGAGTGAGGATCGCCGAATTCAATCCGTACCAGGAGGGCGTCACGCGCTGGGTCGAAGGAAACTTCAAAATATCCGTCGCGGCCCTGCAACGAAATGGCACGCCGATATTTTCCCGCCTCGACCACTTCCACGCCTGGCGTGGCGCGCTCCGCTAGAAACTCCAACATTCGCTCCCAGTGATAAGGCGGTCGGAAATGGAGCCTGAAAACGTACTGATTGCAGGGCTGCAGGTCCTTCTGTCGGGCCAGGTGTCGGATTTGAGTTGGGGTTCGATGATAGACCTTGCGGATGCTCGCGTTGAAGCGCCGTACGCAGCCGAAGCCGGCAGCCAGGGCTATCTGGCTCATGGGCAACCTTGTCTCATCGATGAGCTTCTTTGCAAAGTGCAGCCGCCGCGTCTGCGCCACCGCCATCGGAGTCGCTCCCAGATGTTTCAAGAACAAGCGGCGAAGATGCCGCGATCCAACTCCCAGGCGTTCGGCAAGAACTTCCACGCCACCGTCTTCCAACCCACTCTCACCGATCAAACGCAAAGCCCGCGAAACAGTGCTGGAAGTCCCCAGCCATGCTGGAGTTCCGGGCGAGCTCTCTGGCCGGCAACGCAAACAGGGACGAAAGCCCGCCTCGGCTGCCGACGCGGCGGTTGGATAATAACGGACGTTGCTCTCCTTGCAGGTGCGCGCCGGGCATATGGGACGGCAGTAGATCCGGGTACTGAGCACGGCAATAAAAAACTTGCCGTCAAATCGTGCATCACGGGACAGTCTGGCGCGCGAACATATCTGCCAATCCAGATTCATAGCTTTCGCCAGATAGCGCAACGTTCAATCGCCGAAGCGTCGCGACTCCCGCAATCGCCCTTATGATAGTCGACCCTGCACAGGAAGGTAGACGTTTTCGGACGGCGATCCCAAGCTGGCGGGTTCTGTGATCGAGGTCCGCAAACGTCCAGCCTCCGCGATCAGCGTCCGCAAACGTCCAATCCGCTGACATCCATTTCGCTATGGTCGGGAGTGTGCTCGCATGTATGCCAAGAAGCGTTGGCAAAAGAACGTTTGCGAAGAAACGCAGCTGCCAGTTCAGTGCTCAGCTCTTACAACCACCATGGAGGACAACATGCAACCCAGGATACTGACCTATCTCATGGCCGTGGCACTCGTCGCTGCGCTGGCATTTCCAGTTCAGCTGGTTCAAGCTCAGGAGAAAAACAAGCAGCCGTCCAGGTATTACGTATTCAATCTCGGCGCGCCGCTCGGCGGAAATGCAGAAGGGGTAGGCATTAGCAACCAAGGCTGGGTCTCCGGCGGCGCCAACCTGCCGGGTAACAACGTCGTGCACGCGGAACTCTGGATCGGAATTCCGGTCGACCTCGGTACAGTCGGAGGGCCGAATAGCAATGTGAATTGGCCGAACCACACTGCCACGGGCGAGATTGTTGGTATAGCTGAGACTGCCCAGCCGAATCCCTACGGTGAACCCTTCAGTTGCTTCGCGTTCTTCCCATCGGCCACTCCTACGGGCGACATATGTTTGGGGTTCGCGTGGCAGGATGGAGTGATGACCCCGCTCCCGGCTTTGCCGGGAGGATTCGACAGCTATGCCGCCGGCGTCAATAACAAGGGCCAGGTGGTTGGGTGGGCGGAGGACGGGATTCTCGACCCCACCTGTAATAACGGCCCTCCCGCTAGCCAATTCCTGCAATTTGAGGCGGTCATCTGGGGACCGAAATTGACCGAGATCACACAGCTACCCCCCTATCCCGGCGATCCGGATTCGGCCGCGACAGCGATCAACGACCGGGGGCAGGTGGTCGGGATCTCCGGTCTATGTTCCAATGCGGTCGGAGGCGCGAGCGCCGAGCACGCTTTGCTCTGGGAAAATGGCAAGCCGATCAATTTGGGCAATATCGGAGGGATGGCTTGGAACACTCCCGTCGCCCTCAACAACCACGGTCAAATCGTGGGTTTTGCGAACACCAGCGGCGATCAAAATGCTGGACTTAGTCCCCGAGCTTTCATTTGGACACACGCGGCTGGGATGCAACCGCTTCCGCTGCTCAACGGAGACAACAACAGCATCGCCTTCGACATTAATGAGAGAGGGCAGGTGGTCGGTCAGTCGGCTGGCCCCAACGATGGCCCAATCGGCGAAAGAGCGTTCCTCTACGAAAACAACACGACGATGGACCTCAATGGCCTCATTCAGCGGGATACTTCCTTGTATCTGACCAACGCCCAAGGTATCAACGATAGCGGTGAGATTGCGGGGACGGCGTACGACGCAAGTACCGGTGTGTTCGTCGCTTACCTCGCGGTTCCCGCGTTCGGCGGCGAGAGCGATGCGGGCTCTTCAGAAGGGAAGAGCAAGGACAATTCGCCCAAGATTGTTTCTCCCGACAGAGGGCGCGGACAACTGACGGGTTTCAGTCGCCTTGCACTAGGGGACGCCGGCTCGAAGTAACTATGGGGGGCGCGGAAACATTCGCCGTTCGCGTTAGAGCCGAGATGCCCGGCTTGCTTCTTACTGAACGCGATCGGAAACAGAGAACTGTGAAGGTAAACTCGATCGTCGAGTGGTTGAAGCTCGGCATTGTTTCTACGGCTGTCATGCTCGCAGCGAGTAACCTGCCGGCCGTTCGCGTCTTTGCAGCAGACCTCTCTCAACCCGCCCCGTGCGCGGCACCCGCGTACCGCCAGTTCGACTTCTGGGCTGGTGACTGGGATGTGTTTGATGTCGGCGGCACGATCAAGGTGGCGCACGCCCAAGTTGATCTCATTCTCAGCGGATGCGTCTTGCGGGAAGATTACCAGGGCAGCGATGGACACAAAGGTCAGAGTTTCACTATCTACCATGCCGCCAGAAATGTCTGGCACCAGACCTGGGTGACCAACCGCGGCGAGTTGCTTGAGATCGAAGGAAAATTGGACGCCGGGGTGATGATTTTGAGTGGCGAAGATCACGCAAAGCACACTCTGGTTCGCGGCTGGTGGAAGCCTGTGAATGGAGAAGTTCGCGAGACCGCCGCCACATCAAGGGATGACGGGAAAACTTGGAAGCCATGGTTCGATCTGGTCTTCCGCCCCGCAACGAGCGCAACGAGCCCAACGCCTGTTGCCGAAGACAAAAAGACGATTGCTGCCATCGACACTCAGTATCAGTTGGCCGTCAAAGAAAATGATGCTGCCACAATGGACCGCATTCTCGCCGATGATTTTATTCTTGTGACCGGCTCTGGAAAAACCTACAGCAAAGCCGACTTGCTTGCGCAAGCGCGCAGTGGACGAGTCCACTACGAACGCCAGGATGATACAAATCAGACAGTTCGTACTTGGGCTGATACCGCCGTGATTACGGCCCTGCTTACTGAAAAAGGAACAGACGAGGGAAAACCATTGGAGAAGACAGTCTGGTTCAGCGACACCTACCTGCGGACTCCATCAGGCTGGCGATATGTGTTCGGACAATCCTCGTTGCCCTTGTTCAAAGCTCCCCAGTAAACAAGCAACTGTCCAGCTTCATCTAACCCAATTCTCGTTGGTTCAAGCCCTCGATTTCTTCCTCCTCCGTGACAATCAGGATAAGAAGCGTATTCTTCCTCATGACGTCCAGGAGATACTCCGTTAATGGCTGATGAACCCAGCGATCTCGTCCAAGGCACCCTGGACATGCTCATTCTAAAAACACTGGCTCTCGAACCGATGCATGGATATGGAATTACTGCCCGGCTGGAACAGATGAGCGGCGGCACGTTTCGCATCAACGCAGGCTCGC
>DATDGW010000254.1:0-3220 GCA_036521895.1 Candidatus Sulfotelmatobacter sp. | reverse complement strand
GCACAGCACCAATCCGCAATATGACCCGATGGAGCTGAAGTCCCTGGAAGACTGGGTCGTCGAAAAAAATCTCAAGTCGGTCCCCGATATAGTCGACGTAGCGAGTTTCGGCGGGCCCACGCGCGAATACCAGGTTCGCGTGGATCCCAACAAATTGGTTGCCTACGGGCTTAGTCTCGCCCAGGTTGAGCAACAGCTCACCAACAACAACGCCAACGCCGGCGGAAGTTTCATTCAAGCGGGGTTGCAACAAATCAATGTCCGCGAGGTGGGACAAGTCAGTCGTGTTCATGACATCGAACAGACCGTCATTCTGACCAAGAATGGCACCCCGCTCCGCGTCAAAGATATTGCCGTGGTTTCGCAGGGCCCGAAGATCAGGCTCGGCCAGTTCGCCCGCGCGAGGCACCTAGAGGTAGGTCATCAGGAAAACGGAAAGATCATCGACAACGACGACGTGGTGTCGGGGATCGTGCTCTTGCGGAAAGGCGCGGCCGCGGATCCAGCTCTCAAAGCGCTGCACGAAAAAATTCAGGAGATGAACGATCACATCCTGCCCAAGGGTGTGAAGATTGTTCCGTTCATCGATCGCAGCGACCTGGTCCATTTCACCAGTCATACGGTGCTGCACAACCTGACGGAAGGAATGATCCTGGTCTCGATCATTCTTTTTCTGTTCCTCGGCAACGCTCGCGGGGCCCTGATCGTCGCGGCCACGATTCCGTTTTCCTTGCTGTTTGCCTCGATCTGTCTGGACTTGAAAGGCGTTCCCGCAAACCTTCTGTCTCTCGGTGCACTGGATTTTGGCATGGTGGTCGACGGTGCCGTGGTGATGATCGAAAACATCGTCCGCCACATGAGTTTTTCTAACGGCACGCAAACCGCCACCGAACGGATCGCTGAGGCTTCCCACGAAGTCCAGCGCCCGGTGTTCTATGCCATTGCCATCATCATCACCGCCTACTTGCCCATCTTCACACTGCAGCGCGTGGAAGGGCGTTTGTTTCAGCCCATGGCCTGGACGGTTGCCTTCGCTCTGCTGGGTGCGCTGCTGTTCTCGATCCTGATTGCGCCGGTTCTAGCCAGCTTTGCATTCGCCAAGGGCGCTAAGGAGTGGCATAACCCGGTGATGCATTTCCTGACCGAGCGCTACCGCACCGCCGTTCGATGGGCGATTCGACATCGTGCCGTCACGGTCGGTGTGTGCCTGGTCGGCGTGGCGGTGGGGAGTTACCTGATATTTAGCGGCGCCATCGGCTCTGAATTCCTGCCCCACTTGGACGAGGGCGCGCTCTGGGTCCGCGGCACGCTGGCCCCCAGCACCGGTCCGGACGAGGGTATCCGGGTTGCGAACCAGGCCCGCATGGTGCTCTGCTCTTTTCCCGAAGTTCCGCAATGCACCAGCCAGGTGGGCCGTCCCGATGACGGGACCGATACCACCGGTTTTTTTAACACCGAGTATTTTGTCGATCTGAAACCCAAAGAAGAATGGCGGCCCATCTTCCATGAAAACAAGGATGAACTGATCGCCGCCATGCAGCGCGAACTTGACAAGATTCCTGGCGCCCTATGGGGCTTCTCTCAGCCCATTGAAGACAACATGGAAGAGGCGGTCAGCGGCGTCAAGGGCGAACTCGCCACCAAAGTATACGGCGATGACTTGAAGATTCTGGAAGGCAAGGCCGACGAGATCGTCGCCGTCATGCGCAAGATTCCGGGCATCGAAGATCTGGGAGTATTTCGCGTGCTCGGCCAGCCCAACCTGAACGTGAGCGTCGACCGCGATGCCGCCGCCCGTTACCAGATCAACGTTGCCGACGTGCAAGATGCGATTCAAACCGCGGTCGGCGGCAATGCCCTCACGCAAGTGCTGCAAGGCGAGGCACGCTACGACCTGGTGATGCGCTATCTGCCACAATTCCGCGACACCCAGGAAGCGATCGAGAAAATACGCCTGCTGTCGCCCGCCGGCGAGCGCGTGTCGCTGGCGCAACTCTGCAAGATCCAGGTGGCGGACGGTGGCTCGGAAATTTACCGCGAGGGCAACCAGCGCTACATTGCGATCAAGTACAGCGTCCGCGGTCGCGACTTGGGCAGCGCCGTTGAAGAGGCCATCCAGAAGGTCACCGATCAGGTGAAATTGCCCACTGGCTATCACCTGAAATGGGAAGGCGAATACGCCAGCCAGAAGCGGGCGAATGCGCGCCTGCTGATCGTGCTGCCCATCACGATTCTCATCATCTTCATCATTCTCTACACCATGTTCAAATCGTTTAAATGGACGATGCTGATCATGGCCAACATCGCCATCGCGCCCATCGGCGGACTGCTGGCGCTTCTGCTCACAGGTACGAACTTCAGTGTGTCCTCCGGCGTCGGATTCCTGGCTCTGTTCGGCGTGTCGGTCCAAACCGGCGTCATCATGCTGGAATACATCAACCAGTTGCGCGTGCGGCGCTTCACCGTGGAAGACGCGGCGGTCGAAGGCGCCGTGCTGAGGCTGCGCCCCATCATGATGACCATGCTGGTGGCGACTCTGGGACTGCTCCCGGCGGCAATGTCACACGCGATCGGCTCCGACTCGCAGCGGCCTTTCGCCATCGTGATCGTCGGCGGCCTGATGGCGGCACTCGTCATGAGTATCTTCCTGTTGCCAACCCTTTATGTATGGATTGCCCGCGACACCGATGTGCTGCCGCCAGCCGAGCCGGGCTTCGCTGAGGGTGAACACGTTGACTAGAAGAGGGCGTTTCTAAGTTCGGCCAATGATTGCCAGTGCTCGGGATGCCTGTTGCGTCTTGTGTCCGGCAGAAAATTCTGCTGCCGTGTATAAGCGGGCCTGTGGTGTAAGGAACACGGCGGGCGGCGATTTCGGTCGCCGCGCGCAGTTGCAAGTTCGAATCTTGCCAGGTCCACCAGTTTCAGCTTCAGCTAGTCGGGATAGCGGAGACGGAACTTCTCAGCCACGGATTGAAATAGGCAAGACGGTGTTTCGCTTGGGGAAGGAAAATGCAGGTTGGCTAGAAGCTAGGAGCTCAAAGTCGACAGCTTTAAAAAAAACAGCTTTAAAAAAAATAAGAGTCCCGAGGTGATGTGGGGTCCATTCGTCTCGGCCAGTAGCTCGCGTTTGACCCTCGCTCGACCTGCTCTCGCTGCTTCCCTTGCGGGCAACTGCGCGCGATCTTCGCTTGGGCTCCGGGCTCACCGCCAACCGGATAAA
>DATDGW010000253.1:0-2185 GCA_036521895.1 Candidatus Sulfotelmatobacter sp. | reverse complement strand
GTCTTCCATCGGCACCTCCGGGTCAACGCGGTGCTGATAGAACAGATCGATGGCATCGACCTTCAGCCTCTTGAGCGAGGCTTCAGCGACCTCCTGGATGTGCTCTGGCCGGCTATCCAGCCCGGCCTGTTTGCCGGTGTTCGGATCAAGTTTGAACCCGAACTTCGTGGCGATCACCACTTTCCCACGGAACGGAGCGAGAGCTTCGCCCACGAGTTCTTCGTTCGTGAACGGGCCGTAGACTTCGGCGGTATCGAAGAAAGTGACGCCGCGCTCCACGGCTGCCCGGATGACCGAGATCATCTCCTGCTTGTCTGCTGGCGGACCGTAACCAAAGCTCATCCCCATGCAGCCGAGTCCAATGGCCGAAACTTCCAGATTGCTCTTCCCAAGTTTGCGCTTTTGCATTGTTTCTCCTTCGCGAGGTGTTGCACGGCTAAGGTCGAATCGCTTCGTGCCCGCCATCAGCGATCATGACAATCGATATTCTCTCTTCCGCACGAAAGAGTGTAGCCCGCTCGCACTTCAGGCGCTTGCCTATTGCGCTTATTGAATCCCGCATAATATAGCGATACTTTTTAGGATATCCTGCATCTAAGTTGCTATGGGAAACCCTGCTGGAATACCACGCGATTTTGAAGCCCTCGAGAAACGACGCTTTCAGGCCATTCGCCTCTGGGAGCGAGGTCACAACCAATCCGAGATTGCTCGGCAACTCCGAGTGGTTCGGCAATCCGTAGCCCGTTGGGTGCAGCAGTATCGCGCTCAGGGCAAGTCGGCGCTGGCGAAAGCCGGGCGTGCCGGCCGCAAACCGCGCTTGAATGAGCGGCAGCGGCAACGGCTCGAGAAGCTACTGCTGACCGGGCCGGAGCGGCTGGGCTATGAAACTCCCCTGTGGACCTGCCCGCGCGTAGCGCATTTGATCGAGCAGGAGTTTGCGGTGCGCTATCACGAAGGTCATGTGTGGAAGATTCTCGTGAGTCTGGGCTGGAGTCCGCAGCGACCGGAAGGG
The DNA here is from genome assembly GCA_036521895.1 of Candidatus Sulfotelmatobacter sp. Taxonomy (GTDB): domain Bacteria; phylum Acidobacteriota; class Terriglobia; order Terriglobales; family Acidobacteriaceae; genus Sulfotelmatobacter. The sequence continues at coordinate 1,173 of DATDGW010000253.1, read as the reverse complement.
CGAGCACGGGAACGCAACCCAGAGCAGATCCGACAGTGGCAGAAGAAGGTGTGGCCGGGGCTAAAAAAAAAGCGCTGAGAGAAGGCCGCATCCTGGTGTTCATCGACGAAAGCGGTCTGAGCCAGCGACCGCATCGCTGTCGTACCTGGGCGCCGCGGGGACAAACACCCATCCTGCAATACAACTTCAATTGGAAAAGTCTGTCGGTGGCCGCGGGGCTCACCTTGTGGAACTTCTACTTTCGTATCTATGCCGGTGCGGTGAAAAAGGAGCAAGTGCAGGATTTTCTCCAAGCCTTGGTGCGCCACCTGGACCAGCCGCTGCTGGTGGTGTGGGATCGTTTACCGGCACACCGGAGCCGGCTGGTGCAGGACTACATTGCCAGCTTGCAGGGTTGGATTGCCACCACGTATCTGCCGCCCTACGCGCCGGAACTGAATCCGGTCGAATACCTCTGGGGTTACTGGAAGCAGCACGAATTACCGAATGTCTGTCCCCAGGATTACGGGCAGCTGAGCGAAGCGGCGCGACGAACGCTGCGGCGCATGCGTCGTCGTCCGCGTTTGATCGCGGCCTGCTGGAAGCAGGCTTCTTTATGGCCAGAATGACCCTATATTATGCGGGACTCAGTAAGTCGCCGCCCAATACGCTTCCCGGAGCGGCATTGTTGAAATCATTGATACTGACCCCATCCAGCCGGTAATTATTTTGTTCCGGGCGATCACCTGCGACCGTGATTTCATTTCCAAACCCTCGGTTGCCCCGATCGCCTCCTACCGCAAAGTCCGGCTGGGCTTGGATGGCGCTGACGCCCGGCTGAAGTGTTGCCAGGTCGGTCCAACTTCGCCCATTGAGGGGCAATTCACGTACCGTGGTGGAATTCACGAGCGCACCGATACTCGAGCTGGCCAGCTCCACATTGGGGGCTTCGGTGGTGACCACGACCGTTTGGCTCGTTTGGCCAACCTGCAGCGTGAAGTCCATTACTTGCTGCTCCCCGACGGTCAGCGTGACACCAGTTTTCACCTCGGATGAGAATCCCTGGGCGGACGTCCTTACCTCATAGGTCCCGGGCAACAAATTCGGGACCGAATAGAATCCGGCCGCGCTCGTCACGCTGGTGCGGATGATGCCGGTATCGATGTTCTTGACAGAAATGGAGGCTTGGGGAAC
>DATDGW010000252.1:0-4889 GCA_036521895.1 Candidatus Sulfotelmatobacter sp. | reverse complement strand
AGCGGGATGGGCCGGGCTGTGCGTCGCGGGAGCGAGTTTCATTCTGCCCGCCGCGGTCATCACGGGAGCATTTGCGTGGGCCTACGTGCGGTTCGGTACCTTGACACAGGCTGTGTCGGTGCTGGGAGGAGTCAAAGCGGCAGTACTCGTGGTCATCGCGATCGCGATCTGGAGGTTGGGGAAGACAGCCGTGAAAGACTTGGGACTGGCTGTGCTGGGCAGTGCGGCGCTGGCGGCGTTCTTGCTGGGTGTGAGTCCAATTGTGATTCTGTTTGGCGGCGGACTTTTGGGCATGCTGGCGCTACAAGTTGTGAGCCTTCGGTCGGCTGGAACTCTGCTGGCTTTTCCATTCCTCGCGAGCCCGCGTTTCGGCCTAATCACGGCCGGAAGGAATTGGACGAGTTGGATGAGTTGGATGAGTGCTGTCGGCGCAGCCGTTGTAACATCGGCGGCTGCCGGTGCAGTCGTCGTCCGTCCATCTGTTTATAAAATCGGTTGGTTCTTCCTCCAATTGGGTGCAGTGCTGTACGGCGGCGGATATGTGTTGCTGGCCTTCCTCGAGCAGGGATTAGTGCAGCAGCACGCCTGGCTGACGCATCAGCAATTGCTGGATGCGGTGGCGATCGGGCAATTCACTCCGGGGCCGGTGTTCTCGACCGCGACATTCATCGGATACATTCTGGGCGGAGCGCCGGGGGCGGCGGTAGCAACGTTGGGAATATTCTTGCCGTCATTCTTCTACGTTGCGCTGCTGGCGCCGGTCCTGTTCCGGCTGAGGCAGTCGGCGTGGATCGCGGGTTTTCTGGATTCAGTCAACGTTTGCGCCGTGGCTTTGATGGGCGGCGTCACCTTTCGACTCGCCGCCGATGCGCTGCGAGGATGGCCGTCATGGGCAATCGCTGCGGTGTCCCTGGCGGTGCTATTGAGGTGGAAAGTAGGTCCGGCCTGGGTGGTGTTGGGCGGCGGGATCGCAGGATTAGTGCTCGCTGCGTTCGGTTAAGCGTGGTACTCTGCGTGTCCGAATCTTTCGAATTCCTGACGAGGATAACCATGAAACAGCGCATTGTTGTGGGAGTGTTGCTTCTCGCCTTTTGTCTTACGGCAATGGCCGCAGACCGGAAGTACATTGTGAAGCCGCGGGCCAGTGATATGAAGGCTTTGCCGTTCAGCGACGCCGTACTCGTGGGCAACACACTCTATATCGCGGGCCACATCGGGCTCGACCCGAAGACGGGCGCACCGCCCTTAAGCCCTGAGGACGAGGCGCGGCTGGTGATGGACGGAATCAAGGGGACCGTCGAGTCCGCCGGCATGACCATGGACGACGTGGTTTCTATGCAGATCTTCTGTACGGATCTCAAGTTCTACGACACCTTCAATTCTGTGTACAAGACATACTTTCACGGCGATTACCCGGCCCGAGCGTTCATCGGTACCGACAAATTGCTGCGAGGCGGAAGATATGAGGTCATGGGAATCGCGGTCAAGCGCACGCAGTGATCGGCACCGGGCCATGATTCGTTTTTTGTTCGCCTCTAGTCAATTTTGTGATAGATGTATAGACCATGCGAAAGGCCGTAAACCATCTCAAGAGGTCCGATCCTGTCCTGCGCGCTATTATTGAGCGTGTGGGGCCGTGCCGCATGGAGTTTGGCGAGCCGGAGTTCTCCAGCCTGGCCGAGGCGATCGTGTACCAGCAACTGAACGGCAAGGCTGCGGTGACCATCTTCAATCGCTTGGCGGCACTCGCTGGGGATCCACTCACGCCGGAAGGCATTCTTAAGCTTAGCGATGAACAGCTGAGAAGTGTGGGGCTGTCGAAACAGAAATCAGCTTACCTAAAGGATCTGGCGAAGAAGACGGCAGATGGGCTGCTCAACTTTGCGCGATTAGCTGATATGACCGACGGTGAGGTCATTGAGCACCTCACGCAGGTGAAGGGCATCGGCGTGTGGACTTCGCATATGTTCCTGATGTTTTCCCTGCGCCGTCCGAATGTGCTGCCCACTGGCGACTACGGCGTGCAGGTGGCCATCAAGAAACACTACAAGAAGCGCAAGCTACCCAAACCAAAAGACATGGAGAAGATTGCGAAGGTGTGGGAGCCGTACCGAAGCATAGCTTGCTGGTATATGTGGCGGAGCCTGGACATCAAGACCGTTTGACCACGGAGGACAGCGGACACCAAGGGAAAACTCTGCTCCTTTGTGTTTAAATGGTGGCGATGGCCGATTCCAAGATTCGGGTGCTAGTGGCGAAGCCCGGGCTCGACGGGCACGATCGCGGGGCGAAGGTGATTGCCCGCGCGCTGCGCGATGCCGGAATGGAAGTGATTTATACCGGGCTGCGGCAAACACCCGAGATGATCGTCACCGCGGCGCTGCAGGAGGATGTGCAGGTGATCGGGTTATCGATTCTGTCGGGGGCACACAACGCCATCGTGCCGCGCGTGATGGACTTGCTCAAGCAGAACAAGATGGACGACGTGATCGTAGTGGTTGGCGGCATCATCCCGAATCAGGATATCGAGGGACTGAAGAAGATCGGCGTGGCAGCGATTTTCCAGCCCGGCACTGCGATGGACGACATTGTTCAGTTTATTCGCACCCACGTGAACGGACCCGGCGTGCCGGCGGCCAGCTAATGGCCGAGATCAACGTCTCCCGCGCCCGGGAGATTCTCTCCAAGACTGTGGGTCCAGTGCCGTGGTACTGGAAAACTTTTCCCGGGTTTGGTCCACCGGCTGGACCGAACTTAGTCTGGACCCATCACGGTGAGCAAGGCCCCATCGCCCACCTTGTGACTCTCGGCCTCGAGCAGGAACCGGACCGCGCACGCCTCGCACTCAACACCTACTGCCGGCCTTTCCTGGTGCCGCCGCATTTCGTCGGCATCTGGTGCCCGGAAGGCCGCAACATTCGGCTTGCGTGCTTCGATCCCGACCAACTGAAGGCGTTTGATCTGGCCGAGGTCGCAGGCTGGTTCAAGCCCTCCGCGGACCGCATTTACGCAGCGACGGCGCCCCTTGCGGATTTCGAAGCGCAGATTTCGTTGGGTCCGGGCATGCACAAGATCGAGGTGCCCGCGGAACTGGCAACGGTGGACGAGTTGATCGTCCCGACCAGCTACAAGGCAATGTCGAACGATGATCCGGCGTTTGCGCTCTTTGTCTTTTATCCGCAGGCGGGATTGCTAGAGATTTTGCCGCAGAGGTGGTTCACCGCCGCGCAGTACCGCGTTGGACAGCAATGGATCACGCGGGCCGCCCGCGATCCCGAGTCGCACCGCATCGTGGGCGAATGCTTTGGAGTGGGGACGTTCCTGCTGGAAGAAGATGGGTGCCGGCTAGCCGAGTGGGTGGAGCGCAAGGCATAGATTCGATCGTTCTGAATTCCTCACCATCGATGTCTGCTCTTCGTTACGCGGATACATCTCATGTTCGTCGTTGCTATGGTCGGGAAAATGACTGCGGTTTATCCCACCAGCGTCGTAACGATTGAGCTAACTCATTCGGACTGTTGAAGACCGCAGCGTTCGATTTTGAAGCCGTGGTATCGTTGGCAGCCAGCGAAGGGAAAACGTTCAAATGAGGCGATTCGGAAAATGGTTTCTCATCGCGTTAGGCTCGTTGGTAGCCCTGCTGGCTATCGTCATCACCTTGACCATCGGTTGGAGGCCGTTTCTTGGCCCCAAGGCACGCGCGCTCACGAACCGCTCTTTCGAGCGTACGCCGAAGCGGATCGAGCGAGGCCGATATATCGCGACGGCCTTGAGCGGCTGCGTCTATTGTCATAGCCCGCATGACTGGACGGCCCCGGGCACACCCATAGTGGCCGGCAAAGAAGATTCCGGAGAAGTGCTGCCCTACGCCGATCTGCCCGGGCGCATCGTTGCGTCCAACCTGACGCCCGATCCGGAAACCGGAGCGGGCGGTTGGAGCGATGATCAGCTGGCCCGCGCTATACGCGAAGGCGCCGGCCACGATGGCCGCGCCCTTTTTCCCATTATGCCCTACCAACATTACCGGAATATGTCGGATGAAGATCTCGCGTCCGTTGTGGTTTATCTGCGGTCCCTGCCTGCTGTCTACAACCAGCTTCCGGCCACCGAGATCATTTTCCCGGTGAAGTACCTGATTCGCAGCGCGCCCAAGCCGGTTACAGCACCGGTCGCGGATGTTGGCTCCTCTGACCAACTCAACTATGGAACGCACCTTGCCGACCAGGCCGGTTGTGTCGACTGCCATACTCCTCAAGTACGTGGACAAAGCGTCCCTGGCATGGACTTCGCCGGAGGCTTTCTGTTCACGGGCCCATGGGGCACTGTCGCAACCGCGAATATAACGCCCGATCCATCTGGAATCCCCTATTACGACGAAGCTCTTTTCTTGAACGTGATACGCACCGGACAGGTCAGAGCCCGCAAGCTAAGCCCGATCATGCCCGTCATGGTTTATAGGAATCTAACCGATGACGACCTCAAGGCGATCTTCGCCTTCCTTCGTACAACCAAACCTGTGAAGCATCGCGTGGACAACTCGGAGGCGCCGACTGAATGCAAGCTCTGCAAACAGAAACACGGCAGCGGCAGCGACAACTAGCAGTGCGATCTCGAGCGCCAGAAAACCTGAACCTCGCGCCCTCGATATTCGCATTCCTCCTCAAGGACGGATATCCGTACTCATTTCTGGGGGCATCCGCTATGGAAGGTGCCGCGGACCCCGGCACTTCAAAGATTTCTATCTTTGGGTTCGCACCTCTCGCCATCATCGCTATAGCGATTTGTCGAAGCCTTCTGACAAGCAGGACGTTCCGATCAGTTCTTTTTAAACCGATGTTCACGAGGCATCCATTTCGCCAATTGAAGTAGCCGATTGCGTGCCTTTTCCG
>DATDGW010000251.1:0-1891 GCA_036521895.1 Candidatus Sulfotelmatobacter sp. | reverse complement strand
CACGCGAAGATTGCCGAGGCCTTTCGTCAACGCTTGGTGAAGAAAACGTACATTGCTCTGGTCGAAGGTTTATTGAAGGAGAAACAGGGACGGATCGAGTTGGCGATTGGGCGTGATTTGCATCGGCGTACTCGGATGGCTGCCTTCAAGGAGAAGCCGGGGAGCGTTCTGCGCGAGAACTTGCAGCGCAGCGGCGCGCGGGAGGCGCGGACCGACTGGCGGACTTTGGCGGAAGTGGATGGGACGACGCTCGTCGAAGTGCAGTTGCATACCGGGCGGACCCATCAGATTCGCGTGCATTTTTCGGCGATCGCGCATCCCGTTGTGGGAGACACGCTTTACGGAGCGGCTGCCCAGCTTCGCGTTGGTGCCGGAACCGGGCGCGCTGCGTCTAATGAGCGGGAGAAGAGCTTGATGTCGGCGCTGGAACGGAATTTTCTGCACGCGGCGCGGCTGGGATTCTCGCAGCCGCGAACCGGAGGCTGGATCGACGTGCGGGCGCCGCTGCCAGGGGAATTGCGCAAGTTCGTCAAAAACCTTTCGGAGGCATCCGGAGAAGATCCGGAGAGAATTGACGCTGTGCTCGCTAGCTACCTATAATCTACTGACATGTCCAGAGCACTGATTTCCTTATTTCTCGTCGGGGTTTTGCTGACGGCGGCGGTCAGCGACCGCGCACAGCAGGCACCGGCGAAGCCTGCGACTCCGTCGCAATCCTCGCCGCAGGCGACCCCGCCGGCGGCGCCACAGCAAGGCCAACAGGAGGAGAAGTCTGCGACTCCCCAAACTCCGCAAAAGATCATCCAAGTTGTAAACCTGGTGGACGTTTTGTTCACCGTGTTGAACCGGCGCAACAAGCTGGTGCCCGATCTGCAAAAAGAAGACTTCCAGATTTTTGATGAGAAGTTTCCGCAGGACATTCGTTACTTCAGCAAGCAATCGGATTTGCCGCTGCGCATCGGGATGCTTGTGGATACCTCGAACAGCATCCGCGACCGGATCAAGTTCGAGCAGGACGCCTCGATCAATTTCCTTTTCAGCGTACTGCGGCGTGGAAGAGATGAAGCATTTGTGATGACGTTTGATGATGAGCCGCAGGTGGTGCAGGCGTTCACCAGCGACGCGGGGTTGCTGCGCGATCAGATCATGCAGACGCGGGCAGGCGGCGGGACAGCGATCTACGATGCGATTTACCAGGCCTGCCAGAACGAATTGAGCCATCCGCCGCGTCCACCGGGGGACCAGCCGGACGTCGTGCGGCGCGTGATGGTTTTGATCAGCGACGGCGACGACAATCTTTCGACGCACACTCGAGGTGAGGCCATCGAGATGGCGCAACGGACCAGCGTGGTGATTTATACGATCAGCACCAGCACGCAGTGGATCCAGCTATCACAGACGGATCCCGACAAGCTGGCCAACCGGAAGACGCACCTGACCGAAGGCGACAAGATTCTGCAGGACTTGGCGGACGAAACCGGGGGACGCGCATTCTTTCCCTATCACGTGGATGATTTGGACCAGTCGTTCCAGGATATTGGCGACGAATTGCGGAATCAGTATTCGATTGCATACATACCTACGAACTACGTTCTCGACGGGCGTTACCACAAGATTCGCATCGAAGTGCCTGACCACAAGGGGTATCAGGTGCGGGCCCGCCGCGGGTATTTTGCGCGGGCGAACCGGGAAAATAATAATAGTCAGCCGAGTCCTTCGGGCCCGGCTTCTCCCTGATTTTATAAGTCCATCCTTTTTCATGGTGGGACTGACATACTTGTCTGTCTAGCTGTCTCTCTTGGCACCGCAAGGACGAGCCACCTGGCGGGACTGTAGACCCTGCGCCAAATCGGCGCACGCGAAGGCGACAGACAAGAATGTCCGTTCCACT
>DATDGW010000250.1:0-12961 GCA_036521895.1 Candidatus Sulfotelmatobacter sp. | reverse complement strand
CACCATTTTCGCGAATCGGATACACCACAGACTGACCATCGCGCGAAAAGCGGATGAACGGCCCTGCGCGCTGGCGCTCGAATTTTATCGATTTTCGAAACTCTCCCAGCAGGCGCAACAGTGGTTGTTCGAGCCTTATCTAAAGAACGGCGAACGCGTGAACGTACGGCTAAACACCACTGTCCGTGTCAATGTCATTAAACCTCGATAGGATGTATTGTCATTAGTCATTAGATGAGGACTTACGGGGTGAAGAGCCGCACTGAAGCGAATTGTTTGCCAGCTCCTTGCGGGGGGAGAACGACAACCCTAGTCGGTCTGACAGAGCCGAAAATCGTATGTCATGGCTACCGTTCCTGCGCTCTGGTCCATGTGCAATTGGTAGCGTGGCTCTAATGACGCATTTGACGATTGAGATGTGTAGCGTTCTTGGAACAGCTCCATCAGACGTTGGTTGTAAATGTCACCCGGCTTCAGGATCATCTCTCGTTTTACGTTCTGGAAAGCTTTTTCGTCGAGGCCGACAACGTTAACCCGGCTGATGTAAAACTGCTTGCCTTCGTCGAGGTCTATATCGAACGACACGGTTGCCTGTTCTTGATGAATCCGTGTTGTCGGAACCGAGGCAAGGTTGATGTAGCCGTACTCTCCATAAACTCGATGCAAGTCGCGCATCCCCTTTTCAATGAGGTCACGGTTTACAAGGTCACCATCTTGGATTGGAAACAAATCACGCAGGACGTTTACATTGGTAAGCGCTTTGTTGTTTCTGAATCGGATTCCTTCCAGCCTGTATTGCTGGCCTTCCTCGATTTGAACCGTAATGGCAATCTGTTCGCTACTGGGACTGCTGGTCAGCACACGTGCTTCTGCATGCGCCTGGGCCGCGAAATACCCTGCATTTTGCCAAGCTCGTTGCACTTTTTCAGAGACTTCAGATGCGATTTGGTCTTCGTTTCCAAAATAGCTCTGCTCTTTGATCAATATTGCGATTCGGCTCCGATCCACGTTCGGCATGTGCAGATCGCCTTCAAGAATCAACTCGGCAATAGTGGCCGCTGGTCTGTGTCCGTCTGACGAAGATGCGGAACAAACTAAAGGCTCCTCGCCATCCGAAATCCTAAAAATCTGACTTTGTATCCGCGAACGAGCTTCGCGTATTTGTTCGTACTGTTCAGCGGAAAACATTTGCTGGCTTGCGCCATTTCGACCTAGATGGAAGCTGAACTCAACTTCAATTGAGACCGCAACGGGCTTGCCGTCTTTTTGAGCAGGTTCGAATTTCCATTCTCTTAAAGCCTGAATGGCTTTTTCATCCAATTGCATCCCCAACTTACGTATCACACGGATCTGCCTAGGTCGGCCGTCGGTGCCTACAATCAAGGACACCGCGCAGGTTCCTTGGTAACCCGCTTTGCGAGCGACCTCTGAAAATTCCGGCTCGGGGGAATAGATTACCTTCGGTGCGGTAACATCGCCACCTACGCGGTATGCCGGACTCGTAGTCGTATTGTTCGCCGCAAGCTTTTCGGAGACTTGCGATTGCCCAACAACAGGCAAGGAGACGCAAGAAGCGAGAAGAAGTGAAAACCATGCGCTTGTGGTCTTCGGACGCATGAACAGCTGGAGTTTAGCAAATATTAACCTTCAGCGCTCGCTCTCACGCGCACGCCCCCACGCGCTGGTGGGAGCCCGGTTTGTCGAATTCCAGGTTGTCGGGGAAGGGTGTTGTGTGGCAGTTTTGCCGTTCCTTCCTTCCACACCTCCAACGCGACCATGGACGGTATCTCGGCCCGAATTGAAATGTCGGGCGGGGCAACCTCCGACGCAGCCGTGCCGCGAAATCTCAACTCCTTCTATTTCACGAAGATCAGCCCATGCGGGACCGCTGTCCGGAAAACATAGGCGTAGAGCAGCACGACCAGTCCAACGATGGAACACAGAGCCACCGAGTGCCACGCCACGAACCGGAAAATGATTCCTTCGTTGCCCACCTGTTCGGTAGCGGACGTGGCAATCGTGATGGACTGTGCGTCGACCATCTTCCCCATCACTCCTCCAGCGCTGTTGGCCGCGCACATCAGAATCGGGTCGATACCAAGCTGTTGAGACGTAATCCTCTGCAGGCTGCCAAAGAGCGCATTGGCGGACGTGTCGCTGCCGGTAAGCGCAACTCCCAGCCAGCCCAGGAACGTGCCGAAAAATGGGTACAGCCATCCGGTGCGCGTAAATGCGAGGCCAAGCACCGCGTCCAGACCCGAGTATCGCGTCACGTAGCCCAAACCCAGCATGAATGAGATTGCAATCATCGCCAGGCGCATGCGCACCAGCGTTCTCCAGAAGATCGTCAGCAATTGCACCGGCCCCCTGCCAAGCAACAACCCGGAGACGATCGCAGCCAAGAAACAGCCTGTCCCGGTCGCAGAGAGCCAGTTGAAATCGTAGCGCGCAGCCTCGGGAGTCGGCTTCGCAACCACGGGCGCTGCACGAAAGACGGCGTTGTGAAGGTACGGCACATCCCATCCCGGAGGGCCAGGGCGGACTTTGCCATCCGCAAGTACGACTCGGAAGGCCGGCGTGGTCGCCTGGTTCATGGCCAGCTTGATCTTTGGCACTCCCCATAGAAGAACAACCAGCGACAGGATCGCGAAAGGCATCCAGGCCTTCAAGACTTGTCCCACGGTGTAAGCGCGTGCGTTGACAAATCCATCGACCTCCTGTGCCGCCCATTCGCCGCCAACCTGATCGGTGATCTCGCCCGATGGAGGAGGGAGAGCCGGCGCTGTTTCGTCGTAATCGAAGCGCCAGATCTTTTTCGGCTTCCAGAATCGCAGAAAGATCAGGAGCGCGATAATCGACACCACGCCTCCCATGATGTCGACCAGATTGCTGTCCACGTAATTGGACCAGATGAATTGAGTAAGCGCGAACGAACTGCCGACCACCACGATTGCGGGGAACACTTCAAAGGTCTCCCTCCAGCTGACCATGGTTCTCACCAGCCACAAAGGAACGATGATCGCGGTGAACGGAAGAATGCGGCCAATCATGGCGTTGAGATCTGACTCCGGCAGGGCCGTGACCGCCGCCAGCGTGTGAACCGGCGTGCCGATGGCTCCCCAGGCCACCGGTGCAGTGTTCGCGATCAGATTCAGCGCCGCCGCATGGAAGGGCTTGAAACCAAGCCCGATCATGAAGGCTCCGGCGATGGCTACCGGCGCCCCGAAACCCGCGGCTCCTTCAATGAAAGCGCCAAAGCAAAAGGCAACCAGCAAAACTTGCAACCGGCGATCCGGGGTGATGCCCGCGATCGATTCCTTCATGATTTCGAATTGCCCGGTCTCGACGGAAATGTCGTAGAGATACACCGCAGCCAGAACGATCCATGCAATTTTCAATACGCCAAACGCAACCCCATATCCAAAACTGAGCGCCGCCAACGCGGCGGGCATTTTGAAGAAGGTGATCGCCACTGCCACCGCCGTAGATGCACCGGCAATGGCGCACCAGTGGGGCTTCACCCTAAGGCCCGCCAGCAGTCCGAAGAGGACCATGATCGGAAGAGCAGCAACCAGCGTGGAGAGCCACCAAAGCCCGAGTGGGTCGTAGATCTGCGTCCACTGCATGACAACCTCCTCGTGCCCGGAGTTTGCGGCATAGCCCAGAGGGATAAAACGATTCCGCGACCTGACGGCCACGGGGGTGGAACTCGGGCCTTACTTCGCCGACGCCAGCGGCTGATTCTGTTCTTTCTCCAACTGCTCCGCCATGTCTTTCGGGAGCCCGTGCAGCAGTTCGAGGAAGGCGGCATTGGTCCAGCCAAAGCCGACCACATTCATTTCATAGCCGAGTTCCACGTGTGCTTCGGACGAGCGCGTTACCACGTTGTACTTTTCCTTGATGGTGCCATCGCGCCGAAAATTCTCTGCCACCGTCGACAGAAATTCGTACGAAACGCGGTCCGCGTCGGCGTCGTACCCATACCGCCGCAGGCCGCCGATCGCCAACATTTCGATGTTTCCCCATCCGTAGGGCAAGTCCCACTGCGCACCCGACGCTTCGCTGCTCATCGGCAATCCCCCGGGACGCTCCAATGCTTTCAAATTGCCGACCACAGCCTTCGCCTGCTCCGGCGTCGCCAGCCCCGCCCACAGCGGATAGAAGGTGGAGGCGTACGGATACTTCGACATGCGCTTTGTCAGGAAGTTGAAATCGAAAAACAGGCCCTGCTGGTCGTTCCAGAGATAGTGCGTGATGAGTTTCTTGCGCTCTTCCGCCCGCTTGTTCCACCTCTTCGTATCCTCCGCGTGGCCGAGCCAGAAGCTGATCTGCTCCAGATCTTTTTCTGTCTTGTAGAGCAGGCTGTTCAGACACACGGGCGCATAGTGGTGGGTAGCCGCGCCGAAGGGGCCAAAGCGAAAGCTGACGTCGAAGCCAGACTCCCGCATAGACCGGTCGCCCTTGTAGTAATCCGCGCTCAGCTTGAACTGCTTCGCCTTCTCGCACTCCGCATGCGCCATGGTCAGCGGCAGGTCGCACACCTGGAGAGAATAGGGCGAGCCGGCGACGGGCGGAGTCGTCCCCGCTCCAGTTTCGACCACGTAGTCATCGGCCTCTGCCGGATGCAAAAAGAAATATTGCGCCACCTTGCGGTAGAAGCCGCTCTCGTCCTGCACGGCCTCGGCCGGCGGGCCCTCACCAAAATCGTAATACCGCGACAAACCGGTCTGCCCCGCCAGATGCGGATCGCGGGTCCACATCTCGTAATCCTTATTGAGATCGGTGTACGCCCGCTCCAGCCAGGCCTTGTCGGGATGCCCATCCCGCTCGGTGGCGCGATAGACATCGACGAACATCGAACTCAAGAACGGAGGCTGCGACCGCGTCAGGTAGTAGGTGCGATTGGCGTTGAGCATCGCACCGTAGTGCTCAATCTCAAAGAAGAAGTTATCGACCATTCCGCGCGCCAGCTCGACGCGCCCGGCGCGCAACAGGCCGCGAATGATGAAGTAGCTGTCCCATCCGTACATTTCGTTGAACCGTCCGCCGGGCACAACATATTTGTCCGGAAGATAGAGCAGCCCGTGCGGCTGAATCTCGGCAGTATCGATCTCCCCCAGGCGGTGAATCTCAATCGGCAGATGCTCGACGCGAACCTTGCAATCGCCCGCCAGTTTCTGCACCGCCGCCGGCTCGGCAACGTCCTTGGGCAAATACAACACCGGCGCCACCTTGATCTTCGGATCAACGACGCTCGCGCAGTCGGTCATGGAGCGGGTCAGCGTGTCCCAAGCCGTAGAGATGTAGTTCAAGATCGGCTTCAATCCCTGATCTGCTGGAGCGGGCGCAGAGGTTGCGGCCGGCTGAGCAAGCGCGGCGGCGCTGATCACGGCCACAACAAGGAAAGAACGAACCACTAAGGTAAGAGCTGTGCGAGGTTTCTCACTAAGATGAATGCTCATGACGGGAAAGCTCCGCCATCATAAATGCGGCGGAAGTCAGCGACCAGCGTTATTTGGCAGGGCGACGATCACTTGCGTTTATGGTTTACTCTATGTAATTTGCCGTTTGGTCATTGAGGGGGCTCAAGTGAAGCGATCGCACGTCGTGGTTCGTCTATGCGTATTTCTCGCAGCTTTTCTATGCGCAATTCCGTGCCGGACGCAGGTTCCCGAAAGCACGTACCAGGATTTGCAGTGGCGGATGATCGGTCCCTTCCGCGGCGGCCGTACCCGCGCCGCCTCCGGCGTGCCCAGCCAGCCGAACGTGTTCTACGTCGGACAGGTAAACGGCGGCGTTTGGAAGTCGGACGACTACGGCCGCACCTGGAACCCCATCTTCGATCGCGAGCCGACGCAGTCGATCGGCGCCATCGCGGTGGCGCCTTCCGATCCCAACATCATTTATGTAGGTAGCGGCGAAGGACTGCATCGCCCCGATCTTTCCGTGGGCAACGGCATCTACAAATCCACTGACGCCGGCAAAACGTGGACGCACCTCGGCCTTGTCGGCGGACAACAGATTCCGGCGCTCGCCGTCGATCCCCGCGATCCGAACAAAGTCTTCGCCGCCGTCCTTGGCCATCCATACGGGCCTAGCGAAGAGCGCGGAATCTATCGTTCGACCGACGGCGGTCAGAACTGGCAGAGAGTCATCGCCAAGGACGAAAACACCGGCGGCTCTGACGTTGTGATCGATCCCTCGAACCCTGACGTCGTTTACGCCTCCATGTGGGAAGTTCGCGAAGGCCCGTGGGAAGACAACAACGAAGTCAACGGCGCCGGCGGCGGACTCCTCAAGTCCACGGACGGTGGGAACACATGGCACCCGCTGACCAACGGCTTGCCGAAAGATCTCTCCCAAATCTACGTTGCCATCGCGCCCAGCGATCCGCGCCGCGTTTACGCCACTCTCGCGGCCGCCTCGGGAAAGCTCGGCGTCTACCGTTCGGACGATGCCGGCGACACGTGGACAAAGATCACCGACGATCCACGTCCGGCCGGGCGAATCGGCGGCGGCGATCTCCCGATCCCCAAGGTCGACCCGAAGAATCCCGACTTGATCTACGTGGTCAGCACCGTCACCATGCGGTCGAGCGACGGCGGCAAGACGTGGTTCAGCTTCCGGGGAGCCCCGGGTGGCGATGACTACCAGAATCTCTGGATCAATCCCAACAACGGCAGCATCATTCTGATCGTCAGCGACCAAGGGGCGATCGTTACCGTAAACGCGGGCGCCAGCTGGAGTTCTTGGTACAACCAGCCGACCGCGCAGCTCTACCATGCCATCGCCGACAATCAATTCCCCTACCACGTTTGCGCCGGACAACAAGAGAGCGGCTCGGTCTGCATTTCTAGCCGCGGAAACGATGGCGCCATCACCTTCCGCGACTGGCATCCCGTGGGCGTGATCGAGTACGGCTACGCCGCTCCCGATCCTCTCGATCCCGATGTTGTGTATGGCGGCGGCAGAACTGAGGTCTCGAAGTTCCATTGGTCCACCGGCGAGGTGCAGAACGTTACGCCGATTCCGTTGCGTGATCCGAAGTATCGCGCTAACCGCACCGAGCCGTTGATGTTCTCTCCCGTCGACCCGCACATCCTTTATTACGCGGCCAATGTTTTGTTCAAGACCACCGACGGTGGCAATACCTGGCAGACCATCAGCCCTGACCTGACGCGCGAGAACCCGGGCGTGCCGGCCAGCGTGGGCACACTCGTCCCCAAGGGCGCCGAGAAACAACGCGGCGTGATCTACGCGCTCGCGCCCTCCTTCAAAACGGTGAACACTCTGTGGGCCGGCACCGACGACGGACAGCTTTGGATTACTCACGACGGCGGAAAGAATTGGGCGAACATCACGCCTCCCGAGCTGACCGCGTGGAGCAAGGTCACGCAGATCTCGGCGTCGCACTTCGACGAACAGACCGCCTACGCGTCGGTGAGCCGCTTCCGCATCAACGACGTTCATCCTTACATCTACCGCACGCGCGATGGCGGCAAGAGCTGGAAGCTAATCAGCGCCGGTCTGCCCGACTTTGGTCCCGCCGACACCGTGCGCGAAGACCCCGTCCGCAAAGGCCTGTTATTCGCGGGCACGGAAAACTCCGTGTGGGTTTCTTTCGATGACGGCGATCATTGGGAGTCGCTGCAACGAAACCTGCCGCACACGTCGATGCGCGATCTTTGGATTCATGAAGACGATCTGATCGTCGCCACGCACGGCCGCTCATTCTGGATTCTCGACGACATCGCGCCGCTCCGCGAGGCCTCGGCAGCGATTGCGAACGCAGAGCATCTTTTTGCCCCAGCGCCTGCCTACCGCGTACAGCGCGATACCTATACCGACACCCCGCTGCCACCCGACGAGCCTGTCGGGGCGAATCCGCCCGACGGAGCGATTCTTGACTACTACCTGCCCGCCGCAGCATCCACCGTCACGCTCGAAATTCTGGACGCGCAGGGACATCTCGTCCGTCGCTTCGCCAACACCGATAAGCCCGACATTTCCGAGGAAGAATTACAAAAGCAGTTGATCCCGCTGTACTGGGTCCGCCTGCCCCGGCAACTTTCGACCACCGCTGGAATGCATCGCTGGGTATGGGATTTGCACTATCCTGCCCCGGCCTCGACCCGACATGAATATCCGATTGCCGCGATTCCGCACGACACGCCGCGTCTGCCGCTGGGACCGACCGTTCTGCCTGGCACCTACACCGTCCGACTCACGGTCGACGGAAAAGCTCCCAGCGCGCCCCTGACCATCAACATGGACCCGCGCGTCAAGACCTCCACGCCCGGACTCAGGAAGAAATTCCAGGCGGAGATGCGCATTGCGTCCATCATGACTCAGTCGGCGCAAGCCCTGGCGCAGGGTGGCTCAATTCGCGCACAACTCGAAAAGCTCAACGCGCAGGCTAACAACCCGGCGAAAGACGCGGTTGCCGCCATCGACACGAAACTCACCGGTCTAGTGGGCGCTGCTGGCGGATTCTTTGCGCCGCCTTCCCCGGAAGTCACCCTCGGCCGCGTCAATGGACAAGCTGGCACGCTTTACCAGCAAATATGGCAGGCCGATGCCGAACCAACTTCGTCGCAAATGGAAGCCCTCTTGACCACGGAACGTGAAAGCGCCGATGTCTTAAAACGCTGGAGCGAATTCAAGAGCACGGACTTGCCCGCACTCAATCGTCTGCTGCGCGAATCCAAGGTTCCCGAAGTCCAGTTGGAAGCGGACGCTCATGCGGAAGAGCCGCAGGTGGACGAAGAGTAATTCCGCGCGCGGTCCAACGCCGGCTTGAGTCTTTCGACCTTGGGCATTCCGTCGGCCTCATGACGGCGACAAGAGCGAAAGTGTGTTCGCAGAGATACATCCCACGCGGCAGGCGCTAGAGCCATTCGACGGCTTTCTGCAACTCGGTCGCGATCTCCTGCGGATCCGTTCCGGGCGCAAATCTCATCGGCTTCCCAATCCGCACGCGGATCTTCCGCGGAGCCGCAAACCGCCTGCCCGCATTCTTCACTTCAAACAGTCCATCAATCCGCATCGGCACAACCGGAATGCCGAGATTCACCGCGAGCAGCCCGATGCCCGCGCGAAACGAGCACAGCCTCCCATCCGTCGTGTGCCGCCCCTCGGGAAAGACCAATATGCTGTAGCCGCGATCCACAGCCTCGCCCGCATACGCGAAGCTCCGGCGAAAGCCAGCCTCGCGCGGCAACGGAAATAGATTCAGCAACGAAACGCCCAACATCCACTTCATGCGGTCGTAAATCCGCCCGAACAATCCGCGGTCCGACGCCGGCGTCCGCAGAGCTTCCAACGCTTCTCCGCCCGTAGCCGTCGCCAGCCGGTGCCGAAAGCGCGCGGGCAATGCGGTCAAAATGAATCCGCCATCTACGTCTCCCACGTGATTCGAAATCACCAGCAGCGGACCCGTCACCCCGCGCAGATGTTCTCGTCCTTCAATCCGCGGCCACCCCATGAGCACAATCGCAGGACGCATGAGCAAATAATGCACCGCAATCCGCAGCCAGTTGACCGGCCAGCGCAACGTCCCGCTAGGATAGTGATAAGCCGCGCCCGGAGCCGCCTCCCCGCGGAGCATGCGCTCCAGATCTCCCACCGTTCGCACGGTGCTGAACCGAGTCTCGCTGAGATCCACCTGGTAGCGGTCCTCCAGAGTGCTCAACAATTCCACGCGATCGAGCGAACTCAGCCCCAAGTCGGAATCCAGGTTCGCGTCCGCGCGCAACGCCCCCGCAGAACGTCCTGTCACTCGCGAGATCAACTCCGCCAGGGCACCACTCCCACCACCGCTCGCCTGCTTATCGAGCAACTGTGCCTGCGCCATCTCGCGGATCACGTTCCGCCGTGGCTTCTGCGTATGGGTGCGCGGAAAATCCTGGTCGGGCCACTCAACCCACATGCGCATGCGCTGATATTCCGCTAGTGATTGATTCGCCCGCTGCACCACTTCCTCGAGCCTCGCCTCGTCACGAAAAATCACCACCGCGCACGGCTCCGCGTTCCCGCCGCGCTCCATCCCGACGACCACGCAATCCTTCACCTCCGGCTGCCTGCGCAACGCCGCCTCCAGATCGTCGGGATACACGTTCGTTCCGCCCGGCGTAACGATCACTTCTTTCTTGCGACCCTTGAAATAAAGGTGTCCGGCCTCATCGAGCGCGCCAATGTCGCCGGTGCGATACCAACCTTGCGCATCCGAGATAGGTTCGTCCGAGACCGCCTGCGCGCCGCTCGCGTCCCAGTATCGGGAAGACACCCCGCCGCCCCGCACCAGAATCTCTCCGTCTTCCGCAAGTTTCACCTCGCGCCCCGGCAGCACCTTGCCAATCGATCCCTTGCCCAGCCGGAAGGGATGGTTCACGCTAATCAGCGACGTCGTCTCCGTCAGCCCATATCCCTGGATCGCCGCGTAGCCCAACCGTCCCCAGAACTCCTCGGTCTCGGTGTCGAGCGCCGCTCCGCCGGAAATAAACGCCCAGAATCTCCAGCCGAACTGTCTACGAATCGCACGAAATGTCCACCACCGCCGCAGGTAGTGCTGTTTCTCGGATAACCGAAATCGCCGCCGAAACGCCTCGCCCTCTCCGCGGTCTTCCAGATCGCGTTCAATCTTCTGTTTCAACGACTGCAGTGCCCGCGGCACGCTCACCAGCACTGACACCCGTTCACGCCGGATCGTATGGATCACCTCGGAAGGCTTCAACTCCTCCTGAAAAATCACCGTCGCCCCCAGCAATGGCGGCAGGAACAGGCCCAGAAACTGCCCAAAGACATGGCTGAGCGGCAGCAGGTTCAAGAAACGCAGCGGATGCACGAGCCGCTCATATTTCATGTAACCCCGCATCTCCCGTTCCAGCGGCGCGATGTTCGCGAGAACATTTCCGTGGGTGATGACCACGCCCTTGGGTTCCGAGGTAGTGCCCGACGTGAAGACAATTTGCAGCGTGTCGTCGCGACCGAGAGCGACCTCCGGCAACGTGGTTGGCTCACGGTCCAGAACGTGCGCCAGATCCTCCAGATGCAGCGTCGCAATCGAATCTCCCGCCGCCGCACACTCATGCACATGCCGTCGCGACGCCACTAGTAGTTTCGCGTCGACCTGCCCCAAGACCCGCATGGCAAAATCGGCCGCGGATCCGTCGTCCATCGGCACCACGATCACGCCGTGGAGTGCGCACCCAAAGAAAACCGCGACCCACTCCGCACAGTTCTCGCCCCAAACCATCACCCGGTCGCCCTTGGCAATCCCTCGCGCCTCCAGCCTGCCGGCGAAGCCGAACGCCATCCCCAGAACCTCGCCATAGAAGAACGATTCTGTCCGGTATCCTCGCCGCTGCCGGTAGGCAAGCTCATTCCGGTGTGCCTGAAAATGTTCCGTGAGGAATTCTGCGATCGATTCGGCCATGGGTGGCAAGCGCGTGAAGTTCGAGTCTGTGCTCTCTCCCGTCTCCAGTCTAGAAGAACCTTCCGCGCGCCGGGCGAGCGCTAGTACAGTCTTCCGACTGCCCCATCACCCGGCACGGCGGAGGGGTAGGTTACACAAGGAACTTGCCCTATCCATACCGATTGTGCGACATAGAAACATGCACTCTCATCGCATCGGCGCTCGGCTGTGCTGTCTGCTGGCGGCCGCTATCAGTCTGTCCGCGCAGGACAAATCGGACGCCTCCACCATTCGCGCTCTCGAACTGAAATGGACCGAATCCTACCAGCAGCGCAACATCGACATTCTCTGGTCCCTGCTGGCGGAAGATTTTGTGATCACCATCGAAGACGGCAGCGTCTACAGCAAGGCGGGCTACATCAGTCACAGCGCCGACCCCTCGACGAAGGTGCGGGTGGCCGAACTATCCGACCTGAAAGTGCGCATGCACGGCGACCCCGCCGTTGTGACCGGCGCCTGTCACGAGAAAGGTGAATCGAGCGGCAAGCCTTACGAGTATCACGATCGCCTGACCGATATCTGGATGAAAGTCGGCGGCAAATGGCAAGTCGTGGCGTCGCAGTACAGCGTTCCTTCCGGACAGTGAACCGGCTTCTCGCCGCGGCCGAAGCGCCCAAGTTTTGTCAATTTCTCCAAGGCGTGAACCCTGATTGCCATCGCGCTGCAACCCAGCACGCAGCGGCTTTGTAGACGGCCCCAACGCGGGTGTGTCGGAGATCCAGTCGCTGACGTACTAAAGCGCCCGCTCGTCCCCAGGGGAATCTGAACATAGGCCGGCGTTTCAACGCCCGGGTAAGCCAGCAGAGATAGAACCGCGTCCCGGAGGATGCCTGAACGTCATCCGATGGCCGACCCCTACTCTCTCCCCACCCCCAACGCATCCGCCACCCGATTGATGTAGTTGAACCACGAGGCAATCAACGTGATCTGCAGAATCCCGCGATCATCAAACCCCGCGGCCCGCAGCCCCTCGATGTCATCCTTCCAAACCTTGGTCGCGTCCTGGGTGAGCTTGACCACGTAGTCGAGCATCACGCGGTCCTGCGCCGAGAGGGGCGCGGTGGTGTAGTCCTTCGCCAACGCCGCCACCAAGGCCTTATCCAACGTCACCCTACGCAGAAACTCTGCGTGTGACTCGATTCAATACACGCACCGGTTGGTCACCGAGACCATGGTGGCGATCATCTCGTGCTGCCGCCGCTCCAGCGGCAGCTCCGGCGACATTAACGCCCCAAACGTGCTGAAGGCGTGATACAGCGCCTCGGGAATCAGCGTATGCGATCCCACAATCGACGACGCCCCCGAAGGATCCGGATGCACCGGCTCGGCATACTCCTTCGGATAAAACAGTTTCTCGCCCTCCATCGCCTGCCGCAGTTTTTCGTCGGCCTCAGTGAGTGAGACAGTTCGAATCCAAGTCATGTTTGTCCTTGCCCGTGTTGAGTCGTATTCCCTAAGATTTCGACCTCGGAAAAATACACTGCCGCC
>DATDGW010000249.1:0-3111 GCA_036521895.1 Candidatus Sulfotelmatobacter sp. | reverse complement strand
ACTGCGAGATCATCGCCTTTTGCCCCAATTCACCGCAGGAATGTTTCGACCTCACCATCACCGCCTTCAACCTAGCCGAAGAATTTCGCGTACCAGTGATGTTCATGATGGACGAAGTCGTCGGCCATATGACCGAGAAGGTAGTGATCCCTCCCGCTGGCCAGATCGAGATCACGTCGCGCCGCCACACTTGCAAAACAATCGAAGACTATCTGCCCTACGGCACCAATGGCGATGGAGTTCCCGAAATGGCACACGCGGGTGAAGGTTACAAGTTCCACGTGACAGCCTTAACCCATGACGAACGCGGCTATCCCAACATGACCCCGCCCGTCCGGGACAAACTGGTTCGTCGCCTGCAAACCAAGATTAGCAACGCAGCCGACCGCATCGCCCTGTTCGAAGAAGAAGAGCCGAAAGCGCCGATGTATTGGTCGTCTCCTACGGAATCACTTCTCGCGTGGCGCAACGTGCGATCGAGGCCGCTCGCGAACAGGGCTTGCGTATCGGCAAACTGCGCCTGATCACTGCCTGGCCATTTCCTGAGACGAAGATTCGCGAGCTCGCGACGAAAGTGAAAGCGTTCGTCGTGCCTGAACTCAACCTGGGCCAGATGGTGCGCGAAGTGGAGCGCGCTGCCGCAGGTCCGGCGAAAACATTCGCTGTGTCGCACGCGGGAGGCGGAGTACATAAACCCGAAGAGATCCTCAAAGTAATCGTGGAGGCCAGCAAATGACGGAACGTGTAATCACCGATATCGGCAACACAGGCGTTAACCCCGTCGACTCCATCTTACGCACCGATCGCATGCCTCACATCTGGTGCCCGGGATGCGGCATCGGCACCACTCTGAACTCGTTCGGGCGCGCTCTCATCGAGTCGAAAATCGATTTAGGATCGCTGGCCCTGGTATCCGGAATCGGCTGCACCGGCCGCGTGGCAGGCTATGTGAAGCTGGGTTCTTTTCACACCACCCACGGCCGCGCTATTCCCTTCGCCACCGGCCTCAAGCTGGCGAATCCCAAGCTGAACGTTTTTGTCTACTCCGGTGACGGCGATCTTTCGGCCATCGGCGGCGATCACCTGATCCACGCCGCCCGCCGCAACATCGATCTCAAGGTTATCTGCGTCAACAATCTGATCTATGCTATGACCGGCGGCCAGACTGCGCCCACCACTCCCGGTCACTCGACGACTTCGACAAATCCCTATGGCACTTTCGAGCCGTCGTTCAATCTGCCGCATCTCGTCGAAGCCGCGGGCGCGGTGTACGTCGCGCGCTGGACCACCTTCCACGTCCGGCAACTGGCGCGCTCTATCAGCGAAGCGTTCGAGAAAAAAGGCTTCTCCTTCATTGAAGTCATCTCGCCCTGTCCCACGCTGTATCAGCGCCGCAATAAGTTGGGCGACGGCCTCGACACCATGAAGTACTACAAAGAAAAGAGCAAAGTTCGGCACGGAGCCCCCACCAGAGAAGTCGGCCTCACCATGACCGGCGAAATCGTCGTAGGCAAGTTCGTCGACCGCGACCGCCCCGACTACCAAACCATGATGCGCGCTCAATACCGCGAATCGCTCGGCGAGAGATTCATCGAACAAGAGGAGATGGTATGCAGCTAACACAGATTCGCGTTGCAGGTTTCGGCGGCCAGGGCGTCATCCTCTCCGCTATTCTTCTCGGCAAGGCAGCATCGATCTATGAAGGCGCCTACGCCACCATGACGCAGAACTTCGGCCCGGAAGCCCGCGGGGGCGCCTGCAGCGCGCAACTCGTCCTATCCGATTCCCCCATCTTGTATCCCTACGTTATCAAGCCCGACATTCTCGTCGTAATGTCGCAAGAGGCCTACGTGCGCTTCGCGCCCGAGCTGAAAGACGGCGGCATTCTGATCATTGAGCAGGACATGGTGCGAGTTTCCGATCTCACCAAAGAAG
Organism: Candidatus Sulfotelmatobacter sp.; assembly: GCA_036521895.1. Lineage (GTDB taxonomy): Bacteria > Acidobacteriota > Terriglobia > Terriglobales > Acidobacteriaceae > Sulfotelmatobacter. The sequence goes on along the minus strand of DATDGW010000249.1, from coordinate 1,176 downwards.
TCCAGGTCCACAGCATCCCCGCAACCCGCATCGCCGAGGAACTCGGCAAGCGCATGGTTCTGAATTCGGTGATGGTAGGATTCTTCACCGCAGTCACGCACCTGCTGGATGCCGATGCAGCGCGCAAGGCAGCCGCGGACTCTGTTCCGCCAGGTTTCCTTAAGCTGAGCATGAGGGCCTTCGAAAAAGGATTAGAGTACGGAACCACCGCGCTCACCATCACCGCCAATACCGCGGACGCCGAACTGCAGGTGCAGTATTCGCCGGAGTAACTTCTCACGGCAGCATTCACCCGTGGATTGCCAATGACTACTTCTGGAGGCTACGCACGTACGACACAACCATCTTCACCTGATCAGGGGGTAGACTCTTCACCGTTCCAGGATGCTTCGGTTTCTCCGTCACGGCCTTGACCAAGTCGTCATCCGACGCCTTCTTTGTCTTGTCCGAAACCAGGCTCGGAATCTTGGCTGCGGGCTTGCCAGTCGCATCCGCCCCGTGGCAGGCTGCACACTTTGTTTTGTAGGCTCTGTGCGAGAATCTGGAGAAACGTGCATTCTACGCGGGTTTCTGAAAGGCACCTATTTCCGCTCCGCCGGCCGCCCAAACGACACATTCTCTCCAGAATGGCCGATAAACTGGGGCCTCGCTGTGGAAATGGCGCTCCGAGGGCGGGATGATGGAAGGTCCGCCGAAGCGGTTCTGCTCGCCCTCGGAGCTTGGAAACCCGCAAAGGACACGGGTTTCCACATTCCCACAGCGACGGCGACGGCGACTGTCAAATCGAACAAACTGCTAAACCCTCGTAAATCGCATGATTTTCCAGATTCTTGTGCAGAACCCGTTTTTCGTTCCAGTCCTGGACCCACGTCTCCATTATCTGGGCGATTTGCTTCTCCATGTTCGGTCCACAATGGCACCTGGCCGGAACTGGGAGACTGCAAGCAAGGGAGCAAGCAACGACTACGATTGTCCGGAAACTCATGGCGGAGTCCTCCCAACCTTGGTACCACATTCTACGACCTGAGTAGGTATTGCAAAATCGCGATAGAAACACTCAAAACCCCTCAATGAGCGCCTTGATTTCGCCAAGGATGCTGTTGACCGCTAGCTATAGCTAGAGCGCCGCGTTCGCCTCTGCCGGTCAAGAAACCGTTTGTCTCTCAAAACAGGTTG
>DATDGW010000248.1:0-3463 GCA_036521895.1 Candidatus Sulfotelmatobacter sp. | reverse complement strand
AGGCGCAAGCGCCCAGCAGAAACGCGCAGACAAGGATTCGCATGGGCTGTTTCTCCGCCATCCAATCTATCATTCTCAAGGCCCCCGGGTTAGGATTGCCCAGATTGCTTTCAGTGCCTCGAAGCAATCGTCGCGAGTCACGTCGTAATGCGTCACCAGGCGTACACACGCGAAGCGGGCGTGTGGAAGCCCACCGCGACTGCGAGCATCAGCTCCCAGCTCATTCTAAACAGCGAGGCCTCTGCATATAATGCCGCATTGTGCAACGAGCGTCTGGGATTTTATGTGGACGCCGCTCGCTGGTATGAGGAGGTGCTCCGCCGGAACCCCGGGCGGACGGACCGCCAGGACTTGCTGAGCCGTATCGCGGCGCTGCGAAGGTGATCGCCATGGGCCCCTGATGATCCAACCGTTACAGCGCCAGCGTCGCTCGGAGGGCCTTGTCGATATCGGCCATCCCCCTGAAGCTGCCGATCACCCGGTCGATTTCGGAATGGTAAACCGTGGCCAGGTTATCGGTCATGACCACCGAATCCGTTAGGAGGCCGGCGCTTCGGGCGGCGTCGCTCGCGCCGCTTACGGCCACCCGGCTTGGGTGCCCCGCTCGCGCCATGTTGCTCGTGATCATCGCGACTATGGTCTGGGCCAGACCTGTTTCCAGATTATTGGCTTGAACTACAAGAGCGGGTCGTCTTTTCGCGGTCCTCAAATTCGAATCGGAGAATAAGACGAGGACAACGTCACCGCGGCGGTAGCTCATCGTAGGCGGCCATCTCGGGGCGGTCCCAATCGTCGGCGAAGGTGGCTAACCTGCGCCGCAGGTCGGCGGCCTGGTCCTCGTCGATTCCCCGATCCCGAAGGTCTACTGGGCTGGGGTGCACCCAGGTCACGATAACTCGCGATCCCTCAGCCTCGGTTAGCGGCTCGGTCACCTCTACCTTCCCATTACGGTATATTCCTTCTACCGATTTCACCACACCTCTATTATCTCTTAGATGACCCGCAGGAAATGGCGCGCACGTCGGCCGCGTAATAGGATCCCTGCCGCTCGACTGCGCGAGCGGCTGGCCAAAGCCCATCCTCTGGAAGACCTACGCTAGTACCTAATTGCATTAATTAGAGTAATCTGGCATACTTAGGTATGTCCAAGCCGGCCCGTATCCAACTCACCCCAGAGGAGGAGGCCACGCTGAAGAAGTGGACCCAGCAGAGAACCGGTGAACATCGCCAGGTCGAACGTGCCCGGATCATCCTGCTATTGCATCAGGGCCGAACCACGGAAGAAATTGCGCGACATCTGCACACGCGGCCGGCACGAGTTTCGAAGTGGCGCCGACGTTTTGCGCACGACCGGCTCAAGGGGCTGACGGATGCGGCGCGACCGGGCCAGCCGTGCAAATACGACGAGCACACCGAGAGGCGAGTTCTGGCGTTGCTGGACCAGCCGCCGCCGGAGGGATACAGCAGTTGGAACGGGAACCGGCTGGCCGAGTCGCTGCCCCACGTCAACAAGCATCAGATCTGGCGGATCCTGCGGCGGCGCAAGATTTGCTTGCAGCGTCGACGAAGTTGGTGCATCAGCACCGATCCCGAGTTCGGCGCTAAGGCCGCCGACATCGTGGGCCTGTATCTGCAACCGCCCGAGAATGCCCTGGTTTTATGCGTCGATGAGAAGCCCTCCATTCAGGCGCTGGAGCGAGCCCAGGGCTACTTGCGCCTGCCTAATGGAAAAGCAGTGAACGGCTTCAGTCATGGCTATAAGCGGCACGGGACCACGACCCTGTTTGCGGCCTTCGATATCGCCACCGGGCAGGTGATGGCGGGCCATTATCAGCGCCGCCGCCGTCGCGAATTCCTGGATTTCATGAACGAGGTCGTCGCGGCCCACCCCGGACGGGAGGTCCACGTGGTGCTGGACAATCTCAATACCCACAAACCCAAGCAGGACCGGTGGCTGCAACGGCATCCGCAAGTGCAGTTTCACTTTACGCCCACCTATTCTTCCTGGTTGAACCAGGTGGAGTGTTGGTTCAGCATCCTGGGACGCCAGGCGCTCAAGGGGGCGACCTTCACCTCCCCTCAGCAATTGCGCGAGGCCATTGATCGCTTCATCGTCGCGTACAATCCCAAGGCCGCTCCGTTCGAGTGGACCAAGGCTGTAGTTCATGCGACGCGACCGTCTCACCTTTACTCTAATTGGTGCAACTAAGTACTAGGCGATATCAGTCGCGACGGGCGCGGCAAGGGCGGACAGGACGTGAAAATAACCCACATCCCGATCAAGAACGCGCAAGCCGCGATCCGTATGGTTCGGGCGCGACCAAAGCGGATTCCATCCGAAAAGGTGCTGGCCCATCTCGCTCAGATTGGATTCAAACCCACGCCGGAACGCAACACCACGCTCTAGAACGCATCGGAGATGGCCTAGAGGTAGTTAGGGTCCGAAACGCTTCACGGAATCGTTCTTAGCGGTTGTAAACGCGTCCCAGCGTAGCAGCCAGTGGGCTGTAGAACTGTGCGGGGGAACCCAAACGGAATTGGGAGGGGGCGCCTTGGTGTAGGTGCCTTGCCGAAACCTGGATTGCCTTATGCAGGTGCATAGCAGGTGCATAATGCAAAAGCCATGCACCACCTAACTATAACTATGACTCTGACTATAGCTCTACCTGTAACTGTAACTGTGGCTCTTTCTTCATGAAGAAACTCTTCTATATTCCCTTTTACTACACTGATTGGCTTGGCAGTGACGCCCGCGCTAGGCTCGGACGATCCGCCCGTTGGGCGTTTTTGGAGCTAGTGTTCTTATGTCATCTAGAAAACGGCTTGCCAAACGATCCCGCCTTTCTTGCCCGCAAACTTGGGATTGAATCGGCCGCCGATCCCGATCTGAAAGTAGCCTTGCGGGAGTTTGAACCGCAGCCTGACGGACGGTTGAACCATCCCCGCGTTCTCAGCGTTCTGGAGGATCGCGCAAAGAAGAGCAACGCGGCAAACTCGCGCTGGCGTCCCAAGGCTCAGGCTGATGACGAAGAAGACCCACTCGCACTCTGAGCAGTCGAACGCGGCTAATCGCAAACAAGCGCGCGGGGCAAGCCTCGATCCGCGCGTCAAGGAATGGCTCGACAGCGTCATCATTCCCATATTGCTTGCGGAACTCGCCAAACGCGACGTGGAATTAGCTGCATGACCAAAGCCGCCTGTTACGCCCGATACTCATCGGTTCTGCAATCGCCTGCCAGCATTGAAGACCAAGTACGCCAGTGCAAGGCGTATGCGGACGCCCACGGTATGGACGTTTCGCAGATTTTCACTGACGCGGAGATTAGCGGCTCAGGCCGGGACAGGCCGGGACAGGCCGGGACTGAACGCGCTCATGGCCGCTCAGAATACGTTCGACGTGCTTCTGGTAGACGATACTTCCCGGCTCTCCAGGCGCTTGGCAGACTCAGCCGACATCGTTGAC
>DATDGW010000247.1:0-2367 GCA_036521895.1 Candidatus Sulfotelmatobacter sp. | reverse complement strand
CAAGCAGCGCGGCGTGTCGTACGCACAGGCGTCGAAAGACCTTGGAGTTCATCCGACCCAGTTGCGCAATTGGGTGAAGCAGCTGGCGGACGATCCAGAACATGCATTCCCCGGGCACGGTCAGATGAAGCCGGAGCAGCTGGAGATCGCGCAGCTCAAGCGCGAGGTGGTCAGGCTGAAGGCCGAACGGGACATCTTAAAAAACTGTCCCGGGCTGATGCCCGCCTGCGCGCGGTAGAAACAGCCAGTGCTATCCTTTGCGGCTTGGAGGGTAGCGGCCGTCAGCTTATTGGAGGCAAAGTCCCCGTTAAAAAACGTGGTCCATGGGTTCATGCGCACTTGAGAGTGGTGACGCCGCTCCGGCGGCGATCCCGATTAGGAAGATGACGATTGGCATAACCCAGACCCTCCTGCTCATGTGCTCATGATTGAACGGAGGATTTGCGATGCCCAAGAAGATGACTACCGGTGACCGCCCGGAATTGAAGCCGGTCAACGTTGGGGCCGGCGCCGTCGACATCGGATCAAAGATGCACATGGCAGCCGTAAACCCGGCCTGCACCGACATGCCAGTGCGCGCGTTCGGCACGTTCACGCAGGGCCTGCATGATCTGGCGGAGTGGTTCAAAGCGTGTGGCGTGACCAGTGTCGCGATGGAATCCACCGGGGTCTATTGGATCCCAGCCTACGAGATTCTTGAGCAGCACGGGTTTGAGGTCATTCTGGTCAATGCGCGTTACGCCAAGAACGTGCCTGGGCGCAAAACCGATGTCAGCGATGCTGCATGGCTGCGCCAGCTGCATTCCTACGGCCTGTTGCGCGGGAGCTTTCGACCTGATGCCGAGATTGCAACTTTGCGCGCCTATCTGCGCCAGCGAGAGCGGTTGGTGGAATATGCAGCCGCCCATATACAGCACATGCAGAAGGCCCTGATGGAGATGAACCTGCAACTCCATCACGTTGTCTCCGACATCACCGGCGCGACCGGCATGCGGATTCTCCGGGCTATTGTAGCAGGCGAGCGCAATCCCGAGGTATTAGCGACCTATCGCGATGTACGCTGTCATTCCTCAATCGAGACGATCCGCGCGGCACTTGTGGGCAATGACCGCGACGAACACGTCTTCGCCTTGACCCAGTCGCTGGAGCTCTACGATACCTACCAGGCCAAGATGCTGGAGTGCGACCGCAAGCTGGAATCTTTAATGGCGGCGCTGGCCGACAAAGGAGCGAAGCCGGTCGGGAAACTCTCCAAGGCACGCGTCAAGACCAAGCAGGTCAACACACCGTCCTTCGATGTCAGGGCAGCTCTATACGGCGTCCTCGGCGTCGATCTGACCCAAATCCACGGGTTGGGTCCGTCACTCGCTCTGAGGCTCGTCGGCGAGTGTGGCACGGACCTGAGGGCATGGCCGAGCGCCAAGCACTTCACGTCCTGGCTTTGCCTCGCGCCGGGTAACAAAATCTCCGGCGGCAAGGTGCTCTCTTCGCGCACACGCAGATCGTCCAGTCGGGCAGCTGCGCTATTGCGATTGGCGGCCACGGCCATCGGGCGAAGCGATACGGCGCTGGGAGCATTCTATCGTCGGCTGTCTGCTCGTGCGGGCAAAGCGAAGGCTGTGACGGCAACCGCCCGCAAGATCGCGGTTCTATTCTACAATACGCTCAGGCACGGCATGGCCTATCTGGATCCTGGTGCCGACCATTACGAGGAACAATATCGCAGCCGTGTCCTCGCCAATCTTAAGCGGCGCGCCAAATCGCTGGGCTTCACTCTGCAGGCGGTTCCAGGCGGCGGCCAACCAGCTGTTTCTTAGGAAGGATAAGCAGGAAGCGCTGGGCATCGACCTCGGACAGGTCGGCTGGTGGACGGGCTTCAAGATATCCGATCCCGAGGTATGGGCCGCGCACAAAAGAGGAGAAAGGCCGGAGCTATCGATCGGAGGTGCTGCGGTGTCGGTGGACATCGATAAGATTGATGACCGCGACGACGCTGCTGCCGAACTGCTGCGACTTACCGCAGAGGAGATGCGAGCCGATCCGACATTGACGAGGGAGCAAGCTGCCTACCGTGTTCGCGATCGTCTACAGGCCAAGGAAAGACCAACACCAACTCGAAAGGAACAACCCGTGGAAACTATCCAGGATATTGCAAAGCAGGTCGGTCTCACTGCCGTCTGCAAAACCATGATCGAGGAAAACCGCAGCTACGGCCTTTCCGAAAGTGAATTCACCGACTTGGTCGTGCAGCAGGCCAAGCGCGACGGAACCAGCTTCGAACAAGTGTTCAGCCGGCCGGGAATTTTCGAGGCTCAGCGACTTCTCACCAAGGCATACAATCCAGCCCCTGACCTGCGGAACATCACT
>DATDGW010000246.1:0-6439 GCA_036521895.1 Candidatus Sulfotelmatobacter sp. | reverse complement strand
CTGCTTCACCGAATTCTGCGCCGCTCGAAGCCCCTCAGCCGTGCATGGATATTTGATGTACGCATTGGGAATCCACGAAAACATTTCCTGCCCTTGGCTGAACATCTCTTGCGCCGTCGTCTTCTCATCCGAGAAAACTTCGATAGACACCCCAGCATCGCCGACCAATGGGGAGATTGTTTGAACGATTTTCTTGTATTCATCCATTTCCTCCCGGTTGGAGAGTTTGTGACCTGACCCGATTAGCTCTTTGATGTGAGGGTTCTTGGCAATCAACGAAGGGTTGGTGGTCTGTCCATCGACAAATCCCAGCAGTTCCTTAACCTGTCGGGTCTCCTGCGGGTCGCCGCCATCCACAAGTATTTTCGTCTTGGGTCGAGTCATTGAAATCCTCCTTCTGTTCGCCGGGAACACACAGAGTGTATGTTCGATGCTCAGTCCGAGTCAGCCGGATGTCGAAATCGACCTAATCATTTGGCTGAACCTACGGATCAGGATGACCGCTATGCCGAAAACATTCAAGATCGGTGAGGCCCGCACCTGCCCGCACCTTGCAAACCCTTCGCGGCGCAAGCAAGAATCCTCCGATTTGAATTATGATGAAGTATTGCGCATTCTACGACGGAGAAACCAGACGTGGCTCAGACGGAAACTGACGGGTTAGAGGTTTTGGAAACCAGGGAGTGGGTCGATTCCCTGGACTATGTTCTTTCCAAAGGCGGCCCCAACCGGGCAGGCCGTTTGCTGCAGCAGTTGGCGCTGCACGCCCGCAGCGAGGCCGGCGTCAACTTGCCCTTTTCGGCAACGACGCCCTATCAGAACACGATTCCCTCGCGCCAGCAGCCGCCATTTCCCGGTAGCCAGGAGATGGAGCGCCGTATCAAGAGCCTGGTCCGCTGGAATGCCCTGGCCATGGTGGTTCGCGCCAACAAAATGCAGGAAGGCATTGGCGGGCACATCTCAACCTTCGCCTCCGCCGCCACATTGTATGAAGTTGCCTTCAACCATTTCTTCCGCGCGCAAACCGAAACCGGCGACCGCGACATCGTCTACTTCCAGGGCCACGCCGCCCCCGGAATCTACTCCCGCGCCTATCTCGAAGGCCGCATTTCCAAAGAGAAACTGCAGAACTTCCGCGGCGAACTGAAGCCCGGTGGCGGCCTGAGTTCCTATCCCCACCCCTGGCTCATGCCCGATTTCTGGGAGTTCCCCACGGTTTCCATGGGACTCGGCCCGATTCAAGCGATTTACCACGCGCGCTTCATCAAGTATCTGGAGAATCGTGGTCTAAAGCAGTCTACCGGCGGCAAGGTTTGGGCGTTCCTTGGCGATGGCGAAATGGACGAACCCGAGTCGCTCGGTTCGATCACGCTGGCCTCGCGCGAACGGCTCGACAACCTGATCTTCGTGGTGAACTGCAACCTGCAGCGCCTCGACGGCCCGGTGCGCGGCAACGGAAAGATCATTCAGGAACTGGAAGCCATCTTCCGAGGCGCGGGCTGGAACGTCATCAAAGTCATTTGGGGTTCCGACTGGGACAGCCTCATTCAGAGCGACCGCGACGGCCTCCTCGTCAGGCGTCTGGGCGAAGTCAGCGACGGACAATACCAGAAGTATTTTGTCGAGAGTGGAGCCTACTTCCGGCAAAACCTCTTCGGCACCGACCCGCGTCTTCTGAAAATGGTGGAGCATCTCTCCGACGACCAACTGGCGCGCATGCGCCTGGGCGGACACGATCCGATCAAGGTGCACGCGGCGTTCCGTGCTGCGGTCGAGCACACCGGCGCCCCAACCATCGTTCTAGCCAAGACGATCAAGGGCTACGGACTGGGTGAAGCCGGCGAAGGCAAGAACATCACCCACCAGCAGAAGAAGCTGAACGAAGACGAGTTGCAGATGTTCCGTTCGCGTTTCGGAATCCCAATTCCCGACGACGAACTCCACGAAGCCCCGTTCTACCGTCCGTCCGACGACAGCGCCGAAATCAAATACATGCAGGGGCGACGCCAGCAGCTTGGCGGATACATGCCCACCCGCAAAGTCCGGGCGGAGGCTCTGAAATCCGTCCCCGATGCGCACTTCGAAGAATTCCACAAAGGCACCGAAGGCCGCGAAGTTTCCACCACCATGGTCTTCGTGCGATTGTTGGCGAAGTTGCTGCGCGATCCCGAACTCGGCAAGCTCATCGTCCCCATCGTTCCCGACGAAGCCCGCACCTTCGGCATGGAAGCGCTCTTCCGTCAGGTCGGAATCTATTCCAGCGTCGGCCAGAACTACGAACCCGTGGACATGGACACGCTGCTCTATTACAAGGAAGCCAAGAACGGACAGATCCTCGAAGAGGGCATCACCGAGTCGGGATCGATGTGCTCGTTCATCGCGGCCGGCACGGCATATGCCAATCACGGCATCAACACCATCCCGTTCTTTATTTATTACTCGATGTTCGGCTTCCAGCGCATCGGAGATTTGATCTGGGCTGCGGCCGACATGCGCTGCCGCGGATTCCTCGTCGGCGGCACCGCTGGCCGCACCACGCTTGCTGGTGAAGGCCTGCAGCATCAGGACGGTCACAGCCACGTGCTTGCCCTGCCCGTGCCGAACCTGCTGGCCTACGATCCGGCGTTCGCCTACGAGATCGCCATCATTATTCAGGATGGCATCAAGCGTATGTATGTCGATCAGGAATCGATCTTCTATTATCTGACCGTCACCAACGAGCCGTTGCCCATGCCCGGCATGCCGACCGACGTGAACGTTCGCGAAGGCGTGCTGAAAGGCCTGTACCGGTTCAAGGCCTCGGCCAAGAGCGAGGCCAAGTTGCGCGCCCAACTCCTCGGCAGTGGCACGATCATGTACGAAGTGCTCAAAGCGCAGCAGATTCTGGAAGAAAAATACGGAGTCGGCGCCGACGTCTGGAGCGTCACTAGTTATAAAGAACTCTATCGCAACGCCAACGATTGCGAGCGCTGGAACATGCTGCATCCCGCGGAAGCAGCCAAGGTTCCTTATCTGACGGAGACCTTGAAAGACGCTCAGGGCCCGTTCATCGCAGCCTCCGACTACATGAAAGTATTGCCGGAGAGCCTGGGCAAGTGGGTGCCCGGACAACTCGTCTCGCTCGGAACCGACGGTTTCGGACGCAGCGAGAGCCGTAAAGCTCTGCGCGACTTCTTCGAAGTCGACGCGAAACACATCGTGCTGGCCACGCTCGGTGCACTGGCGCGCGAGAAGAAGGTCGGCACAGATGTAGTAAAGCGTGCGATTCAAGCACTGGGGATCAATCCCGACAAAGCGAATCCGGCCATCAGCTAAGGTCGGCATCGATTTTCTAAGGCCGCGAAGCGACGCTTCGGGTGCATTGGCAACAGATCGCGTTTGAAGAGGAAATAAGAAGTAGCGAACCGCGGCCCCGAAGGGGCGGAATGTGAAAGCCCGACAGGGCAGTCCCGGGTAAGCTGCCGGGAATTGGCACAAGTCCCGTAGGGACGGCACAATTTCCCGGCACACAGATAGAGGATGCTCTTAACATCAAGGTCTGAGAAAAGGAACGACGCGGTGATCGAATTCAAACTTCCCGAACTGGGAGAAAACATCGAACAGGGCGACCTCGTGCGCCTCATGGTTGCACCTGGAGCCTCCGTGAGCGCCGGTCAGTCGGTCATGGAACTCGAAACCGACAAGGCCGTTGTCGAAGTCCCTTCATCCGTGACCGGAACCGTGCAGGAAATCAAGGTCAAAGAGGGCGACAAGATCAAAGTCGGCCAGGTCATCTTCACGGTGGACGGTGCGGAAGCCAAAATCTCTGCGCAGCCTGCCGCGCAAGCTCCGGCCCCAACGCCCGCACCTACGCCCGCGCCAGTTCCGCAAAAACAGCCTGCCGCAGTCTCCGCCCCGGCGCCGACGCCCGCGCCAGTCGCTGCTGCTCCCGCCGCCCCTGTTGCAACCAAAACTTCCGGCCCCAGCGAATTCAAACTCCCCGAACTCGGAGAAAACATCTCCCAAGGCGCTCTCGTTCGTCTCCTGATCGCGCCCGGGGCCAAAGTTTCCGAAGGCCAGCCGGTCATGGAACTCGAGACCGACAAGGCCGTGGTCGAAGTGCCGTCATCGGTCAGCGGCACTGTCAAAGACATTAAGGTCAAAGAAGGCGAGAAGGTCAAAGTCGGACAAGTAATCTTCACGCTCGAGGGCGGAGCCCCAGCTGCAGCCGAAACCGCCCGCAACGCTCCCGTCGAGCATGTTTCCGGACAGCACGGAGCCCGCCTCGCATTTCAAGCCGCAATTCGCGCCGAAGGCAAGACGGAAGAACAGGCCCTGCCTCCCGACCAGCCGCAACCATCGACGCACGTGTTCACCATGCCGGTGCAACTGGGCAAGGTAGCCGGCACAGAGAATCGCCAGGCCGTTCCCGCAGCACCGCACGTGCGCCGGTTAGCCCGCGAGATTGGCGTCGACATCTACGAAGTCAAAGGCACCGGACCCGGCGGCCGCATCAGCGAAGACGACGTCAAGGGCTACGCGAAAGCGCTCCTGTCGGCGGCCGTTACAGTCGCGCAAGCGCCCCCGCGCGCCGGACACTTCGTCCAGCCTCAGCTTCCAGACTTCGCCAAGTGGGGCAAGGTCGAGCGCGTCTCCATGCGCGGCGTTCGCCGCAAGACCGCCGAACACCTCGCCGAAGCCTGGAACACAATTCCCCACGTCACGCAGCACGACCGCGCCGACATCACGGAGCTCGAACAGCTCCGCGCGCGCTTCGCTCCCAAGGCCGAAGAAGCCGGCGGCAAGATGACGGTCACCGCGATCGCGCTCAAAGTCTGTGCTGCAGCTCTGAAAGTATTTCCGCAGTTCAACGCCAGCATCGACATCGAGAAGGAAGAAATCGTCTACAAGCAGTACATCAACATCGGAGTGGCCGCCGACACCGATCGCGGCCTGCTCGTTCCCGTGATCCGCGATGTCGACAAGAAGAACATCGTCGAACTGGCAGTCGAGCTGTCGCAAGTTTCCAAGAAGGCGCGCGAGAAGAAACTGACTCCCGCTGACATGGAGGGTGGCACCTTCACGATCACCAACCTAGGCGGCATTGGCGGCGTCGGCTTTACGCCCATCGTGAATCATCCGGAAGTGGCGATCCTCGGCCTTGCCCGCTCGCGCATCGAGCCGGAGTGGATCCACGGCAAGTTCGAGCCGCGGCTGATTCTGCCGCTCTCGCTCTCCTACGACCACCGCCTGATCGACGGAGCCGATGCAGCCCGCTTCCTGCGCTGGATCGCGGAAGCCTTTGAACAGCCATTCCTGCTGTCGGTGCAAGGATAAGAAAGCAGGTTTCAGAGTTTCGGAGTTTCAAAGTATCGAACGACGTGAGGTTCTAACCTTGAAAATCTTGAAACTCTGAAAGCTTGAAACTTTTTCATACACATGTCTGACATTCATCCCCTAAACATCGCAGTCGTCGGCGGCGGTCCCGGTGGATACGCAGCCGCATTCCTCGCCGCCGATTTCGGCATGACCGTCACCCTCATCGACCCGGAAATCAACCCCGGCGGCGTCTGTCTCTACCGCGGCTGCATCCCGTCGAAGGCGCTTCTGCACGTGGCGAAGCTGATCGAGGAATCGGAGCAGGCGAAAAACTGGGGGATCGAATTCGGCACACCGAAGATCGACCTCGCAGGCCTGCGTACCTTCAAAGAAAATGTTGTCAAGAAGCTCACCGGCGGCCTCGGCATTCTCTCCAAACAACGCAAGGTTCATTACATCCAAGGCCGCGCGGCCTTCGAGAATTCCACGACGCTGCGCGTTACGAAGTCCGACGGCTCCGATGAATCCTTCACCTTCGACCGCATCATCATCGCAACCGGTTCCCGCCCCGCGATTGTCCCCACGCTGAAGCTCGACACTCCGCGCATGATGGATTCCACTGGGGCGCTGAATCTCGAAGACATCCCCGGCACCTTGTTGGTTGTCGGCGGCGGCTACATCGGCCTCGAACTCGGCTCCGTCTACGCCGCGCTTGGCGCGCGCGTGACCCTAGTCGAAATGCTCCCCGGTCTACTTCCCGGCGCAGACCGTGACCTCGTCCTTCCTCTGCATAAGCGCCTGGAGAAACGGTTCGACGGCATCCTGCTCAACACCACGGTCTCGTCGGTCAAAGACGAAGGCACCGGTATTCGCGCCACCTTCGAGGGCGCCGATGTCAAAGAGCGAGAGAAAGTTTTCGACCGAGTCCTGGTCTCCGTCGGTCGCAAGCCCAACTCCGAGATCCCCGGTCTCGACAAAACGCACCTGCAAGTTGGCCAGCGCGGATTCATCCAGGTAAACAAGCAATTGCAGACCGACGATCCCGCAATCTTCGCTATCGGCGACGTGGTGGGCGAGCCCATGCTCGCCCACAAAGCTTCGCACGAAGGACGCGTGGCTGTCGAAGCCATCGCCGGACACA
>DATDGW010000245.1:0-2045 GCA_036521895.1 Candidatus Sulfotelmatobacter sp. | reverse complement strand
GCAAAACATCATCGCCACCGAATAGCGGATCTTTCCGCCCCACATCGTTCCCATCCAATTAAAAATCTTGATTCCGGTCGGAACCGCGATTGCCGCCGTCGACGCCACAAAGAACGCGTTGGCGTAGGAGGTCATGCCGACGGTGAACATGTGGTGGGCCCACACGCCCAGACTGATGAAGGCGATGGTGAGAGTGGCCGCTACCATGATCGAGTAGCCAAAGATTGGCTTGCGCGAAAAAACCGGAATCACCTCGGAAACGATTGCGAAGGCCGGCAGGACCAGGATGTAAACTTCAGGATGGCCGAAGACCCAGAAGAAGTGCATCCAGATGACGGCCGAGCCCCCGGCTTGCGTATCAAAAAAGTGCCCCCCAAGGTAGCGATCGATCAGCAGCATGATCTGCGCTGCCGTCAGCGGCCCAATGGCTATCAGCACCAGCATCGCCATCACGGAATTCATCCAGGCGAACAGCGGCATCCGATTCAGCGTCATGCCGGGGCAACGCATGCATAAAATGGTCGTGAGGATATTCAGCGCCGTGCCGATGCTACCGAAGCCGCTTACCAGGATGCCGATGATCCAGTAATCCGTGCTGTTTCCCACTGAAAATGTTGGCGAGGTCAGCGGCGCATAGGCGAACCAGCCGACGTCAGGAGCGGTGCCCGCGCCATACAGCCCGCTTGCGCCAATAAAGCTGAAGTAGAGGATGATGCCGCCCAGAGCGCTCATCCAGAAACTCCAGGCATTCAAGCGCGGAAACGCCATGTCGCGCGCACCGACTATGAGCGGCATCAGGTAGTTGGCGAATCCGAAGACAATCGGCATGGCAGCGAAGAAAATCATGGTCGTGCCATGCATGGTGAACATCCGGTTGAAGGTCTGGGGCGAAACCAGATGATTGTGAGCAACCGCCAACTGGGCCCGCATGATCGAGGCTTCCACTCCACCGATCACCAGGAACACGATGCCGTACATGAAGTACATCACCCCGAGCTTCTTATGATCGACCGTGACGACCCAGTCGTGCAGCACTTGGACCAGCGGGCGGGAACCCTCCTGTTCCGCAGAGGCGATCAACGGCTGCGATATGGGTTGGGCATCGAACATCACGCTCTCCTGGCTCAAGTTCTTCACGGTGCGACGAACGGATGGAGCAGGCCTTCCGCCGTGTACTAAAGCAGGCATTTGACACCCGCTTTAGCGCTGAGGTGATCCTTACCTTGGCGGTCAAAGCGAGCTAGCTGGCACCAGGGCGAAAGTGCTCTAGTGCAGGCTCATCAGGTACGTTACTAGCGAATCAATATCCGAGTGTTCCAGTTGCATAGCCGGCATCAGGCACCCGGGTTTAATCGCAGCCGGCTCTGTAACCCACAGCCGCAAGTTGTCTTGAGTATTCCGCGCCGCTCCGGCAGCAATCGTAGTGCGGCTCATCAGGTGCGTCAGATCAGGCCCGAACTTTCCGTTCGCCGCGGTCCCTGCAATGGTGTGGCAATTGACGCACGCGTTCGCCTCGAACAAGCGCCGCCCGACAGTTACCTGTTCGGACACCATTGCTGGCGCCTTCTGCTGCTGCACCCAGCGCTGGAAGTCTTCCGGCGACTGCACGATTACTTGCAGCAGCATTTTGGCGTGCTGGGTACCGCAGTACTGCGCGCACTGTCCGACATACGTGCCCACTTCGTGCGGGTCGATCCACATCTCGTTTTTGCGATTGGGAATCAGGTCCGTCTTACCCGCGAGTTGTGGCACCCAGAAACTATGGTCGGTGTCGGCCGACAGCAAGATGATGTGCGTCGGTGTGGGATGTGCGGCCTCGCTCAGCGGAACGTGCAGTTCATTGGCTGTGACGAAACCGTAGCCAGGATATTGGAATTCCCACCAGAACTGGTGCCCGACGACGTTGACCTCGATCGCATCCGGCGGAAAGCGTGCATCCTCCACCGCATGGATCACGCGCGCCGACGCCAGGAATAACACCACCACAATCAGAATGGGGATTACCGTCCATGCCAGCTCCACCTGGTTACTGCCGTAAATCTGCG
>DATDGW010000244.1:0-8344 GCA_036521895.1 Candidatus Sulfotelmatobacter sp. | reverse complement strand
GGGAAAATGGAGGCAGCAACTCCGCTTGATGCGGTCTCTGCAATTGCTGGCGGCAGGAGAAAAGATCACGAATGCCGCTCTGGAAGCCGGCTACAGCACGCCGAGCGCGTTCATTGCCATGTTCCGCAAGACGCTGGGAACCACGCCTCGCCGATACTTCGAGGATTCTTCCCGCTCCAGGCGCGATTCTAGGAGTCGCTGAAATCGATCATCACCGGCGCTGACCGGAACCAGTTTGTCTTGTAGCCGACGTAGAGGATTCCAATCGCAAACCAGATTCCGCCGACCGTTTTGGCGAGGTGATTGAGATTCCACCAAATATAGCCGCAGACCAGGAAACCGGTCAGCGGCAGCAGCGCGTCTTGAACGAGGCGCCACTTAACGCCCTTCCTCTGAGCCAGCACCGTGAATTGCCAGAAACACGCGAGATTGACGCCAGTAAACGCGAGGAACGCGCCGAAGTTCAGTAGCTCGCCCGCGTGCTCGTAGGCGTTGCCAATGTGGTAGAGCAACTCGGCGCCCGCAAACGCCAATGCGCCGATCAGAACGATGTTGTAAGTCGGAGTGCTGCTACCCGGTTTGAGGTATCCGAAGAACTTCCTGGGCAGCACGCCATCGCGGCCCATGCCGAACAGCAACCGTGCGGCGCCGAGAGTTCCGGTCAACCCACTGCCGAATGCGGCGACAATCAGAATCCCTCCCATCGCATTGAACAGCAGGGCTCCACCTACGCGTCGACAGATGTCCATGAACGCCGTCGTCTCCTCCGGAAAGGAACGCCAATCCGGCCAGACCCGTGCTCCGAGATAAGCCTCGACCCCGCTGCACACCCCGGCAAAGACGCACGTGAGCACCACCGCCAGAAGAACGTTGCGCTTGGGATTCTCTACATCTTCCGCCAGCGTGGTTACGCCGTCGAATCCGATGTAGGTAAGAGCCGCGAACGAAGTGGCAGTCCTGATCTTGGTCCAATCGAAGGTTTTAGGATCGTAAATGGGCTGCAAGGAAAACAGTCCCGCCCACCCCTGCCCGCCGTACAGGAACTTGATCGCCAGCACGATGAAGGCCACCACCACCACCGACATGATCGCCAGCAGAATCTTATTCGCGTTAGAGGAAGCCTTCACGCCAATCAGGTTCAGCACCGTCATGATGCCCGCGATAAGCAGCGCCCAGATCACAAACGGCACCTGATGCACGTACCGCTCGTGCAAGGCTGTTGAGATCCAAACCGTATTGATCAGCGGCTGCAGCAGATAATCCAGAATCATCGCCCAGCCCGCCAAAAATCCAAGATGCGGGTTGAGTCCCTTGCCCACATACGTGTAGGCCGAACCTGCTGTCGGATAAAGCGCGCCCATGCGCCCGTAGCTGACCGCTGTGATGAGCATGGCAAACAGCGCGATCAGAATGATGGTGACGAAGTGTCCGTCAGAAAGCTTCTGCGCGACGCCATACAACGGAACAGGCGCGATGGGCTGGATCAGAACGATGCCGTAGAAGATCAGATCCCAAAGAGTCAGCGTGCGGCGGAGCCGGGGCGGTGCGGACGCCGCGGGAGTCGATGTCGCGACAGAGGACGACGCGGAAGTGTTTTCCATGGGTCCGGCTATTGGATTATGGCAGGGGCGAAATTGTCAATATTAAAACGTTTCCGTAGGCACTCTTATCTGCTCTCCCCGTAATCGACCCAGTATCCGCGCTGCTCGTTGCCTGACATGCCGCGGGTGTTGTATTCGAGCAGATATTTCAGGTGCGCGTCGTCGAGGGGGTACGACTTCTTCGGCGAGTACGGATATTCGCCCATGCTGAGGAAGGGCAGAGGCGCGACGTAGTTCCCCTCCGCGGCGTAGAAGTCCATGTCTTTCTCGTAGCCATTGGCCGCAAAGAAATAGTCGCGCACCCAACCCCTGGGAAGCGCGGGCAGGTGGGAGGGATCGAAGTCGAGCCGCACCTCGTCTCCCGAGCCAAATACGGCAAGTTTGTCGTCGGTCGCGGTCAACAGCGGCAGCACGTCGCCGTAGCGCGTGTAGGATCCGGCGGGACGCGTGTAGGGCCCGGTCGCACTGACTTTTTCGTAGATGTACTGCACGTTACCGGCGGGCTTGCCTTCGATCTTCAACGGGTATCCGTGGAATTCGAGATCGGCATGGACAAGCGGAACGGATGTTACGCGTGGGCTTTGCCCCCGATCACCCTCTCGACCGGCGTCGTCCCGAAGCCCCGCTTCCTTTCCAGCGGGGCGAGGAATGTCGCGCGCGGAGAGTTGCTCGGTTCGGTCAATCAGAATGCTGTCCCAATACACCTGCAGATTGGTGGTGATGCGTATCTTCCGTGTGCCCGGCGGCAGCTTCCCGGTGAGATCGGCAGTCATGGTGCGCGGGCCGCCGGCTGGAAATCCCATGTCGTCGATCACGCGCTTCCACTGCCCGTTCTCACCGAGGGCTTCCAGGTACGGCGAGATCGCTTCCACTCCGGCCTGGGAAGCCGCATACATGCTATTCGCCGAGAAGTACTCGACCTCGCCATGCAGCAGCAGCCACAGGGGCCCCCCGCGATAAGCCTCCCCCAGATCGAGCGTCAGAGTGTGCGGTTTGGCGAATCCCTGAAACTGCGTCAGCGCGAAATCGCCGAAATAACGGTGCGCCAGCAAATTCGGCAGGACGTCGTGGCCGTGGTCGTCCCACGCACCCGCGGGCGAATGGGCGTCGCGGCTCACCACCACCTTGAACGGAGGATACGGCGGGTTCGAGGCGAAGTACTCGTTCGGATACACGTCGAGGTTAGCCGGATGATCGATCGCCAGCAGCCTTACCTGATCGAGGTAGACGGCCTCTTCGAGCGGTTCCATGAAGCGGAAGCTGAGAGTCGGGTGCCCCATTTCTCGCGCACTTTGCGAGAAGTGGGGATTTTCCTTCTCACGAATCACGTTGCGATCAATCTTGATGTACTCAACCGGACGAGGCACGTCGCGCTGATTCGGCCCGACCCAGTGCCCGACCACGCCCGCGCCCAGCATGTCGGCGACAAACTCGTAGCGCTCGCCGTTCCACACGAACAGTGTCGGGCAGGAGCTGCCGCGGCGGTCGATCTCGAGGAAGTTCTGCTGCTTGTCGCCCGCGATCTGAATTTCGTCTTCCAGCACTCCTGTCGGCCACAGCATGCGAACGATGTCGGCTTCCTTGGAGTCACCCAGGCCCACGACGATGGCGGTGGAATTCTGTCCTAGGTAGCCGTTCGACCCCGCAATCTCAAACTTCTGCCGGTTGCCGCCCGAGAACACTTCGACCTTGGTGCCAATGGCGGATTTGTTGTCGGCCAGTCCCTTGAGCGAAAGTCGCAGCCAGTGATTCTGATTGCCGCCTTCATTGCGCAGCAGCACGGCAGGGCCGTGATTCTGCGTGATGAGCAGATCAGTGGCACCGTCACCGTCATAGTCGCCGGTAATGATGGCACGCGGTTCTTTCAGTTGAATCTTGTCGAGGCCAACGTCGGAGGTAACGTCTTGGAATCCGTCCGGCCCGAGGTTGCGGAACAAGCGGACTTCGCCCTTGCCGTCTTTGGTCTCGCCCACGGCAACGAGGTCGACCCATCCGTCGTTGTCGTAGTCGAAGGCGGCCACGCCGTAGGCACGCACCCAGTTTGTCTCTGGCAGTTTGACTTGCTCGAAACTCTTGCCGTGGTTGTTCCGCCAGAGGGTGAGACCGGGAGCAGCCCAATGAGTAAAGGCTAGATCCATCCATCCGTCATGATCGAAATCGAGGACTGCGACTCCCACCGCAGCCTTCGGGCCGCGCTCGGGCCACACTTCTCTAATCTTGAACATCCCCTCGCGCGGATTCTCAAATACCGCAGCTCCCCTTACACCACCAGTCAGCACGATGTCCACGGCGCGGTCATTGTTGTAGTCGGTCCCGATTGCCGCAATGCTCGTTGTGTTGCCGAACAGGCCAGCGCTCTCGGTCACATCCGTAAAGGTTCCATCGCCATTATTTCGGAGGAGCTGATTGTGACCCGAAGGCGGAGTTTGCTCACTCCAGGTCTTGTCATCGAACTCCGGTTTTGATCCTGCATTCGCACGCGTGACGTAGAGGTCAAGGTCGCCATCATGGTCATAGTCGATGAATGTCAGCCCGATCGGTACGGATGGAAATGGTTCGGCGAGCTGCGACGAACCTGACGGGGAGATTGGAACCTTGGGTGGCTGGCTTTGGGTCTCGCCCTTCTTCCCTCCAGGCCCAGCCCCAATTCCCCCAGGACTCCCACCCCATACATTCTTAAAAGTGCCGTTCTTTTCGTTGTGAAACAATTCTAGTTGCCCGCCCAGGACAGGGGATGCAACCGCGATATCCTCGAAGCCGTCATTGTCATAATCGCCGACAGCACAGCCCACACCGTGGAGCTTTGCCGCAAACGGACCCAGACTCGGCGTGGCATCTTCGAACTTTCCATTGCCCAGGTTGCGATACAGAGATATTCCACCCTGCGAACCGTTATCTGCGACAAAAAGATCGACTTTGCCGTCGTTGTCATAGTCCAGAAAGCAGGCACCATGGCCGAGATCGTTTGGAAATCCTTGGTACGGATTAGACGGGGTCGGCTCCGGATTCGACACAATCCCCGCCTCCTTCGTCACGTCCACAAACCGCACCTTGATCGGTGCCGGAGCCTTCAACACCGCCGACGGCGATTCCACTGCGCGCGAGTACTGACCCTGCTCGCCATAAGCCAGGCTCATGGGCGCGCCGATCTTGTTCTGCGTGATGTACTGGAACTTCTTCAGATGTTCGCGCGCATGGTCCGTGTCGGAGGATTGCTGGTACGCGCGCGACAATCCGAATTCCGCCGAAGCATGAATCGGGTTGAGTTGCAGCGCGTGCTGGAAAGCTTCAATGGCCTGTGGAAACTGCTTGGCCTGCACGTAGGCTGTGCCCAGAAAATACCAGGTGTCAGCGTCGTTCGCCTCGATCTCGATGACGCGCTGGAAGGCATCGATCGCCGCCTGCGCATCGCCCGTGTTCTTGGCTAGCATCCCGAGGCTGTACCACGCATTCGGACTCTTCGGATCCTGCTTCAGCGCGTCTTCCAAAGAAGACTTGGCTTCGTCGATCTTCTGCAGGTTCAGGTATGCAATGCCGACATTCAAACGTGCGATCGCGAGCTTGGGATCGGCCTTCGCGGCCTGCTGAAACTCTTTCAGCCCCTTCTCGAAAAGCTGCTGGTTCATGTAGGCCACCCCGAGATTGTTGAGGCGCGCGGCTTCGATCGGGTTCGGCGTCGACTCCGAGGAAAGCAGGCCGAAGGCAGCGAGAAGGAAGGCAATGAAAGCAGTGGGGATTCGAGAAGTCATCAGGGGAATTTAACCACAAAGGACGCGAAGGATCACAAAGGAAACCGATTTCGCGTAAGGTCCGCCTTTCCTTCGTGAACCTTCGTAACCTTTGTGGATTCAGCTCTTTTCGGCCCGTACGCCCGCTTGGCGACGATGCCCTTCCCTTCCTGCACGGTGACGGTCTGGCCGGCATCGATATTCGGGAGCTTGTCGACCTGCCCGCTGGGCCATTGAATTTCAACGCTGTCGGCCTTCGTGAGCGTGCCCAGACCAAAGGTCAACACCAGTTCGCTCTGTGCCAGATAGCTCGATCCGGAGCGCAGCATCTTCCACTGCTTGTCTTTATTGTTTTGATCGCCAGCGCTCACCCGGACGACCGCGCCGATGCCGTCGCGATTCGACTTTGTGCCCACGAGTTTGACCCGCAGGCTGTGATTCGTCCCGCCCTCATTGTGGAACAGGTACGCCGGCCCGGCATTCGTGGTCAGCAAAATGTCGAGGAAGCCATCGTTGTCGATATCGCCGTAAGCCGCGGCCCGCGCCACTTTGGGCGCCGCGAAGACGCTGCCCATCTGCGCCGTGACTTCGGTGAACTTTCCTCCGCCAAGATTGCGGAACAAGTGCGGAGGCTCGGCATAGCTCACGCGTTTCTGCACCCGCTCGATCTGATCTTCAATGTGTCCGTCGGCCACGAAAATATCCTGCCAACCGTCGTTGTCGTAGTCGAAGAAGAAACATGCGAAACCCAGCGTGACCAGGCTCGCGCGGCCCACCTCGGACTGCGGCGCCTCGTCGACGAACAATCCGTTGCCCTCGTTGTGATAGAGCGAGACCATCTGATTGGCGAAGTTGCTGATGATGATGCTGGCGTGCCCGCTGCGGTCGTAGTCGGCGGCGTCGGCGCCCATGCCTGCCCGCGCAATGCCGTCTTCGCTGAACCCGATGCCCGCCGCGACACCGCGCTCTTCAAAGGTTCCATTCTGCTTGTTGAGGTAGAGCTTGTTGGGCTGTGTGTCGTTGGCGATCACGATGTCGGGCCAGCCGTCACCGTTGTAGTCGAGAATCGCGATCCCAAGGCTCTTCGACGTGGGATCGCCCATGCCAGCCTTCTGCGTGGCATCCTCAAATCTGCCACCGCCCAGGTTATGCCACAAGCGCACCGACGTCCCCTTGTACGACTCGGGCGTGCAGTACGACTTGTGCGCGCCGTCCAGCGTGCAATACAGATCTCCCTGCTCACTCCACTGCACGTAGTTCGCGACGACGAGATCGAGTTTGCCGTCGCGGTCGTAATCCACCCAGGCGGCGCTGGTCGAGAACTCGTTCGGTCCCCACACTCCAGCGGACTTGGTGACATCAGAGAAGGTACCGTTGCCGTTGTTGTGGAACAGATGACTCTGTCCCAGCGCACTGACGAAGATATCGTCAAACCCGTCGTTGTCGTAGTCGCCCACGGCCACACCAAACCCGAGCATGGGAACGGCAAGGCCGGCCTTGCGCGTGACGTCGGTGAAGGTGCCGTTGCCGTTGTTGTGGTAAAGCTTCAGCGTAGTTGCGCCACCGTGCGGGTGGCCGGGAAAGTCTTCGCCGTTGACGAGAATTATGTCCGGGTATCCGTCGTTGTCGTAATCGATGAAGGCGCAGCCCGGTCCCATGGTTTCCGGCAACCACTTCTTGCCGAAGGCACCGTTGTTGTGGGTGAAGTGGATTCCGGCCTGCGCGGTGATGTCGCGGAAGTGAATCTGCTGCGCCTGACCGATGCCCGCACAACAAAGAATCGCTAAGCACAGAGTCACAGAGACACGGAGAAACCTAAAAGAAGAAAGGCCATAGCGTTCTCTGTGCCTCTTTGGCCCCGGGGTAAGTTTTCTGTTTGTGCGGAGCATTTATCTTGAGGCCCCGGCAAGAACTGGCTTCGATGTACTGGATTGGACCGCCGAGGCGGCTGTCGCGACAGGTTTCGAGTTGATAGCCGACAACGCAACAGAGACGTGCTCATGCACCGCCTGCCGTTCGTTGTTGTCCTCGGGATGAATCTGGCGGTAGGGTCCGGTGATCGCCTGCGATGACTCGTCTGCCTTGAACCGCATGTAGCGCGCCTCGTGCTCCTTGGCTAACTTTTCCCGGCCGAGGCCGTTGTAACAGAGCATCAGATTGTAGTGGGCCTGCAGGTCTTCCGGATCAATCGCTAGCACCGACTGCAATGCCTTCACCGCCTCGTCATATTTGCGCTGCAGGAACAGGATGCGTCCCAAGTCATTGATGGCAACACGATCGCGAGGATATTGCGCCAGCACAACCCGCAAGCGCGCCGCCGCCCCTTCATAGTTGCCATCCGCGCGCAGAACCTTGGCATAGAAGAAATTGGCGCGGGCCAAATTCGGAGACAGGGCCAAGGCCTTTTCCAGCACGCTTCGGGCGCGGGCCATGTCGCCTTCCTGCACCGCGCAGCGCCCCATGTTCACCCAGCCGTCGGGGTTATTCGGAGCCGCTTCCGTCACCTTCTGGAAGGCCGCCGCCGCGCCCTTCAAATCTCCCTGCAGGAACAATCCGATTCCATAGTCGTTCCAACGCTGCCACTCTTCCTTGCGCACAATCGTTTTCGGCTCCGGCACGGGCGCATTATGCGCGATCACAGGCAGCGTGACTTCGTTTTCGGCGAGGGCGACGATCGGCAGGTCGGGAATCTTTTCTTTTTTCGCCGAAACTCCGCTCAGAGACGCCGTGAATATTGTCGGCCGGTCATCATAGTCGGGGGCGACCGCCTTCGGCTTCGTTGGATCCGGCAGCCCCGCGAATGCCTCCTGCGTTCCATACCACGAAAACTTCCGGTAGCACAGACGCGCATGCAATGTGATCTTGTTGCCCGTATTCTCTGGAATCAACATCCGGTAGTGCACCGTGTCGGCCGCGCCCGGCGGAATCAGACGCACATACACCACGGCCCGCGTGGCCCACGCATTGCGCTTGTTGATGGGATTGCCGTGGGCGTCAATCTGCAATGAACGGTAG
>DATDGW010000243.1:0-2198 GCA_036521895.1 Candidatus Sulfotelmatobacter sp. | reverse complement strand
CATGATCGGGAAAGGCCAAGTAAGGTGGTTGCCGAAAGGGGTTGTCCTTGAGCAGATACAGTTCATTCGAGAAATCCTCGGATTGAAAGCTGAATAGTCGACCGACGAGATTGGCGGTTGGGTCGGTTTCGCCGACAGAATTGTTTTTGCAACACAAGTAGTATGGCCGGGAAGTCGGCCATCCCAGGCTATGAAAATGAGGGGCGGGCTGACCCAGACCTAGTGACAAACACACAGAAGGAAAGGTGGTAGGCTGCGTGAGCGGGAGAAGAAGGCTGATTAGGGTAATGGTGCGTTTGTGGGCCCTTAACACCTAAACTATGCACGCAGATCGGCCGCTTCGCTGCCTGGAAGGTAGTAGAAGGCCCGCCGCAGATTTCCAAATCGTGTTGACTGTTTCCTGAGATTTCAACTCCCTCCGTAAGTCATTCGAACAAATCCCTCAACGGTGCATAGAAATTTATGCATGCGGATCTGTCAGAGGCGGAGGGCTGACGCCAGTACCGGCGCGAACCGATTCCCGCTTGGCACGATCGCACGCAGCCGATCCATCAGCCGCCCCATTGTTCCTTTCTCCGCGTAGTGATCGCTGTATCGCACCAGAACCACACCCGCGTGGCGCACGATCTTGGCTGCCAGGAACAGAAAGCGCAGACGAGCGGTCGCTAACGTGGTGTGACGCAAATCCTCGGTCTTGGCTTGCTCCTCCCGGTTGAACAGCATCAGCCAACAGTTAAGGTTGTAGGCCAACATCGCCAACTGAAAGTGCACACAGTTCGGGGCCCATCGCGCCGAGGGATGCGCCGCCAAGCCGGCATCGTTATTGGCTTCTTTGATCAAGTTCTCCGCCCCTGCCCGTTGCCGGTAAAAACCCACGACCACGTCGATGGCCGCGCCGAGATCGGTCACGAACACTCGATAGCTGTATTCCGGCGTATCGAACAACTGGTATTGCTCAGGTTGTTTCTGCTTCTTGGGTTTGGGCTTGTTCTGGTACCGCAAGGCCACGAACCGGTGAGCTTTGTCCCATCCTTCCGGTTGATAACGAAACTCGCACTGGCCGTCAGCATCGGTGCGCGGCGACCCCGTCCAGTGCGCGGCTTTCAGTTCCTCCACCAAGCGCGGAGTTTTCTGCGCGGACAGCACGAACCGGCAACCGTGCTTTTGATAGGTCTCCACCGCTTCCGCGCAGTAGAATCCTGAGTCCGCCCGCGCATAACACCTCTCCACCGTTTCCGGCAGCGCGACGAACACGCTCTCCAGATGGGCGGCGATCTGTTTGCCGGTCGGCCGCTCTCCTCTGCGCAACTCGCCGCCGATGTACTCTCGCGTTTCGGCCAGAAACGTCAGGATCGGTTGATAGCTCTTCTTCCCCCGATGCTGCGGATTGTACCCTTTGCGTGCGCCCATGTGCCGGCCGTACACCGTTTGTACCGTGGTGTCCGTGTCCAGAGTGACTTCTTTCAACCCCACGTGTGCCGCTTCCCAGACTCGCTGCCGCATGCGCCGGCCTACCTCTAGGAGTTGACGCGCCACCACCAGATGCAGCGACGCCAAGAATCGCCAAAAGGTGCTTTGCACGGGCAACTCGCTCACTTCCAGAATCCCAGTGAGCATCGGCTCGCGCCCCAAGAACTGCATATGGTTCAACCGCGAAAACCCCACGTACAGCGCCAAGACCATAGCCAACACGAAGCGATACCCGGGCATCGATGTGGTCACCCGTTTGATCGTCACATGCTCTTCGATCAGTCGCTGGAACTGCAGTTTCTCCAGCATGGTGGCCACCGGCAACAAGCCGCCGTAAGCGGTCATGTTCGAGCCCTGGAAGTCATAAGGCGTGGCGGCTCCGATTTTAATGGGCTTGGGGATAACTGCCCCCGACCCTTGTTTGGCGGGTATCTTACGGATATGCTCTTTTGTGTTGTTCACCATTTGGGTTGACTCCCGAAAATCAGCTCGCGAAGTTTACGCTTCGCGGCTCTTCTGTTTTAACGCAGGATTTTCGGGGGTCCCCAGATGGGGTGAGATTTAAACTGCTCAGGCCGGGCTCAATTCAAGTGCATAAACGTGCATAAACCGGCTAGCAACAAGTCAGAACATCGATACGGACGAATCGAATCCGACCTCCAGATTCCTGCTGCACATCCTTATGGCTGCTGCGGAATTCGAGCGGGAATTGATCCATGAGCGCTCTG
>DATDGW010000242.1:0-13630 GCA_036521895.1 Candidatus Sulfotelmatobacter sp. | reverse complement strand
GGTGCAATGCATCCTTCGTCAAAGCCTTGTCAGACGCGGCTTTGCGCAGCATTCATTACGAGAAAGAAACCTAGGCCTTGATGCAGGGGGTTGCTTCTGAACTGTGAAAATCGCGCACTTCCCGCGCCCCGCAAGGGATTTCAACCTTGCGCTCGGAAAACGAGCTGGCCGAGACCGAGTGCCTCAGCCTGCCTTGGAACCTAGCCCCAGCACCGTCGAGTCGCAAGTGCACTTCGCGTGGGGTCGATGAGGATATCCCGATCCTTGCGCCAACCAGCTCCCGCGTCCCCGGGGAAGACTTAAGCATGAAGCGATCGGGCTAGTGCGAGCGCGACCCCGGCATTTCGCACGCGACTTTGTCCATTTGCAACGTCACAACCTCTTATCCTGTCGGGGGCTGAAGAGTAAACAGGCTTGGCTCATCTCGGTTGAGACTGATGGGTTTCCCGTAATACTGGGCGTCGGTCGGATCCTCCTCAATTCTGCGGAGGATCAAGCCATAGTCGTCAGACCAAATCTCCCGGAGCTTTCTTTTTTCTTTAGGAAAATGGGGTTGTCGTCCGGCATCCATGGGCCTCTACGCCTTGAACTACGTCTATTCCAAGATCCCCGGCGGTCCCTCCCGGTTCTGCAGAATCGCACTTGGGGAATCCCTCTTTTTCCGGCGGCAGGGCATTGGCCAGACGTTCGGCCTCGCAGGCGTCACGGCGGCCTGATTGGTGGCCTCTAGGAGAACAAGAGAATTCAGACACACCAAATCGTGGTTCATCCCGGCGAATGTGTCCTTCTGAATCCCGACCTCTCCAGCAGGAACGCCGGTCCGCCACGGGCGCCGGCCGCTTCAGTACCTTTGCTTTCGTGCAGCTCGTGTTCCAGACGATTTCTTCTGCCGCGACGGGGTCGTAGACCTGTGAGTGGCTGCTGCCGTCGTTGCTTATCCAACGATATAGACGCCGCCCTTGCGAATCCTGCGCCACAACACGGATATTTTTTTGGGTACGGTTCGGCCTGCCCTCGTAGGAGTTGCCGCGGATGAACCACTGGCCGTTCCGCTTGAACCAGAACTCTCCCACGGCCATGTGATGCACGACGTCGTTGCCGGGAGTGTGGATGTCGGCGAAGTAGGTGACGAGAGCGATATCGGTTTCCACGGGCACGACGCGGAACTGCGACCGCGTGTACCCGGTAATGGGCTGCTCGGACATCTGCGGTGCCGTGGGCTTTCCGATGTGGCGGGAGCCATCGGGCCAGAGGCGCGCTGAGATCGCTTCCGTCCATTCCTTATCGAAACGTTTTGCGGACTCTCCATGTCTGTTCCTTACGGCAGGAAATTCTCAGCTACGCAGCGCGACGCGCAGGCCTGCCCTGTAACTACAATATGCAGTTCTCAGGAATCGACGCGGCAAGAAGGTCTTTGCTTTATGCCTTGGTGGCGAGGTATTGGCATACGCGCAGGATGGTGTCGCGCTGGCCCTCATTGAGGGTAAGGAACTCGAATCCGTAGCGGAGTCCCTGGCAGTAGCGGACGATGGCGCGGACTTTGATGGGATAGGGCGTAAGGGGCAGGGGAATTTCCAGAGTGACGATCTCGCCGGTTTCGAGGCTGCCGGTGAGGGTGGCGCCGATGCCGTCCTGGCCCATTTCGGTGGAGCGTCCCCAGCAAGTGCGGAACTCTCCGGCTTGAAACATTTTGACCTGCAGGCGCACGTCGATGGTGAAGCGGGGAAAGCGGCGAGTAAAGGCGACTTTGCCCGCGGGAGCGTTGGCGGGAATACGCGTGCCGCTTCCGGTGTCGGCGGCGGCAGCGGCTTGAGCTTTTTCTTCTTTACTCATACAAGATCTCTGCTCATCGAATCGATGCGGCCCTTCAGCCGCGGTGCAATGCCTTAGTTGCCGTGCAG
The DNA here is from genome assembly GCA_036521895.1 of Candidatus Sulfotelmatobacter sp. Taxonomy (GTDB): domain Bacteria; phylum Acidobacteriota; class Terriglobia; order Terriglobales; family Acidobacteriaceae; genus Sulfotelmatobacter. Next base: position 11,729 of record DATDGW010000242.1, on the reverse strand, counting down.
CACGTAGCCGGGTTCGAGCGGCAGTTTGCCCGCGACCTTCACCACAGCGACGCTGCTGTTGATGGCGTACACGTCCACGACGCCAATGGCGCCGGGGATGGACGCGACCTTGTTGACCAGCTCCTCATCGGAATCGACGAGCATGACGGCGGGATGACCCATGCGTCCGTGGTTAGCGGTGGCAATGAGTTCCTTCACTTGCGATTCCGGGAGTTCATAGATTTTTTCCAGAAAGAACTTCATTTCCGGCGTACCAGGGTTGCGCATGATGAAGGTGACTGGCTTGCCATCAGGCCAGCGGCTCGTCTGGCCTTTGCAGACCTTCACGAGGTCGGGCAGAGCGATGACAGATAGGGAGTTGGCTTTATTGGAGACCAGCGCGAGATCGCGCGCGGCTGCCAGCGATGTGCTGGCGGCGAGAAATAGACAGATGCTTAGAGCTTTTCGGTGGAGCACACGCGTTTCTCCCGCAAGGCGGAATCGGCCTTGGGGCAATCTTCATGGAAAAAGGTCATCGGCTCAACGTAACTAAGGTCATGTATCCCTAGGGGTAAGGAGCGTCCGGGACCGAGCGTTTTTTGACGAAACCGCGAGGCCTTGGGTTGCGTATCTGACAGAGGAGTCAAGGGAGGGAGTATGTTCTGCAACCGGTGCGGAACCGAGGTGCAGTTTGGGTTTGTGACGTGCCCGAAGTGCGGGCTTCAGATTGGAGATACGGTCAGCGGAGTCGCGCAGTCGCGACTGGAGAGGCATCTGCGCACGCTGGCAACTCTGTGGATGGCGATCGGGGGGCTGTTTCTGATCCCGGCGGTGGGCTTGATGCTGTTCGGGCGAAGCCTGCGTTTTATGCTGCACGAGCAGGAGCCGTGGCCGGGAGTGTGGCAGGTTCTGCTCACGTTGGGCAGCGGTTCGCTGATTATTCTGGCGGCCGGAGGAGTGTGCGTGGGACTGGGACTGATGCAGAGGGCACCTTGGGCGCGTACGGCTGCCATTATCCTGGGAGTGCTGGCGCTGTTTCATCCACCATTAGGCACGGCGCTGGGAGTGTACTCGTTGTGGGTGCTGCTGGCGGATGAGGGCGGGAATGAGTACCGGTATTTGACGAGCCTGAGATAGAGGGCAGCTTCGCTATTACGAAGAAAGTAAACTGTTTGGGCGGAGAATTCATCCCAAAGGTACCCCGGTGAATGGGACTTGGCAAGTGTCGGGCGATAAGGTAGGCTATGCCTTCTCCTCAGACAAGGATATTCCCCCTATGACCAATCGCGTCAGCTACGCTCCTCAGGATTTCCAGAAGATGTGCAAGCAGGCAGAGAGAGACCACGAGTCGAAAAAACTGGTGGTGCTAATGCAACGAGTGAAGCGTCAGATCGCGGAGCGCGAAAATCCCGGACGAGTGGCGGAGCCCGCGAATAACAACTCCGGCTTGTTGCGGCTGCCCAGCCGCTCGGCTCCGTTTGAGAGATAACGGCCGGATCGATTTTCTGGATTCAAGTTTTGAACCCGTGGGGCGGAAAACTTTTCTCTTTCCACAAGATGGTTTTGCGCTAGAATGAGCGGGCTTTCCCGGTTTGCTCGGCTTCTGGCCAAGCAGAGTTCAGGCGCGTGCCTTCCCCCAGGAGGTTGTAGATGTACCGGCCTTATGCGGGTCCCTTAGGAGACTCTCGTCCCTTTCGTGATGTGGAGTCCCAACTGCGTGACTTAACCCAAGACTTCGCGATGTCGTTCAACACTGGAAACTACGACCAGGCCGCAGGGCTGTTCGCGGCCGACGGCGAGCTGATGGCCCCGCTCCATGAAGGAGCGTTTGGGCAAAAAGCCGTGGAACGATTGCTACGCCAGTTGGGTGAGCAGGGGTACGGGGATCTGCGTATGGAAACCACGCGGGTGGAGTATTCCGGCGACATGGCGATGGAGATCGGACGCTTCTCAGTGGTGGTGCACAAGGCAGACGGCACGGTGGCAGAGGAGCGAGGGAAGTATGTGAAAGTGTGGCGGAGGCTAGGAGCGTGGCGGCTGGTCGCCGAGTGCTGGAGCCGGGCTCCTGTGGCCGTAAATGAGCGCGCCGCCTGATTTCGGGTGGGCCGCGTTTTGTCGAGTGCGGAATCGAGATCTGTACTTGCGAGGGGCGGGGACCCGGGATTAGGTGGGTGGATATGAGCCAGGAACAAACCGTCGCGCCGGTGGCGGGTGAAAGCGGACATGGGGCGGGAGTGAAGGTGGCCGATCCGGGGCAGTATTGTCCGAACTGCTCGTCGAAGTTGCGGGAGAGCCAGTGCAAGATGAGCTGTCCGCAGTGCGGGTTTATTTGAGCTGCTCGGATTTCTACTGAAGAAATTGCTGATTGTTGATTTTTGATTGCTGATTGAAAAACCCGCCCCCCTTACTCATCCGATCGCGTACCGCCTGTAGGTCTCTAATCAACAATCAAAAATCAGCAATCAACAACTCCAGCCCGTGACTCCTGCGTTCCCCTCCGTCTACAATGGCAGGCGCGACTTTATTTCAATGAGACTCCTATAGGAGATGATCATGCAACGGAAGGCCAGTGCGGTTTGGAAGGGTGGGTTGAAGGACGGGAAGGGCTCGATTTCGGCGCCGGGTGGGGTGCTGAACAATACTCCGTATTCGTTTACGACGCGGTTTGAGAATGCTCCGGGGACGAATCCCGAGGAGTTGATTGCGGCGGCGCATGCGGGATGTTTTTCGATGGCGCTGTCGGCGCAGCTGGGCGGTGCGAACCTGACTCCGGAGAGCATTTCGACTTCGATCACCCTTTCGCTGGACAAGCTGGATTCTGGTTGGACGATTACGGCGAGTCACATTGATGTGGTGGGGAAAGTTCCGGGCGCGGATGCGGCCACGTTTCAGAAGTATGCGGAGGCGGCGGAGAAGGGGTGCCCGGTGTCGAAGGTGCTGAACGCGAAGATTACGATGACGGCGAAGCTGGAGTAGGGCGGCTTCGGGCTTCCGGCGTTCGGCGGACTGCAAGAGCGTCAGCCACGAAGGACACGAAGATTCACGAAGGAAAGCTTGGCTCGGGTGGTTTGACACGCCGCTTAGTGTCTGTAGAATAGAGGTGTAGGTCTTCCTGACACGGCGACGATGGGTCGCCGCTGCTGAGCAAGTTCATTTGCCATCGTGGCGGAATTGGCAGACGCGCATGGTTCAGGTCCATGTACTCGCAAGGGTGTGGGGGTTCGAGTCCCTTCGATGGCACCATTGATTTCTAATACCAACATAAGATGCGCCTATGCGCGCACTGACGGTCGTGCTCCTGATCGGTCTTTCGGTCGCTCTTTGCCAGACGACCCGGAAGAGCCGACGGCTGAGAGGGCCGTTCGGCGAATGCTGACCCCGATCCCGGAGGGCGTGTTTCGGGTCTCGGGATGGGACAAAAAGAGACGGCCCGATACGGCGATGCTTCTGCCGTGGCTGTGTCAAGGCAGATTGAGGGGAAGGATCTCAGCAAGGATGAAATCAGGCAGATATTGCTGATCATCCAGATTTCGTTCGAGGCCCCGCTCCGGGTCAAGATCGAGTCGGACCGGCGGCCAACAGCAGCGACGGTCCTAGTCGGGCAGCTGGAGCGACTGCCGGCGGCTTCAGGCCTTCGGGCCTGAGCGTGGAGTTTGCCGGCACCCAGAGATTTCTAAGGCGCGTGTCAAAAGAGAAGACACGATGAGGCTATGGCTCTTCGGCTGGTTGTGATGTCTAAAAAGAAAGATGTTCAGACGTGAAAAAGGCGATCTCTTGCGAGATCGCCTATTTGCAATAAGGCGATGGTCTACAGCGGCTGGACGTTCTCAGCTTGCCAGCCCTTGGGGCCCTTGGTCACGTCGAACTGCACGGTTTGGCCCTCTTGCAGGCTGCGGAAGCCGCCTGCTTGAATCGCCGAGAAATGCACGAAAACGTCTTCGCCGGACTGGCGGCTGATGAAGCCGTAGCCCTTGGCGTCGTTAAACCACTTTACTGTTCCTTGTTCTGCCATGGTGTTAGGTGTTCCTTTGTTTGTGAATCGATTTTACGCTGGAGAGATTCGGAGGTAATGCGAGAGGTTACTGGCTGTTGAGGCGAGAACTGCTCACGTCCGACTCGGACTAACGTACTTGTTTATAGTACGTGGATTGGGGGACATTAGCAAGGGGAATGCGACCTCGGTCATCTTTGCTTCCGTGCAAGATCCTCCCCTCCGCCGAAAAACGGCTTCAGTGCCCATGACGCCGTTGTGTTCCACACTGAGCCGCTGATCCAACCGGGGCACTGATCCAAGACGGAACAGCCGAAAGCAGCCGTCCCCACATGGGTGTTTCTCCCGCAGCAGGATGAGGGTAAACAGGGTATACTTGAGGTACTTAACCTCGAAGACCCGTGGCCCTATTTGCGCCTTCGCGATTGAGAGATCGAGAGGCGTCTTTTCTGAAGCGGGGAGCGTCCCTAGACAATTCACTTTGGGCCGGGGCAGGACACGGCTGCCAATCCAAAGACGTACATTGTGACGAAGCCGCTGCGGCTCGTTGCGATCACGGTTGCCAGCAGTCCCACGATGTATCCAACAAGAGAAGTGGTCATCAACCTGCCCGAATGACAGGAGTGCACTATGTCCAGAATTAATGGCGACAAATCGAGATTTAACCGAGTACGGAAGCAGAACGCCGCGAAGCGAATGCGTAATCGCGAACTGCTGAAGAACCTGGTCGCGCAGGGCAAGCCGGCCGCCGCGGCCGCGCCCAAGCCAGTCAAGGCCTAACAACGCTGCGGACCGCTACAGGGTCCCGCAGTTTCGAGTTACTGAGAGAGGAAATGCAATGAAGAATATTTATGTAGGGAATTTGCCCCACAGCACAACCGAGTCGGAGTTGCGAACGGTGTTCGAGACTCACGGTGCGGTGGAAAAAGTCAGCATCGTGACCGACCGCGAGACGGGGCGGGCCCGGGGTTTCGGGTTCGTGGAGATGACGAATGCCCCCGAGGCGGATAAGGCCATCGCGGCATTGAACGGAACGGAGCTGGGCGGGCGCGCGTTGAAGATCAACGAAGCGCAGCCCAAGACGGACAAACCGCGAGGCGGTGGGGGCGGTGGCGGGAAGCGATTTGGTGGTGGGGGCGGCGGTGGCGGACGCGGGCGCGACGACTATCAGGGACACGCACGCCAGCCGCGCGAACCGCGCTGGTAGATTTGTTGGTTTCTGTACGCAGCCGGTCGCGCAGTGGTGCGGGCCGGCGCCGCAAGCAATAACATCAAGGAGGAATTGTGAATGCCACGAGGAAGATCAACCTTTACTAAACGCCAGAAGGAACAGACGCGCCAACAGAAACAGCGCGACAAGGCTGAGCGCCGGGTGCAGCGCAAGCAAGACAAGCCAGAGGGCGCTGTGGTCGACGAGATGCAGGAACTGCGGGAGCTTGCCGAGGCACAGGCAGCGTTGTTCCGCATCGGCACGGAGGACGAAGCCGAGTCGGTCGATACGTTTATCCCGAGCCCCAAGATCGGGCGGTAAGGAACAGGAAGAGAAAGTCGCCGGAGCTGATCAGCTCCGGCGATTTTCATTTTGGCTTTCAGCGGGAAGTACCTCAGGGCTATAAAGCCCCACGCATACGCGCAGCCTGATCGCAGCGCTGAAAGCGCTGCTCCACCCAAAATCTTAGACAAAAACCTCGCCGGGTAACGCTGTGAGCGTGCGTGATGCCAGTGTGTTCTGGACGGAGCGGCGCGGCTGGGTTGCGCCGGACGGGTCCATCTGCATGCGTTCGATGCGCAATTTCAGGGTGCGCTCGATGTTGCGCAGTTCGACGATTTCGACTCCAGCGGCCAGCGTGGTGGCGCGGCCTGAGGAGCCGGCGCGGCCGGTCCGGCCTACGCGATGGATGAAGTCTTCGGCGATCTTGGGGACGTCATAGTTGATGACGTGGGCCACGTCGTCGCAATGCAAGCCGCGGGATGCGATGTCAGTCGCGACGAGTACCTGGAAACGGCCTTCCTGAAATCCGCTGAGGGCGCCGTTGCGCTGCGACTGCGAGCGATCGCCGTGAATCATGGTGGCGGTGAAGCCATCGCGGGCAAGGTCCTGTGCGAGACGCTGGGCGCCGCGCTTGGTGCGGGTGAAGATGAGGGTCTGTCCTTTTTCGTTGTAGAGAAGTTGGCGGAGAACGTCGGTTTTTTCGCCGGGACGGACTTCGTAGGCTTTGAGTTCCACGCTTTCGGCGGGTTTCAGGACCGAGCCCAGCGCCACGCGCACGGGATCGCGCATGTATTCGTGCACGAGTCCGGCAACGGACTGCTCGAGCGTGGCCGAGAAGCACAAAGTCTGACGGTTCTTCGGCAGGACGGCAAGAATGCGGCGGATGGCCGGGAGGAATCCCATGTCGAGCATGCGGTCGGCTTCGTCGAGTACGAGCACCTTGATGTGGCGCAGGTCGGCGAAGCGCCGATCGGTGAGGTCCTGCAGGCGTCCGGGAGTCGCGATGATGAGCGAGAAGCCGGCGCGCAGGCCCTGGATCTGAGCTTTCTCTGACACGCCGCCGATGACGAGCGCGGCCTTGGGCATGTTCTTCGCCCGCAACTGTTCGTACTGTTCGTGAACTTGCATGGCAAGCTCGCGAGTCGGCAACAGGACCAGAGCGCTGGCCTGAGCCGACGGCTCTTTGCGGAGCATTTCGATCACGGGGATCAGAAAGGCGAGGGTTTTGCCGGTGCCGGTCTGGGCGGTGCCGATTACATCTTTTCCATCGAGAGCGGGCTGGATGGCGCGCTCCTGGATCGGCGTTAAGGTGATGAATTGGGCTGCCGCGAGCTTCTGCTGCAAAGCCGAAGACAAGGGCAGTTCGGTAAATGTAGTCATTCTAGATTGGTTCTTTCTGGAGGGGCCTGTCGATATACACGTTCAGTGACTGGATACACGTGAAGCTTCCATGCCGCTCACATTGTTTTGAATTCACGCTGGAACTAAACGGCGGGCAGGAAAGGCGGAGATGAATCTGGTCCAATGGGGGACCACCGCGTCACGAGCAAACCGTGGAAAAAGCGTCAACGACAGTATAGCACAGAGAGCCGGACCGCCAAGTTACCGGCGTAAGAGGCTGTTGGTGAGTTTGATCCCCGAAGATTGTGTGTGGCGGTTACCCTGAAATGGATCGATGCACGCATCTAACGAGTTCAGAGAAGTGACCGTAAAGTAAAGATCGCTAATGCACCAATCCTAAGCTAGAATTAGGAACCCCGTAACTCCAACAAATTGCGAATGGCCGAAACAAAACTCTCTTGCTTCTGGCACGGACCGGACTTTGGCCGGAATACCCAGGCCGCGGTTTCACTTCACGGTCATACGAACCGTTCAAAAGAAAGCCTTCAGCTGATACCGGAGTTGGCGCGAAGGGGCCCGATGCTGCACGAAGCATTGGAGAAGCAGTGCCGCAAGTCGCGGATTCCCGTGGATTTCGCGCGGGCGTATTGGACCCCGCCGCTGCCGCCGAAGCTGGCGTACGAGACGGAAAAGAATCAGATCGAGAACACGCTCGGACGGAAGGGCCTGATCTCGCTGACGGACCACGACACGATCGAAGCGCCGTTACTGTTGCGGACGGAGCGGGAAACCGCGCATACGCCGATTTCGCTGGAGTGGAGCATTCCATTCGCCGGAACCATTTTCCATCTAGGAGTCCACCATTTGCCGAGCAGTCAGGCGCAGTCGATCATGGACGACCTGGCCGCGTACACACGGGAGCCGAACGAGACGCGACTGCTGGAGCTGCTGGCGATGCTGGATGCGTTTCCGGATGTGCTGGTGGTATTTAATCATCCGCTGTGGACGCAGACTTGTGTGGGAGTGCAGCGGGACGACACGGCGCTCGACCGGTTTCTGACGCGCGCGGTACAGTTTCTGCACGCATTCGAGATCAATGCAACGCGCAGCACGAAGGAAAATAATCTGGTGCGGGAACTGGGCGAACGGTGGCAGCGGCCGCTTGTTTCGGGCGGGGACCGGCACGGATGCGAGGCCAGCGGCGCGTTGAATCTGACGTGCGCGGAAACGTTCCCCGAGTTTGTGAGTGAGATCCGGGTGGAGCAGCGCAGCCACGTGCTGCTGATGCCGCAGTACACCGAACCCGTGAGCATCCGCACGACAAGAACGCTTCTCGACGTGATCCGTAATTATCCGGAATATCCGATCGGATCGCGGCGGTGGGACGAGCGCATTTTTCATCCTGATGTGAACGGAGGGCCGGATCGCCCGATCTCAACCCTATGGAAAGCACCACCGAAATTTGTGGAGCAGATCCTGGCCGGCATCCGTCTGCTGGAGAATGCGACCGTGCAACGCGCGATGGAGCGAGTTTTCAGACGCGGGGTCGTTCCGGACGTTCCGCGGGAGATTGCAGAAGAGATTATTCCTGGCGAGGCAGTTTCCACGGATGCTGTTTCGTCCGAGGCGCTTACGTGAAGAAGGGCAGTCCACGGGTCGCGTTTTTTCCGTGCGTCTACCATGAAGTGGACGGCTTGGCCCAAACCAGCCGGCACTTCGAAGCATTCGCCAGGCGGCAGGAGTTGCCGTTTCTGATGGTGCATGCTGGCCTGCAGGACGAGGCTACGACGACAGGTCCTGTAACGCGCGTGCAACTGTCGCGCAGTCCGGTGAAATTTCCTCTCGACCGGGCACATGATTACGATCTTCTTTTCCTGAGGCATTACCGGAAGCTGGAACCGATGCTGCGAGAGTTCCGTCCGGATGCGGTGCAGATCACCGGGCCGAGCGATGTGGGCACGCTGGGTGCGTACGTCGCCCACAAGATGAGGATTCCGCTGGCGGCTTCATGGCAAACCAATCTGCATCAGTACGCGCGCAGACGGATGGCGGCGGCGGTGTCGTTTCTGCCTCAGGAGATTGCGGGCAAAATTGCCGATGTGGCGGAGCGCTTGAGTTTTCGGGCGTCGGCGCGGTTCTACCACATTCCGCGACTGCTGTTTGCGCCGAACCAAGAGATGATTCGCGTGCTGGAGGCGGCGACGGGGAAACCTTGCTATTTGATGTCGCACGCGGTGGACACGGAGGTTTTCAGCCCGTCGCTGCGCAACCGGACCGATGCTAGGTTTCGCATTGGTTACGTGGGCCGGCTCACGACGGAGAAAAGCGTGCGGGTGCTGGCGCGGCTGGAGCAGGCACTGCTCGAAAAAGGTTATCGCGACTTTGAATTCGTGATTGTGGGTGAAGGCGCGGAATCGGAGTGGCTGCGGGAGAGTATGCAGCGCGCGCGGTTGACGGGAGTGCTGAGGGGCTCGGAGCTTTCACGCACCTTTGCGAACTTTGACGTGCTCGCGTTTCCGTCCGAGACCGACACGTTCGGGTTGGTGGTGCTGGAGGCGTTTGCTTCGGGAGTGCCAGCAATCGTCACCGATAAAGGTGGGCCGCAGTTTACAGTGCGGCCTGGGAGTTCAGGATATGTTGCCCGCAACTTTGAGGAGTTCGTAACTTACACGGCGAGGTTGATGGAGCAGCCTGAGTTGCTTGCGGCTATGCGCGCGGCGGCTCGGGAGCAGGCGCTGGAAACTTCCTGGGATCGGATTTTCGAAGGCATGTATGAAGCTTACGAGCGATGCCTGTGCAGCCTCCCGGTGGAGAGGGGAGAAGCGAAAGAGATGGTCCCAGAGACACCCCCCCTGTGAAATCATGTTGGACGGGGACTCATCTCCTTACTCTGCCTCAGATCAGCTCATCTCATCGCAAACTCTGCTCAGACCCGCGCCCACATCACGAAACAAGGCAACGCGCAGCTGCGTTTCCTGTTGGTGGAAGCAGCACAAGTTTCGGCACGCAGCATCCCGGAGTGGCGCAATAAGTACTTCCACTTGGCGATGCGGCGAGGACGGAAGATTGCCAAGGTCGCCATGGCCCGCAGGTTAGCGGTTCAGATGTTCTGGATGTGGCGCAAGGGATGGGATTACGAGCAAGTTAGAAAGTTCGGTTCGCACGCGGGACAGCCCGGAAATCGCGATGGTGTGCAGTCCAACACCGAGTAATTGATTGGGCGTCCCGCTCCTCTTCACCGAGGAGACAACCTGCGATGTATAATCGCGCAGGTCATGCAGCGTTTTTCCAAAGTTGCCAGCGGATTGACCTACGCAGCCACTCTTCTTTTCCTGTGCGTCGTTCTGCAATCCGCCGTGCTTGCCTCGAGTCGCGAGAAACAGCCAGAGCGCCCGCGCATCCTCGGCATCGATCACGTCTCTGTCTACGTTAGCGACGTCGAGAAATCCCGCCAATTCTATTCCGAAGTTCTTGGACTAACCACCAATTGTCCACAATACGCAGCTCTTGAGCCGTGTTATCTCGTGGCCCCGTCGGATCAGCGGGTGCTCTTGAAACGAGCACCGGCTCAAACAAGAAATTGGACTCTCAAAAATTGGCTCGCAGAAGTCGCCTTCGCCACCGACAATCTCATGGGAATGCGCCGTTATCTGCTGGCGCATGGCATGCTCCCCGGCATCATTCGAACAGATTCCGACGGTTCACAATCCTTCCGAGTCCGCGATCCCGAGGGCAATCCCATTGTCTTCGTGCATAGACTGCCGGCCAAAGCCGGAAACGGGCCTGCTTCTAAGCAGATCAGTACCCACCTGATTCATGCGGGTTTCGTGGTCAAAGACCTGGCTGCTGAGAATCGTTTTTACGTTGATCTTCTGGGATTTCGCCTTTACTGGTACGGCGGGTTCAAGGATAACGGCGTCGACTGGTACGAACTCCAGGTTCCCGACGGCCCCGACTGGATCGAATACATGCTTAACATTCCTGCCAACGCCGACCATAAGGAGCTTGGAGTGCAGAATCATTTCTCATTTGGGGTGAAAAACGTTCACGATGCTTCGGCCCAGCTTCGCTTCAACGGCCTGCGAGCATTCGATGGCCCAGAAGTCGGCCGCGATGGCAAAGACAGCCTGGATGCTTATGACCCAGACGGGACCCGCGTCGAAGTGATGGAGTTCATCCCCAAAGAGAAACCGTGCTGCCATCCCTACAGCGCGGAGCATCCCAAGGTGGAAACAGCTCCTGGCGTCCCCCCGCCCACTGGAATCCCAAAACCATCCCCATAGATGCTTAGGCTTCACCCCAATGAATGAAGAACTCTCATTTTGCGCAGAACCCGTCGAATAGACAGCAGAACTCTGCGGGGGGTTTTGAGCGCAATGGGATTTATCGCCAACTGACGATAATCTCTGAGTGGCCGACCAAGCGGACCAATCGCCCAGAACCCGCTATTTATACTTTCAGAACTGCATCCCCGCAGGTATCGTGGATGGCTCGCACAAAGTCTCAGGAGGAGGATGGAATGAGCTTTCAAAGGCGCCAACTACTTCAAATCTTGTCATATACTTTCGGGGCCAGCTTCATTCTGCCCCAGAATAAATTAGCCATGGCGGCACAGAACCCCGCACAGCCAGCGAGTCCTGCTCCACCTGGGAAGGCAGCTGCTAAACATGAATCGGGAGGAACGGAAATGGAAAAAGTAGCCGGAATCGGAGGGTTGTTCTTCCGAGCTCATGATCCCAAGGCGTTGAGCGCCTGGTACCAGCAACACTTGGGGATCACACTCACACCAACGACTGAGGGCGAAACCGTTTGGCAGCAAGAGGCCGGACCGACCGCGTTCAGTCCCTTTCCCGAAAAGACTGGCTATTTCGGGGATCCTACCAAGGTCTGGATGGTGAACTTTCGAGTGCATGACCTCGACAAAAT
>DATDGW010000241.1:0-8663 GCA_036521895.1 Candidatus Sulfotelmatobacter sp. | reverse complement strand
CCAAGGTCTTAGATTGCGCTGTGCCACTAAGCCGTCGCGATAGTCGTCTGCAGTTAGCTGAAAGGTGAATTGCATGGTGAGCCGGAATTACTCCAGTGTCAGCGCGATTTTCAACCCTTCGTCCAGCTCGAGAAGTTTTGCGTACGAGAGGGATCCTACAAATTGCGTGAGTTCAGACTTCCGCACGCTCGCCAGATTGTCACACTTGATCCAACTCTCGTGTTTCATGCCTTCGTTTGGACCAACGGCGACTTGACTCGCCAACCCTTGGCCACGAGTGAAGATGGGCGCGCAGACCACCGTGGAGAATCCCGAGTCAATCAACTCTTGACGGCTCACAACAACGAAGACGCGATGACGTTTGGGATCGTCCCCGGGCCGGTGTACGCGATAAATGTCAGCCCGTTTCATGGTGAGATCGAGCCTAGTCCTCGGGTGCCTGGTATCGCAGCACGTCTTCGGCCTCGGCGTTCATCTCATCGGCAAATTTATTGAGAATCGCGAGATCGCGGGCGCCCCGCTCTTTTTGGACGCGCTCTCTTAGATACTGGCGAAGCACATCCTCGATGAAGGCGGATCGCGACCGTTTCGATCCGGCGAGGCGATCAATGCCGGTCAGCACCTCGGGCGAGAGTGTGACAGAGGTCTTCTCTTTCATACCACTATGATACCACCGATGGGAATACTACAGGAATATCTTTGTGGGAATCATTCACCTGCTGATCTGTCCCAGAATCGCTCTCGCCTCCGCCGCTGGATCTGCGGCCTCCGTGATGGGCCTCCCGACCACGATGTGGCTGGCTCCCGAGGCGATGGCTTCCGCAGGAGTGACGACGCGGACCTGATCTCCCACGTTCGTGCCGGCTGGACGCACGCCCGGGGTTACGATCGCGAATTTGTCCCCGAGTTCCGCGCGCAGAGTCGATGCTTCGCGAGCTGAGGTAACCACGCCCTGGCATCCATTGGCCAGCGCAATCGTGGCCAGCCGCACCACGCTGTCCTCGACCGTGCCCCGAATCCCGATCTTTTCCAGGTCATTCCCGTCCATGCTAGTGAGCACAGTGACGGCGAGCACGATCAGCTCTGGCCGCGCTTTGGCCGCTTCCACCGCAGCCCGCAGCATCTTGCCGCTGCCCGAGGCGTGTACGGTCAGCATGGTCACGCCGAGCTTCGCCGCCTCGCTTACCGCCGCGCCCACGGTGTTCGGAATGTCGTGATACTTCAGGTCGAGAAACACGCGCCGCCCCGAGGCCACGAGATCTCGCACCACTTGTGGGCCTTCGGCGGTGTAGAGCTGCATGCCGACTTTGTAGGTCAGCGCGGAGTCTCCTACCGCCGCCACAATCTTCTGTGCGGCGGCGGCGGAGGAAACGTCCAGTGCAACGATGAGCCGCTGGCGCGGATCCTTGCTCTGCACATCAGCGTTGCGCAAATCATCGCTGCGGTCGCCTAAGCTACCGTGCGGGACGCTGGGTAATGTTGTGGGCATCCCAGCCAGTGTACTGGTTTTTACGGGAGTTTTACTACCGGGGGATGGTTCACGGCGACCGTCTGGTAAACCGGCTTCTGGTCGCGTGGTGTGACCAGATCCAGGCGCACGCGTTGCAGACCACGCGCTTTGAATTGCAGCGCCTGGGCGGCACCGTATGACAGGTCGATGATCCGGCCTGGAACGATGGGCCCGCGATCATTCACCCGGACCACGACGGCCCGGCCATTGCGCAGGTTTGTGACCTTGACGTAGCTTCCCATGGGAAGCGTTAGGTGGGCCGCAGTCATGTCGTACATATCGTACGGCTCACCGCTTGCCGTGGGTTTCCCGTGAAATAGCTGGCCGTACCAGGACGCTGTCCCAACTTGATACGGTTTCGTCTTGACCTGTTGGCGGACTTCGGGTTGCTTTCGAACGGAACTAACTGGAGCCGCTGTCGCCTCCGAGATGTTCGGTCCCTGAGCCGCTCCCAGGCCGACGATCATACAAGCGATCGCCAGTCCATGAGCTATACGTCTTCGCATTCAGTTCTCCTCGCATACTCAAAAGTGCCTTGGCCTTTGGCTGTTTCTCTGCAGTTTGTAGATGCTATCGGCGTGCCAAACCCCTGTCAAGGCGAATTGGGGGGTACGGCGATGACCTCCTAGTTATGGATGTCACACGTAACCCATTGGTTATTTAGGCACATCCGGGTAATGCCCTTTGTTTCAGGAAGGTTACGTATTTGCTAAAAGGTAAATAACTAAAGGCCAGGGGTAAGGTAGAATTTACAACCTCACTGGAATCAATGACTTACCGACTTCAATCCAGCAACTTACATAGAATCATGTATTTACGGGATGTCCTCAGGGACAGCACCCAAAGATTTTTTTCTCGATCCCGGTTCTGAAAGTCACTTCCAAGGTCGGCCAATGTGAGATGCTGGGGCCCTGAACCCGGTTCTATCGGACTCGTTGGAACGGAAGGCCATGCCCGAAAAGCCACTTATCGTCCTCACCATTGCGGGATTCGACCCTTCCTCCGGAGCGGGTGTCACCGCCGACATCAAAACCATTGCCGCCCATGCCTGCTACGGGGTGGCCTGCATCACCGCCATGACCGTGCAGTCGACTGCCGGGGTGAAGCGCGTCGACGCCGTCGACCCCGCTCTCATTTCCGACACCCTCGAAGAGTTGGCCGCCGACATGGAGATTGCCGCCGTCCACATCGGCATGCTCGGGTCCGGGAAGGTGGTTACGGCCATAGCCGATTTCCTTTCAAGCCAGCCAGGAAGCCGTCCTGCGGGCCAGCCTCATAAGGCCCGCTTGCCCAATATCGTCCTCGACCCCATCCTGAAGTCCTCCTCCGGGGCGGACCTTCTGGACGCCTCCGGAACCAAACTTCTGGTCGAAAGGCTGATTCCCCTGGCCGATGTGCTGACCCCCAACGTCGACGAAGCCGCTGTCATCACGGGGCTCAAGGTTCAGGATCTCGAGGAAATGAGGGTCGCCTCCAGCAAACTGCATGAAATGGGTGCCTCGGCCGTTGTCATCACCGGTGGGCACCTCGAGCAAGCCATCGACTTGCTGAGCTTCACCGCCAAGCGAGGGATCGAGCAGGAAGTCTTCAAGGCGGAGCGCCAGCGCTCCAATTCAACTCACGGCACCGGATGCGCCTTCGCCACCGCGATGGCCTGCCACCTGGCACTCGATCGGGGACTGGCCGAGGCTGCCCTGCTGGCCAAGACCTACGTCACCGCCGCGATCTCTAACGGACATCCGCTGGGCCGGGGAACCGGTCCAGTCCACCATCTTTACAGGATGAGCCAGCAAAGGCGCGCCGCAGGATCGGGCAGCGAAACGTAGGTCGGGTTACTCGCGTTCGCGATCAGAGGGCTTCTTCAGCAGGATTCCCGCCACGAACGAGGCGGTTGCCGCCAGGAGCCATTCTGCGCGGTAAAACTGAATAGCCTGCCAGTCTACGTAGGTCTTTGCCGTAAGCAGTCCGACCAGCAGGGCTCCCGCAACGCACCCGATGCCGACCACAAATGCGATCAGGGAAGCGGTGGGAAGTCCCAACCAGCTCTTGATCTCGTGGAAGTGCAGGTAGCGCAGCCAGGAGGGGAACGCAATCTTGCTCCAGGAAATGCCCGTCGCCGTGGAGCGGACCCGTGAGACTGCCTGCTCCCAAAGCCCCGCGATGGCAGCCGCGTCAGCCCGCGAAGCGTGACTGATCGCCTCCGGGCGTCGGCCGCCGCAGCTGTGGCAGAACCGGGATCCCAGCAGAAACTCGCTGCCGCAGCGCGGGCAAGTTTCTGCCATAGTGGGGGGGAGGGCTTCCCGAACGACCACTTCGTTCGCCACCAGCGGCGAGGGCGGCCGCCAGAACTCCTGATGCGTCTCTTGAGCTACCTGTGACATAACATTCCTACAGCAAAACCCTTAAGGCTTTCGCATTCCAACCGCCAAATCGACTCTGGCGATAAGTCCCGGAAAGCCAAATACTTGCAATTGTTTCCAACAACCGGCCGTGATCACTGCAGGCAATAATTACGCGGGCCAGCGAGTAAAGATGCACCGGTTACGAAAGCCCAAGCACTCGTAAGTGACTCAAGCCACAGCGCCCCTGAGTCCGCCGAGCTCCATTCGGCGGACCGGGGCAGACCGCTCATTCAAGCCTTCCCACAACCTGAATGGTCTGGTGACTGCGGAGATTATAGGGTCGCCCGTCTCTCCACACAGGTGGCATGAAGGGCACGTAGATGACGTTTCTGGTTCAGGGCGGTTGCGCCCACGTGGGGGAGGGCCGCCCCGGGCTGTCCGTCGAGCGCCGCTCGATTTTTCCGATGCTCGACTTCGTTTAGACTAGGAGTCATTCGATTCGCGATGGCGCAAACCAATCTCCCAAAGTTGACCTGGCACGCTGAGGCCCTATCGCTCCTTTTGTGCCTCCTACTGGCCTGGTGCCTTCCCGCGCTAAGCCAGTCGATCACCGCCGCCAATGCCCCCCACGGTGCCCCGCACGATGCTCAGACCGATATTGCCGTCGACCACTTCTACAACATGGACTACGATCAGGCGACGAAGGAGTTCGAGAAGATCGTCGAGAAGCGTCCCAACGATCCCTTTGCTGTCAACCACCTGCTGACCTCGGTGCTGATTCACGACCTCTACGACACCGGAGCCATGAACACGGGCGACTACGCCAACGACAGCTTCATCGGCCGCACGCCCCGCCCCACCGATACGAAGACTAAGGACCGGATCAAGGAACTTGTCCGGCGCGCTGAAGCTCTCGAAGGGCAGGAACTGAAAGCGAATCCGAAGGACATCAGCGCGCTCTACTGTCGTGGCGTCACTCGCGCGCAATTCTCGGTCTACACCGGGCTGGTGGAGCGGGCGTGGTTCTCGGCGCTGCGCAACGCCGTGGGAGCGCGGCACGACCATGAACACGTTCTCGAACTCGATCCCGCCTATGTGGACGCGAAAATGGTGGTGGGCACGCACAACTATGTAATCGGTCGCCTGCCCTGGAGCGTGAAGGTGGCCGCGGCCCTGGCCGGGCTGAGCGGATCGGCGGAGAAGGGCCTCGAATATCTGCGCGAAGTCGCCAAAAGCGACGGCGAAAATTCAGTCGACGCCAAAGTAGTGCTGACCCTGTTCCTGCGCCGCGAGCACCAGTACGACGAGGCGCTCGGCTACATGAACGACCTGTCGGCGAAGTATCCCCGGAATCACCTGTTCCTCACCGAGGTGGCCAATCTGCAGCGTGCATCGGGCCGTCTGCAGGAGGCCGAAGCTACGTACCGCAAGGTCTGGCAGAACGGCCGGGAAGGGAACTACGGCACCCTGCATTACGAACTGGCGGCGTGGGGCCTGGGAGAGCTACTGCGCAGCGAAAAGAATCTTGCCGCCGCGGCCGCTGCCTATGACTTGGTCAACGAGGCGCCCAACCCAGACCCGGACATCCTGCAGAAAGCCAACCTGGCTGCGGGAGAAATGTACGACCTGCTCGACAAGCGCGCTCTGGCCATGAAGAGTTACCAGACCGTGTTGGCCGGCAACGCCAACACCGGTCCCGCGGACCAGGCGCGGCGCTACATCAAGGAAGCGTACCGGGAATGATGTGAACTTTCGGCCTGCAGTTACGTATCCTCGAGTGGAGGCGGAGCCATGTACTGCAACTATTGCGGAAAAGTGATTCAGGACGACGCTGCCGTTTGCGCGTATTGCGGCGTCCGTGTCGGCGCCTCGCTGGCCCGCACCAGGCTGGTGCGTCCACGACTGGGGCGCAAAGTCGCTGGGGTTTGCCTCGGCTTCGCGGAGTATTTCGACATCGATGTCACCGTCGTGCGGATCGTCTGGCTGGTCACGGCGATCATGACCTGCGTGGGTTTCATCCCCTACGTTGTCGCGTGGATCATCATGCCGGAGGAGCCGCTGCTGCTTCCTGCCCCCATGAACGCGCAACAAGTCACGAACCCGTAGCCTGCGTAGACGTCGGATGAGGAGCAGCCTTGACGGCGAACTCTGGCTCGATATACCTAGCCGCCGCGTTGCTTCTGGCGATCGCGGTAAGGTCCGCGAATCTCCAGGGCACGAGAAGCTATCCAGAGTCGGCCAACAGCCCCGCCCCAAAACTGGTTAACACCTGCCTGATTACCGACAACGTAGACCAGTTGGTTCAATTCTACCAGTCCATCTTGTCCCTGAAAGCCCAGAGGTCCGGCAAAGATTACGCCGAATTCCGCACGGGGATTGGAGTGCTTGCAATTTTCTCGGCGGCGGCGCAGGAAAGATACATTCCCGGCTCGGCCAAAGCGGCGCGCAACCAGAGCGCGATTCTTGAATTCAGCGTCGCTGACGTCGACAAGGAATACGCCAGGCTTCAGGGCCTCGTGAAAACCTGGGTTAAACCGCCCACCACGCAACCGTGGGGGACTCGCTCCATCTACTTCCGTGAGCCAGACGGGAATCTCGCCGATTTTTATATGCCCCCTGCAACTCGATAATGCGATATCGGTTACATTGTCTGCATGCATGCCGCCCGGTCTCAGAAGATCAACAGTGGCGACGCCGAAATCTTCTACTGGTTGCTCGGCGACGGTCCTCCGGTAGTCCTGCTGCATCCTTTCCCCGTTCATCATGAATTCTGGCTGCCCGTGGCCGAGGTGCTGGCCACGCGTTATCGCATCGTCATCCCCGATCTGCGCGGGCACGGCGAGTCTGGCGTCGGTGAAGGGCCGGCCACGATGGAGAAGCACGCCGCCGACATCGCCCGTGTGATGGACGACGCCGACGTAGGGGCCGCCCCACTCGTCGGAGTTTCAATCGGTGGTTATGTGCTCTTTGAGTTCTGGCGAAAATATCGCGGCCGCGTGGCCGCTCTCGGATTGTGCAACACGAAAGCCCCCGCCGACGGCCCGGAAGCCCGCGCTGGACGCCTGCAGGCCGCCAGCGACGTCCTCGAACGCGGCACCGACCTCTTTTTCGGATCCATGATTCCGAAGCTGCTAGGGAAGACGACTCGCGAAAATCGTCCCGACCTGGTCGATGACGCACTCAGAATGATGGACAAGATGTCGCCCGAAGACGTCGCCCAGGTGCAGCGTGGTATGGCCGCCCGTCCCGACTCCATGGCCACCTTGAAGACCATCAATGTCGCAACGATACTTGTGACCGGAGACGAGGACATCATGACCGGCGTGAACGAAGCGGAGATGATGCGCCAGCAGATCGCGAACAGCCAACTATTCGTGATTCCAAAGGCGGGACACTACTCGCCGTGGGAACAATCGGCGGATGCCGCCAAGATCCTGCGCGCGTTTCTGGACGGCCTCGGCTGAACCCCTCAGGCTCTGAACCCGTCAGGCTTTCGCGCGCCGCCCTATTTGTGCGACCGACTGTGATGAGCCACGCCACTGCGGCCACATTCAGGATCGCTTTCCCGATCCAATCGATGCGCAGGGCTCCGCCCACCTTGAAGACCTCAAACCCTCCGAGCATGCATCCCAGTATTCCGCCGAATACGAGCGCGAAACGGTGCGCGTCGCCCCATCCCGAACTCGACGTCCATCGCCACATCAGAAACAAGGTGAGGACGCACCATGCCAGCCCGGCGGCCAATGCCAGCTCAAACGGGATGGCGGAAAACGAGCTGAAGCCGAGCAAGACGAATGCTGCCCAGGGCGATCCCAGCACCGTCACGGTGAGTCCCACCAGGAGGGGAGACGGTGTGGAATGCGATCCCGACTGGGTGTCTCGCTCCGACGGCGAGACGTATGCCGCCAGGATGAGCAATACAATCGATCCGATCGCACCAGCGATGTACGGTGGTGGCGGACTGTAAGGCGGCATGTGAAAGACCATGACGCGGGCCCGCTGAGTCCACCCATACCAGGCCATGTAGGCCCCGATCACGAAAATGACGCTCGCGACCACGAAGCCTCGCGTGCGCAGCCACCTCTGTTCCCGCCGGGCAGGGAGGAGCAGTTCCGTGAGTTGCCCCGGAACCAAAACCACCCAGACGCTCTCGTAGCCCATCGCCCACAAGAAATAGACCCAATTTACGCCCCACACGCGGCCATAGGCGAGCTTGGCCAGCCCGACCAGCGGAGCGATGGAGGTCTGCTGGATCACCCACTCCTCCGCCACCGCCAGAGCCAGGCCCAGCAGGAGCAGGCTTGGCCAGCCCTTGTTCCAACGCCTGACGCACTCGCGAATGAGCAAGGCGCCGCACCTCAGGTTAAGATCTCGGGGATGAGCACAAAGATCACGCTGATCCGCGTGGCGCCGTAGAGAACTTCGGAAATGACCGGAGCGAGCGGGAGCAGAGTAACGATAGGCCCGCTCCGCTGCCATCGCGAGTGGGGCAAGGCCCGCGCAGCTCGGGATGAGGTCGATTCGGCGATCGGCATCGCGGGCTCCATTTGTTAAAATAAGTTTACAACAAAGTATCTTATATCTAAGATATATGGCAAGCAAAAAAACATCTTCGCCTCACGCCTCGGCTCCTCCCGCCTCCCCGCCGCCGGATCTGATGGGACGCGAACTCAGCAACGCGGTCATCTTTTTTCACGAAGCGATCGCCGCGCACCTGGGCATGAGCACTGCGGAATGGAAGTGCCTCGGATTGCTCGACCAGCACGGAGCCTCGACCGCCAGCCGCCTGGCCGAACTCTCTGGGTTCACCA
>DATDGW010000240.1:0-6015 GCA_036521895.1 Candidatus Sulfotelmatobacter sp. | reverse complement strand
GCAGTTTGCCGATACGCAAGCCCTGTTCGCGAGCGGCCTCGATCGCACGTTGCGCCACGCGAGAAGTGATTCCGTAGGAGACGACCACTACATCGGCGCTTTCGAGCTCTTCTTCTTCGAACAGGGCGATGCGGTCGGCTGCGTTGCTAATCTTGGTTTGCAGGCGACGGACCAGTTTGTCCTGGACGGGCGGGGTCATGTTGGGATAGCCGCGTTCGTCATGGGTTAAGCCTGTCACGTGGGTCGTAACCTTCACCCGCGTGTGCCATTTCGGGAACTCCATCGCCATTGGTGCCGTAGGGCAGATAGTCTTCGACCGCTTTGCAAGTGTGGCGGCGCGGCGTGATCTCGATCTGGTCAGCGGGAGGGATCACTACCTTCTCGGTCATATGGCCGACGACTTCATCCATCATGAACATCACTGGTACGCGAAATTCTTCGGCTAGCTTGAAGGCGGTGATGGTGAGGTCGAAACATTCCTGCGGTGAATTGGGGCAAAGGGCGACGATCTCGTAGTCGCCATGCGATCCCCAACGCGCCTGCATCATATCGGCTTGCGCGGGGAGCGTGGGCAGGCCGGTGGACGGGCCTGCGCGCTGCACGTCGACGAACACGCACGGGGTCTCGGTCATCGCCGCGTAGCCGATGTGCTCCATCATCAAAGAGAAGCCGGGGCCGGAGGTTACAGTGAACGCTTTGGCCCCGCCCCAGACTGCGCCTTGCAGCGTGATCGAGGCCGCAAGTTCATCTTCCATCTGGATAAACGTTCCGCCTACTGTGGGCACGCGTGAGGCAAAGCGCTCGACCACTTCGGTGGAAGGAGTAATGGGATATCCGGCGGCGAAGCGCGCGCCGGCGGCTAACGCGCCTTCACAGCAGGCGTGGTCGCCATCCATGAAGTGTGTGCCGCTAAGTACTCCGCGAGGATCGGCCTTCATTTGTTACCTCCCTTATCGGGAGCCACCTTAGTGGCATAAATAGCGAAGTCAGGGCAGTACATTCCGCACAAATCGCAACCGCTGCACTTTTCCGGATGTACGACATGCGGCGGATGGTAGCCCTTGGAATTGAAAGCGGAGGAGAGCGCGAGCACGTGGGAAGGACAAAATTCCACACAGAAGCCACAGGATTTACAGTGCTCGACGACGATGGAAACGCGACCTTTTGCCATGGGAACTCCCCACTTGAAGTGGTTAGAACTCTCCACAAAACTGTGGCTGATTATGCTCGGCGGCTGGCGGAGTTGGATGTGACGAATATCACGGATGCATGTGAGCGCGCACGGTTCAGCGCCCTGACCCGGAGCAAACAGATTTCGTGCTGAGGGCACAATCGGTTGTGTTCCTGGTCACAGCCAAGGCGGAGGGCCCGGACTGATAATGAGTTGAAATAGAAGAATGCTCATCGTTCTTGCCGCCGCTGGCAGCACTGCAGCGGCTCCTGTGTTCCGAGCGTGCTTAGATTTCAGATGAAGAAACATCGGGTTCAAAAGGAGAAATGCGATGTCGATCAAGAAATTGATTTTGGTGTTTCCTGCCCTGATCATCCTGGCCTGCGCGGTTGCCGCGCAGGACCAAACGCAGGACCAAACAAAGAAAACCATTCAGCATGTCACCGTCAAGCCAACGTCGCCTGCATCCGGCAAGGAGATGTACACGTCATACTGCGCCGTCTGCCATGGAACGGACGGCAAAGGCGGAGGTCCTGCGGCCAGCGCGCTGAAAACTACGCCTGCCGACCTTACCAAGCTGAGCGAGAACAACGGAGGGAAGTTTCCCGCTATGAAAGTCACGTCCACCCTCCGCGGCACATCCGACCTACCTGCGCACGGATCCAAAGAGATGCCGGTGTGGGGACCGTTGTTTCGGAGTATGAGCGCTGGACAAGAGGGTGAGGTGCAGCAACGCGTGGCGAACCTTACCCACTACGTCGAATCTCTGCAGGCGAAGTAGCCGTCTGACGAGCAGCTGCCGACCGGCACAGAGCCTGTCGAGCCTGAGCGCTGGCTTGTGCCCGCGGCTAGCCTGTCGCGGAAGCGACCGGCTCGTGAGTCTCGCCAGTCGGCGTGAGCCATCGGCTTCTCAGAGCGACAGTTGTGTTCTAGTCCCCGCTAAGAATTCTCCAGGCCTCGCGGGCGGTGACCTTTACATGTTGCACACTCTTGACTGCCTTCATGTATTGCGCCCGCTCGAAAGCGGAAGGATTGGGACAGCGGATCTGACTCATGCTGCCCTTCATCTGCCGAACGGATTCGTATTCGTGCTTCTCCATCCATTCCAGCAAGCCCTCTTCGATGTACTGAAGATGACCGATACCGTTCCGCAACAGCGTAGAGCAGAGCATGGTGACGTCGGCACCGACCATCAGCAGCTTTACGACGTCCTCGGGGCCATGCACACCGCTAGTTGCCGCCAGGTTGGCACGTATGCGACCGTAAAGGATGCCGATCCAGGTCAGCGGAAGCCGCAGCGCCTGTGGCGTGCTGAGCAACACGTTCGGTTGGATTTCTAACTCATCAAGATTGATGTCCGGTTGATAGAAGCGATTGAACAGCACCAACCCATTCGCGCCAGCTTCGTCGAGCCGCTCCGCCATATTGGCCATATTGCTGAAAAAGGGGCTGAGCTTCACCGCGACGGGAATGTGAACTGAAATCTTTACTTCTCGAAGAATGTCAATATAAGTCTTCTCGATGTCGGAACCGGCGATGTCCGGGTTTGTCGGAATGAAGTAGATATTGCACTCGATGGCGTCGGCTCCGGCTTGTTCGATCTGCTGGGCATACTTGGCCCACCCGCCAAGGGTCGCCCCATTGAGGCTGGCAATAATCGGCACCGACACTACTCTCTTGGCCCGATGGATGTGATTCAGATATCCCTCAGGCCCCAACCGGAATTCATCGGGCTGGGGGAAAAAACTTGCTGCCTCCGCAAAACTATTTGTCCCTTCCGCCAGATGGTGTTCAAGCTCGAAGCGTTCCTGCTTCAACTGCTCTTCGAACAGCGAATACAGCACCACGGCGGATGCACCAGCATCCTCGAGACGGCGAATGCTGTCGATCTCTTGCGATAGTGGCGATGCAGAAGCTACGAGAGGTGTGCGAAGCTGCAAACCCAGATAAGTTGTTGTGAGGTCGACCATGATTTCTCCTGTCTGCGCGTTACTCGGTCTTAGCCGGTTCTGCATCAAACTTCCGCTGCGCCAGATATTCGTAGAGGCGAAAGCGGGTAACGGCATCGTGCTGTGCCTCATGCCAGAGGTACTTGGCGTCTTCCGGCCTGGTCTTGGTGAGCATCTTGAAGCGCGTTTCCATCAGCATGAAGTCCTGGACTTTGCGAGTTGGCGTGCGTGAATCGAGGGTCAGCGGATTTTCGCCTTGGGAAGCCCGTTCCGGGTTATAGCGATAAAGCAGCCACTGTCCGGAATCGACGGCCGCTTTCTGATTCGACATCGCAGTCGTCATGTTGATGCCATGAGCGATGCAGTGCGAATACGCGATGATGAGACTGGGACCGTCATAAGCCTCAGCTTCCAGGAATGCCTTCAGTGTGTGCTCGTCTTTGGCGCCCATGGCCACGCTCGCGACATAAATATTGCCGTAGCTCATGGCGATGAGTCCCAGATCTTTCTTGGGGCTGGGCTTGCCGCCGGCAGCAAACTTCGCCACTGCGGCGCGCGGTGTGGATTTGGACGCTTGACCTCCGGTGTTGGAGTAGACTTCGGTATCGAGCACAAGCACGTTGACGTTACGCCCGCTGGCCAATACGTGATCCAACCCGCCGTAACCGATGTCGTAAGCCCAACCGTCCCCGCCAATAATCCAAATGCTTTTCTTGACGAGCAGGTCGGCGACCGCAAGCAGTTGCCGCGCGTCCATGGAGTCCAGGCCGTGCAGTTTTTCTTTTAGTAGGTCCACGCGCTGGCGCTGTTCATAGATGTCTGCTTCGCCTTTCTGCGGAGAGGTGAGAAGTGCTTTAGCGAGTTCCTCACCGATCGTTCCGACCGAGCGTCGCACTAACTCCTGCGCGAACTCGGTCTGCTTATCGATGGACAGCCGGAAGCCCAGTCCGAATTCTGCATTGTCCTCGAAAAGAGAGTTTGACCACGCCGGTCCACGGCCGGCTGCATTTTTCGTCCAGGGCGTCGTGGGCAGGTTGCCGCCGTAAATCGATGAGCATCCCGTAGCGTTGGCAATGATGGCCCGGTCGCCAAACAACTGCGACATCAGCTTGAGATATGGAGTTTCTCCACAACCCGCGCACGCACCGGAGAACTCGAACAGCGGCTCCTGAACTTGCTGCTGACGGATCGTGCCAACCTTAATGTTGCGGCGGTCAAGTTCCGGAATCTTGAGAAAGAAATCCCAATTCTCGCGCTCAGGTACGCGCAGCGGAGGTTGCGGCACCATGTTGATCGCTTTGAGCCGCGTTTCGGCCTTGTTCTTAACCGGACAAACTTCCACGCAGATCCCGCAACCGGTACAGTCTTCGGGCGCAACCTGAATCGTGTACTTGAGACCTTGCCATTCCCGGTCGCGCGTCTCAGTAGACTTGAATGTTGCTGGAGCGCCTTGCAGCTCTTTCGAGTCGTAAGCCTTGATGCGGATGACCGAGTGCGGGCAAACCATGGCGCACTTTCCGCATTGGATGCAAATCTTGGAATCCCAGGCGGGGATTTCGAGCGCCAGGTTGCGCTTCTCCCATTTCGCGGTTCCGGTGGGAAAGGTGCCATCTACGGGAAATGCGCTGACCGGCAATTCGTCCCCTCGCCCCGCATAGATTATGCCCAGCACGTCACGCTCGAATTGGGGCGCTGATGGCGAGAATGGCGGGGGCATCTCAATCGTGCTGGTGAGTTCAGCCGGGACTCTCACTTCGAACAAGTGCGCCAGAGTCTCGTCCACGGCTTTCATGTTCTGCGCGACGATCTCCTCGCCCTTCTTGCCGTAGGTGTCACGAATCGACTTGCGAATCGCCTCAATCGCCTGGCCTGCCGGCAACACTTTGGAGATGGCGAAGAAACAAACCTGCAAAATGGTGTTCATGCGGCTGCCCATGCCGGTATCGCGCGCCACCTGATAGGCGTCAATCACGTAAAACTTCGCGCGCTTCGAAATGAGCTGCTGTTGAACAGCCCGGGGGAGATGGTCCCAAACGTCTTTCGCGCCGAATGGACTGTTAAGCAGAAACGTGCCGCCGGGAACTAAGGCGCTCAGCATGTCGTAGCGCTCAAGGAATATCCATTGGTGACAGGCCACAAAGTTGGAGCTTGAGATCAGATAGCTCGAGCGAATGGGCCGTGGCCCGAAGCGAAGGTGGGAAATGGTTGCCGCACCTGACTTCTTCGAGTCGTAGACGAAGTAGCCCTGAGCGTAGTTGTCAGTGTTCTCGCCAATAATCTTGATCGAATTCTTGTTGGCGCCTACTGTGCCGTCCGCCCCAAGACCGTAAAACATTGCCCGGACAACATTTTCAGGCTCGGTTGAAAAACTGGCGTGATAAGACAAACTGGTGTGGCTGACATCGTCCTGGACGCCGATCGTGAAGTGATCCTTAGGCTGGTCGGCCTTCAGGTTATCGTAGACTGCTTTGACCATGGCCGGAGTGAATTCCTTAGAGGAGAGCCCGTAACGTCCACCCACGACCGTTGGGGGAGTTTGCCGCGTTATTTGGCCATTCTTCACTCCTTCATGAAGCGCGTTCACGACATCGAGATACAGCGGTTCGCCAATCGCTCCCGCCTCCTTGGTCCGATCGAGCACTGCGATTTCCCGCACGCTGGCAGGCAAAGCCTCGAGCAAAGCTTTCACCGGGAAGGGACGGTACAAGCGGACCTTCAGCAGCCCCAGCTTTTCTCCTTGCGCGTTGAGATGGTCGATAGTCTCGTGCGCGACCTCTGCGCCCGAGCCCATCATTACGATCACGCGATCGGCATCCGGCGCACCCGCATAGTCAAACAGGTGGTAGGATCGGCCGACCTGCTCTGCGAATTTGTCCATCACACCCTGAACGGTTT
>DATDGW010000239.1:0-13441 GCA_036521895.1 Candidatus Sulfotelmatobacter sp. | reverse complement strand
CAATCGTGCGCTGCACATCGTCTTCCGTGTGCGCCGCGCCCAGGAACGCCGCTTCATACTGCGAGGGCGGCAGGTACACGCCACTGTCGAGCATACTGCGGAAGAATTTCCCGAAGGCCTCGGTATTCGACTTCGACGCCGAATCCCAATCCGTCACCGGCCCTTTGGTAAAGAACCAGGTAAACATCGATCCCACGCGGTTGTAGCAGAGCGCCCCTCCCACTTCCTTCGCGGCCGCAGCCACGCCCTCGACCAGTTCTCCGCTCAACTTCTCCAGCCGCGGATAAATTTCGCTTTTGCGGTCGCGCAACTGCTTCAACATCGCGCACCCCGCGGCCATGGCCAGTGGATTCCCCGAAAGCGTCCCCGCCTGGTACATCGGCCCGAGCGGTGCCACCATATCCATAATTTCTTTCGGCCCGCCGTACGCCCCCACCGGCAAGCCTCCGCCAATAATCTTTCCCATGGTCGTCAGGTCGGGGCGGATGTTATACAACTCCTGCGCTCCGCCGAACGACACCCGGAATCCCGTCATCACCTCATCAAAAATCAGCACCGACCGCTCGCGCTCAGTGAGCATTCGCAGTCCCACCAGATAATCGTCCGCCGCGGGAACGCATCCCATGTTCCCCACCACTGGCTCGACAATCACGCACGCAATCTGGTGCTTGAATTTCTGAAACGCATGCTCGACCACCGACAGATTGTTGAACGGCAAAGCCAGCGTGAACTGCGTGAACTCTTCCGGCACGCCCGCCGATCCCGGAATCCCCAGCGTCGCCACGCCCGACCCGGCCTTCACCAGCAAAGCGTCCGCGTGGCCGTGATAGCAGCCCTCAAACTTCACAATGTATTTTCGTTTGGTGTGAGCCCGCGCCAGCCGGATCGCCGACATCGTCGCTTCAGTCCCTGAACTGACGAAACGTACTTTCTGCATGTGCGGAAACGCGCCCAGCACCAACTCCGCCAGATCGGCCTCGGAAGGCGTGGAAGCTCCGAAGCTCGTGCCGTTGCACGCCGCGCCCACAATCGCGTCGAGCACGTTGGGCTCGGCGTGCCCCAGAATCAGCGGCCCCCACGATCCGATGTAGTCAATGAATTCGTTCTCGTCGGCGTCCCAGATGTGCGATCCTTTGCCGCGCACAATGAACGGCGGATCCCCTCCCACCGAGCGAAACGCCCGCACCGGAGAATTTACTCCTCCCGGTATCATGCTCTCCGCCCGCTGCTGCAGGCGCCGTGACTGCTCAGTCTTTCGCGATGTTGTGGACGGCATCGAATCCTCTCAACCAGGAATGAAGAGAAAGATGTCAACAGATGCAACGAATCAACCGAATACTATAGCAGCGCCCGCCCAACGGAATTCATCAGATATTCATGGTTCTGCAATCCCTTTGCAACATGCCAACAGTACCTTAAGGTCATCAAGTTACCCTTCTAACCGGGAGGGTTTTGAGGGACAGTCTCGGGGGCTCCGGACTGTCCCTTTTGTTTTTGGATTTCTTCTGGCACATTGCTCCGCACCTTTGCCAACAGGCGTCATGCTGACCGGAGCCGTTTTTAAGGCGGAGGGAAGCATCTCGCGCGCACATCCACAGCGTTATCCACCGAGTCCCGCTGTACTCCGCTCCACAGCCATTAACCCCGATTAACCCGCCATCGTATAATCACCCTCAATGATTACCGTCTCCAAGGAGGATTACCTCAAATCGATCCTCGAAGCGGAGAGCGAAGGCGAAGCGGTCATCTCCGCGCGCCTCGCCAACCTGCTTAAGGTTTCTCCGCCCGCTGTCACCATGGCCCTGCGCCGCCTGAAGAAAGACGGGCTGGTGCGCGTGGAAACGACCGGGAAAGTTAGCCTCACCGCTGCCGGACGCAAGATCGCCCGTAAGCTCACCCTCCGCCATCACCTCATCGAGCGTATGCTCTCTGAACTCTTCGGCATGGAGTGGTGGAAGGTGCACGACGAGGCTGAGCGTCTCGAGCACGCGGTCTCTCCGGACTTCGAAGCCAAACTTCTGGCGAAGCTGGGCTCTGGCGGCGCGTGTCCCCACGGAAATCTGAGTGAACTCGAAGGCCCCTCCAGTCGCCGCCGCCGTGGTCTAGTCCTGCTCGCCGACGCCGAACTCGACAACACCTACACCGTCAGCGGAATTTACGAACGCGATCGCCGACTCCTGGAATTTCTCGAGCACCGCGGAGTCCGTCCCGGAGCTAAGCTCCGCCTGCTTGAACGCAACTACGACCAGACTCTGACACTCTCCACTCCCGCGGGCACCGTCTCTCTCGGCCCCGCAGCCTCTGAGCGAGTGTGGCTCGCGCCCGCAGCCCGCCCGAAGCGCTGACGTCACGCTCTTCTCAGCGCCATCAATAGGCAGAGAGATCTTCCGCAGGTTGCAGGGAGTACCCATCTTGAGGACAGCTCTGACTGATCATCCGTAGCCCCTGTCATAATCACGCCATGCTTCCGACGCTGCTGCAGGATGTGACTTTCGCGGTCCGGCATTTTCGCCGCAGTCCGGGCTTCGTTGTGACCGCGATCCTCACGCTGGCTCTCGGCATCGGCGCCACCACCGCAATCTTCAGTTTGTTTGATGGCATCCTGCTTCGCCCTCTAGCTTTCCCTCACGCCGACCAGCTTGTCGCCATCGACACTCTGGAGTTCCCGTCAGGAGTCGCTCCTGACAACGTCGCGGCGGCGAACTTGCTCGGCAACTCCTATCCCAATTTCTTTGACTGGCAGCGCCAAAGCCATGCCTTTGAGTCGCTCGCTTCTTATGACAACATCTCCCGCCTTTTCAGTAAGGCGAATGGTGAAGGCGCTCGAGTACTGGAAGGTGGCCGCACCTCCTCAAATCTGTTTGCTACGCTCGGAGTAGCTCCGGCTCTCGGCCGCTCATTCACGGAGGACGAACAGCAGCCCGGTCATCGTGTCGCCATTCTGAGTCATGCACTCTGGGTCTCAGACTTTGCTGCGTCGCCCAACGCGATAGGTCAAACGGTGAAGATCAGTGATGAGCCCTACACCATCGTTGGAGTCATGCCGCCCAGCTTCCACTATCCCATCGGCCAGCCCGCCAACTACTGGTCGACCTACTCGATTGATGCCGAGGGTCTTAATCCGGGGACTTCCCTCCGCGACGAAGACCGGCTATCGGTTGTCGGACGTCTCAAGCCCGGCGTCAGCGTCAAGCAAGCCCTTTCCGAACTGAACACCATCCAGCTCGGGCTTGCCCAGCAGTATTCCGAAGATCGCTACCGCCTTGGCGTCTCCGTCAACCCGTTGCTCGACGAAGAAGTCTCCGACATCCGCTCGGCCCTTTCTCTTCTATTGGCTGCGGTTGGAATCGTCCTGATCATCGGTTGCGCCAACGTTGCCGGCCTCCTCCTCGCCCGCGCCAACGGGCGCCGTGCGGAAGTGGCGCTGCGCACGGCGCTCGGTGCGAGCCGAATTCGGGTCGTGCGTCAACTGCTGGTCGAAGCATTACTGCTTGCCGTCGGAGGCGGAGTCGCTGGCATCCTCGCGTCTTTCGCCCTCCTGCGCGCTGGGCTCCAGCTCGTGCCCCGCGATCTGCCCCGGCTGTACAACATCACTCTCGATGGCCGCGTGCTGGCATTCGCGGCCATACTTTCAGCAGGCACATCACTCATTTTCGGATTGCTCCCGGCGTGGCGGATGTCGAAGTCCGATCCAGCCACTGCCCTGCGAGACTGCAGCTTTACGACTACGTCCGGGCGTCATCGCAACCGGCTTCATCGTGCGCTGGTCGTCGCCCAAACCGCTCTCGGATTCACGCTGCTCATCGGCTCTGGATTGCTCATCCGCAGCATGTTCAACGTAATTCACATCAACCCGGGTTTCGACACCTCACACACGGTCTACTTCGACATCGCGTTGACCAACAAGCTCTATCCCGTCCCAGGCAAGGTCCGCTTTATCGGCAGACTTCTCCCGGAGCTGGTGGCGATCCCCGGTGTTGAAAGGGTGAGTGCCGGCCATCCTCTGCCCATCCTTTGGGGGCGGGGCACGTTTACTAACTTTACGATCGCCCATCATCTGAACTCGCCCGATCATCTTCCCGATGCTGGCGCTGCAGTCGTGATGCCGGGCTATTTTGAAACGCTCTCGATTCCGCTCCTGCGCGGGCGCACCATCGCACCGCACGACAACGATCCGAAAGCCAGCCCCGTCGCGGTCATCAATCAGGCCTTCGCGAGGAAATATTTCCTCAATGAAGATCCCATCGGCCAGTACTTCACCCCGACGTTTGACCACACGAACGAGCCCGTCATCGCTCGACAGATCATCGGGATTGTGGGCGATACCAGGACCGATGACATGTGGGATCCCTACCAGCCGCAGTTCTTCCTGCCCTTTGCCCAGGATCCCAGTCACCAACGCACGATTGTCGTGATGAGAGTTGCTGGGGATCCCGGAGCTTACGAGAATACGGTTCGCCGGATCGTTGCCGCGATGGACAACGACCATCCGGTCTTCAACTACCGCACCTTCACCGACAGCATCACCGTTCAGGCCGCTCAGCCGCGCTTCGAAGCGGTTCTGGTCTCGGGCTTCGCCGGAATTGCCCTGCTGCTTTCTGCTCTCGGGCTCTACTCGGTTCTGTCGTACGTGGTCTCCGAAAGGACCCGTGAACTCGGCCTGCGAATCGCGCTAGGAGCCTCGCGCTCCGAGATTTTGGGGCTCGTCCTGCGGCGTGCCTTGACCCTCGCGTCTCTTGGAATCGGAATCGGTGTGCTCGCGTCGATCTTCGCCAGCGGACTGATCACCGGCACTCTGTTTAAAGTCGCGCCGCTCGACCGAGCGGTCTTCGCGATCGTGACGCTCGGGCTGCTATTCGTTTCGATAATCGCTGCCCTCGCGCCAGCGCTGCGCGCCGCCAACCTCGATCCGATGCGTACCCTTCGCGAACAATAGAAAATGGAGCTTTCACCGCGGCGGTTGCCGGTCTTCGGCTGTTCATTTTCGGACGGCAACGTTCGAGAGCGGACAGAATCAAGACAGGAGTTCTCTCACGAACCGGCTGTTTTCACATTGGAAACCATAGACTTAGCATCAACCGGAGATCGGTTGGACGGTTGCACTTGTTCTCTGGCCGTAGGTTCTTCCCTTTGTTGGAGGATGCTGCATGACGAGCCTGTTTCAAGATGTGCGATACGCCCTGCGCCAGCTGCGCAAGAGCCCCGGTTTCACGACGGTTGCAGTGATTACACTGGCCCTGGGCATTGGTGCCAACACTGCCATTTTCAGCCTGGTCAATGGCATTCTGCTCGTCTCCTTGCCTTACCCCCAACCTGCGGAACTGGTCAGCGTGACCGGAACGTATCCGAAGGGTGCGTATGTCGCGATGCGCCAACAGGTCCACACGATGGACGTTGCCGCCTACGCCGAGGGTCACGAATTCAATCTCACGCGCTTTGGCGAACCGGTGCGGCTCACGGGCACGGAAGTGTCCGCTGAACTGCTGTCGGTGCTGGGAGCGCAACCAGAGGTTGGACGAACGTTCCGCCCCGGTGAAGACTCCGTTGGCCGAGATAACTATGTTGTGTTGAGTCACGCTCTTTGGGAACAGCGCTTCGGGCGCGATTCCGCGATCATCGGACGCTCGATCGAACTGGAAGGCGTGAGCCGCCAGGTCGTCGGTGTCATGCCCGCAGACTTCCATTTCCCTTCCCCAAAAACGCAGTTGTGGGTGCCGTTGCATAACGATCCTCGCAATACTTCCACCTATTGGGCCGGGGACTTCATGCCGGTGATTGGCAGGCTTCATCCGGGTTCGTCGCGGGCACAGGCAGCCGCGGAGATTCGCCTGTTTCAGCCGCATGTGTCCGCATTGTTCCCCTGGCACATGCCCGCCGACTGGAATGCCGACGTCACCGTGGTCGAACTGCAGAATGGCATGGTCGCAGACGTGCGCGTGCGGCTGTTGCTGCTCTTGGGTGCCGTCGTGCTGGTGCTGATGATCGCCTGCGCCAACGTCGCGAATCTGACACTTTCGCGCGCCGCTGCACGGGAAAAAGAAATGGGCATCCGCTCCGCTCTGGGAGCGGGAAGACAGCGTATCACCCGGCAGTTGCTCACCGAAAGTGTGGTCTTGTCCGCGCTCGGAGGCTTGTTCGGATTGGCACTGGCGGCAGCGGGAGCTGTTCTGCTGAAGGCTTCACTGCCCGCGGACACTCCACGCCTCGCGGACGTTCATTTGGATTGGCGCGTGCTCGTTTTCACGGGAGCACTCGCCCTCGTCACGGGTCTCATCTTCGGGTTAGCGCCGGCGCTGCAACTGTCGCGGTCCGCGGTGGCAGAATCTCTCAACTCGGCCGGGCGGGGTGCTTCGGTTTCCGTATCGCAATGGCTGCGCAGCTCCATGGCGATTGCCGAAGTTGCATTTGCCGTGTTGCTCGTCATCTCGGCCGGACTGCTGATTCGCAGCTTCTGGGCGCTCTCGCACGTCGATCCCGGTTTTCAACCGCAACAGATCGTGACCGCGCGGATCACGCCCAACGAGACGTTTTGCAACGACACCGCGCGCTGCCTCGCCTTCTATCGCAGTGTGCTGGAACAGGCCCGGACCGCTCCCGGCGTCACCGATGCGGCTCTGGTCAACACGCTTCCGCTCGGCGGACGAGTGAGCAAGCGCTCCTTTGACCTCGAGGATTTCATGAACCTTCCCACCGGAACCACGCAGCCACTTTTCTGGCTCGATGTGGTCACTCCCGACTACTTCCGCGTGATGGGCGTTCCGCTGCTCGCGGGGCGGTGGTTCAGCGAGGCAGACGAGTCCGGAGGACCGCCCGTAGTGGTGATCACCGCCGAGACCGCGAAGCGCTTCTGGAATGGACGCGAGGTAGTTGGGAAGCACGTCCGCTTTGTCGGAGAAAAAGACTGGCGCACCGTCGTCGGTGTTGTGGCTGACGTGCGTGCCTATGACTTGCAGAACAGCGTTCCGGACTATATGCGGGGCACGGCCTACGTACCCTACACTTCCCAAGCCACTCTGGAAAATGGCAGCGTGCCTGCGGAGATGACCATTGCCGTCCGTACCACTTCGGATGGGCGGCAGGCCGGCACGACACTGCGCAACATTGTGACTCGGCTCGCCCCAGACGCGCCAGTCAGTGAAGTCCGCAGCATGCGCGCCGTTGTCTCCGAAGCCGCGTCTACTCCCGCATCAACCACTCTCTTATTCGCCGCATTCGCCGGCGTTGCGCTCGTGTTGGGCATGGTTGGCGTCTATGGCGTCCTCGCCTTTCTCGTATCCAAGCGTGCGAGAGAAATGGGAATCCGCATGGCATTGGGCGCCCAGCGCCGCGATGTTCTCTGGCTGGTCATGAAGCAAGGCGCGAAGTTCGCTGTCGCCGGGATTTCGCTTGGACTCGTGGGAGCCTTCCTGCTGACGCGTCTACTCGCCAGCCAGCTCTATGGCGTGAGCCCGATGGATCCCGTCACGTTCACCGCGGTCGCCGCCTTGATGTCGGTGGTCACACTGGCGGCGTGCTACGTTCCCGCGCGTCGCGCCATGCTGGTCGATCCCATGGTAGCGCTGCGCTCCGAATAACCTTTCGCCGAACAGACTTTACCCGTACTCATCCGCCCCGGCGTCATGCTGACCGGAGCCGTTCTTCAGGCGAAGGGCAGCATCTCGCGTGGCGTTTCCATCTTTCGCCCCAGAAAATAGTTAACCATGGTTTATATTCTGCTATATACTTAAGCTAATAACGAAAT
Organism: Candidatus Sulfotelmatobacter sp.; assembly: GCA_036521895.1. Classification (GTDB taxonomy): domain Bacteria; phylum Acidobacteriota; class Terriglobia; order Terriglobales; family Acidobacteriaceae; genus Sulfotelmatobacter. Next base: position 5,700 of record DATDGW010000239.1, on the reverse strand, counting down.
TGCGGCATGCGCCCCCCTGACGCAACCGCTCCTTCTGCATGAACGAGACGGCCACAACTTCGAAACCGCAGAGGGAATTGCCGTCACACGCACCCCTGACCTCCGACGGCGTGGTCATCACTCACGAAGACATCGACCGCGCCCACGACCGCGAACGCGTCCTCACCACGCGCACCCAGCACGGCCTCTGGCCCCGCGCCCGCCTGCTCTGGCTGCTCGTCGGCCCCGGCATCCTCGTCATGCTCGGCGAAAACGACGGCCCCAGCATGCTCTCCTACGCCGCCACTGGAGCCCGCTACGGCATCGGCTTTTTCCTCCCCTTCGTGGTGCTCACCTTCCTCATGGCATGCGTCGTCCAGGAGATGACCGTGCGCCTCGGCGCCGCCACCCACCGCGGTCACGCCGAACTGATCTTTGATCGCTTCGGCCCGTTCTGGGGATGGTTCTCCATGATCGACCTCATGGTTGGCAACTTCCTCACGCTGGTCACCGAGTTCATCGCCATCCGCGCCGGCCTGGGATTTTTCGGCGTTCCTCCCGCCGTCTCCGTTCTCGGCGCCTGGATCGTCCTCTTCGTCGCCCTGATGGCCCACCGCTACTGGACCTGGGAGCGCATCACGCTTGTTGCCGCCATGTTCAACCTGGTGTTCGTCCCCGTCGCTCTGCTCACCCATCCACACTGGCGCGCGATCGGCTCCGCACTGATCACCTTCAAGCCGCTGCCGGGCGGCCTGACGCAGGAAACAGTTCTAATCCTGCTCTCCAACATCGGAGCCACCGTCACCCCCTGGATGCTTTTCTTCCAGCAGAGCGCCATCGCCGACAAAGGACTCACCACCCACGACATCCGCTTCGGCCGCGTCGACACCATACTGGGCGCTGCCCTTGCCGCCCTGGCCGCGCTCGCCACGATCATCGCCACCGCCCCACTCTTCGCCCACGGCATGTCCGTCGCCAACTTCGAAGGAGCCCAGTTCGCGCAGGCCCTCCAGCCCTTCGTCGGACACTGGGGTTCCGCCCTATTCGCTCTCGGCATGTTTGAAGCTGGCATGGTCGCCGCCATCACCATCTCAACCTCCTCGGCCTACGCCTTCGGAGAAGTCTCCCACCGCCCGCACAGCCTGAATCTCCCCTTTCAGCAGGGAAAGTCTTTCTATCTCGTCCTGATTCTCGAAGCCGCCGCCGCCGCCGGACTCGTCCTGATCCCCGGCATCCCCCTGGTCTACATCGTGCTCGTCGTAAACGTGATCGCGGTTCTCGCCATGCCTCCCGCGCTGCTCTTCCTGTACATGCTGGTCAATGACCGCGAAATCATGGGAGACCTCGTCAGCCCGCTCTGGGCCAACATTCTCGCGCTCGGAGTCGTCCTGATTCTGGTCGCCGCCGGAATCCTGTTCGGCATCAGCGTAGTCGCGCCCCACGCCTTGGCGCTGATCGGAGGCAAATAGAATGGACCCCCGCTTCAACTCCGCCCCCAGCTCTGACGTAAACAGCGCGGACCTCGCCTCCGTCGTGGCCTCTCTCGAGCCTGACCAGCTGATCTCCACGAAGGCAAAGCATCACTGTCCCCGCCGCCAGCTGACCACCACGGAAATGGTCCTGTTCTGGGCCCTGCGGTTCTATCTCGTTTTCATGTTCGGAGTGGTGCTCTACCAAGTCTGGACCAGCGTCCGGTAAGGCAGGATCCCCTCGGCAAGCCCGGGAATTCACAAACACGCTCATTCCTGTTCAGAACTTCACAACTCTGTGCATCGCCGTGGAAGAGCGGCCCCTTCGATGGCCGCGTATGGAATTGCAGGGTTCAGCGCGGCTTTTAGCCCTGGGGTCGCCTTTCACCGGCCGTCCGCCCTACACCGGACGATCCGGATACACCGCCTTAGGAAATCGCCAATGCACCAGCAGAGCGCAAAGCGCCAGCACAAAGAATGCAAACACGCTCCCCTCCGGCCCCGCCGCTCCTCCGGTAAGCCAATTCGGCCCCTGCACCGAGCTGTTCAGAAACCGGCCCGCGCCGCGCAGCCCGCTATCGGGCGTGCCATAGAAAAAAGTTTCCGCCCAATCCCACGCCGCGTGGAATCCAATGGCAAACCACAGATTCCCCGTGCGTCGGATCATCAGGCAAAGCAACAACCCGGTCGCCACCACCTGCACAAGGCCGAGCACGTTCTCTCCCTTATTGCCGAGGTGTGCGACCCCGAATACCGCCGAGAGAAACAACGCCGCCGGCCAGAAGCGCATGCGCCGAGCCATCGAGAACAGCCAGTAGCCGCGAAACGCCAGCTCCTCGCTCAGTGACACACCCAGAAACGTAAGGCCCCACGCCAGTGCCCACTGGACGATTGCGCCTCTGGCCAGCGCCACTGAATCAATTTGAAAGTGACCCAACGCCCGCAACGCCAGCACAATCGCCGAGAGCATCGCAAAGCCCCAACCCGTCCCTTCCCAGAATCGCCATCCCAACGTCTGCGCTAGTGGCATTCCATACTCGTCGGGCGAGCGCTTCTCGATGCGCGACACGATCCAGGTTGCCAGCAAAACGAAAAACACCATCACGGCCTTGACCGGCAATTCATTCCGCACCGTGAACGCGGAACTCCTCCCGCCCCCAGCCTGATGCACCACGCAGATCAGCACTCCTGGAATACCGAAGGCAATTCCCGCCCAGGTCAGCAGCCGGAGGCGGTCGATGCGTCCCCACACCTGACGTGGCTCGCCCTGAGTTGCGCTCCGCCGATCCGTGGCATCGGCCGGTGCCTGCTCTTCGCGCGGTCTTTCGGTAAGTCCGGGACCGGATTGATCAGTCAAGGAACGCCTCCTGCGGGAAACAGGAGTATGACAGTCGTCCCTGATCCGTGCTACAGGAATCGCCAGCCAGCGGGCACTCGAGCTATGAAGAGGTATGTAGAAGTAGCGCCCGGTTGGGCCGTCATTGAGCCAACCGGCTGCATCGTCACTCACGAACCGACGAATCGCGGCACTAGTACAGGAAACACTGTATGTGCCCTTTTTGACGGCTAACGCTACCATTCAGCGAGGCGTAATCGGAATCATTGAGGCAGATTTGGCTGAAACTCTCGACGCCGAAGTCCGCATTCGCACCACCGAGGTGGTGGAGCAGGCCGAGCAGTTGCGCGACCTCTCCAGCCGTGTGCTGCAGGCCCAGGACGAGGAACGCCGGCATATGCCCGTGAACTGCACGACAGCGCCGGCCAAATCCTCACTGCGCTCTCGATGAGTCTTGCTCAAGCCGTTCAGCAGCTGCCGCCACAAGCGCCGCTTCTCGGCAAGCAGATCGATGAGAGTCAGGAACTGGTGCAGCAGCTCAGCCAGGAAATCCGCACGATGTCGTACCTGTTGCATCCGCCTCTGCTCGACGAGACCGGATTATCCGAGGCGTTGCATTGGTATATCCGGGACCTCAGCGAACGGAGCGGCTTCAGTTCGCCGGAAACGCCTTCGAATTTTTCACCGGGGCGTTCACAGTGGGCGAGGTTTGAAAATCACACTCGACGTTGCCGCGGATTTCGAACGGCTCTCCCGCGAAATGGGCTGGCGATGTTCCGCCTGGTGCAGGAATCGCTCACCAACATCCATCGCCACAGCGGCAGCAAGAGCGCGGTCATTCGTCTTGCCTGCAATGCCGACAGCGTTTCTCTCGAAGTTCAGGACAAGGGCAAAGGAATCTTCGCCGAAAGGCTTGCTCAGATTCAATCGCAAGGCTCCGGTGTAGGCATCCGGGGCATGCGCGAGCGGGCCCGCCACTTCGGGGGCCACATGATGATCGAGTCCAATCAAAGAGGCACCAAGATTTCCTTCCAGTTCCCCCTGTCCGCGAATTCGTCCTCCAAAACGGACAGCACTGTTGACCTGGAAAATTCTGATCAACCGGCCCCGATCGTTGGGTGATACCCTCTCTGGTACGGGGACGTGTTCACCTGATCCATGAGAATTCTCATCGCTGATGACAGCGAGTTGGTGCGGCGTGGCGTAAGGAACATTCTCGCGCCGAAGGCCAGTTGGGAGGTCTGCGGCGAAGCCCAAGATGGGCCTGATGCAATTCAGAAAGCAACCGAATTGCTGCCCGACCTCGTCCTGCTCGACATCAGCATGCCGGGGATGAGTGGACTGGAAGTGGCAGGCATCCTTCGGGAAAAAGTACCCGCCACAAAAATCGTGGTCCTGAGCCAACACGACCCGGCCCTGCTCCTGCCCTGCGCTTTGGAAGCCGGCGCCCACGCCTGCATCGACAAAAGCCGCCTGGCCACGGACCTCGTCCCCGCAATCGAACGCATCCAGCCCAGCTGAGGATTTTCCGCTAATTTTCTCACAGGCGTCATCCTGAGCGGAGCCGATCTGCAGGCGAAGCGAAGGATCTCGCGCGGACTAAGTCGCACTCACTCCCTCGGCCTCACACCACCCTACTACTCAATTCCCGCCCAAACGCATTACACTAATAAGTTGCGATCCGCGCCGCGAAATCCGCATGCGCCCGAAGTCATTCCTCGAGGAAGGCCAGCATGTCTGTGAATAGTTTCAACAGCAAATCCACCCTCAAAGTCGGCACCAAAGAATACGAAATCTACCGCCTCGACGCTCTCGACAAGCAAGGCATCTCCACCAAGCACCTGCCGTTCTCCCTGCGCATCCTGCTCGAGAACCTGCTCCGCACCGAAGACGGACGCAACGTTACCAAAGAAGAAGTGCGCGCCCTCGCGAAATGGAACAGCAAGTCGAAGCCCGAAAAAGAAATAGCCTTCAGCCCGAGCCGCGTCCTCCTTCAAGACTTCACCGGCGTCCCTTGCGTAGTCGACCTCGCCGCCATGCGCGACGCCATGAAGACTCTCGGCGGCGACCCCACGCTCATCAACCCGCTGCAACCGGTCGAACTCGTCATCGACCACTCGGTCCAAGTCGACGAATTCGGCACCGCTCAAGCTTTCGACATGAACGCCCTGCTCGAATTCCAGCGCAACAAAGAGCGCTACTCCTTCCTCCGCTGGGGCCAAACCGGATTCCGCAATCTCGCCATCGTCCCCCCCGACACCGGCATCGTTCACCAAGTCAACCTCGAATATCTAGCGCGCGTCGTTTTCGTCCACGAGAGCCCCGGCAAGCGCACCGCCTACCCCGACACCCTCGTCGGTACTGATAGTCATACCGTCATGGTGAATGGTTTGGGCGTGCTCGGCTGGGGAGTGGGCGGGATTGAGGCCGAGGCGGCGATGTTGGGGCAGCCTGTGTCCATGCTCATTCCGCTGGTTGTTGGGGTCAAGCTTACTGGTAGGTTGCGTGAGGGGGCGACCGCTACTGATTTTGTTCTTACTGTTACTGAGATGTTGCGGAAGCATGGCGTTGTGGGAAAGTTTGTTGAGTACTTTGGGCCGGGGCTGAAGGACTTGTCGCTGGCCGACCGCGCTACTGTGGCGAACATGGCGCCGGAGTATGGGGCTACTTGCGGCCTCTTCCCCATCGATAAAGAGACGCTGCGCTATCTGCGGCTCACGGGGCGGACGGAAGAGCAGATTGCTTTGGTCGAGGCTTACAGCCGCGAGCAGGGACTGTTCCACGACGACAAGACTCCGGAGGCGGAATATTCGGAGTTGATCAAGCTTGATCTCGCTACCGTCGAGCCGAGTCTGGCTGGGCCGAAGCGCCCGCAGGATCGCGTTGTTCTCTCGCAGGCGGGAGAGTCGTTCACCA
>DATDGW010000238.1:0-7307 GCA_036521895.1 Candidatus Sulfotelmatobacter sp. | reverse complement strand
CGTACCATGCGCCGCCACCCAGCGCTGCAATTCCAGTCGATCTGCTTCCCTCAGGGCAATGGGCTGAGCTTGGCGCGGCATGCCCCAAGGGTATTTCATTTCCCTGAATAACTCCAGCTATTTATGAGACACTACACTAGGTTGTGTCGCTACGCTATGAATCCACGCGCTGCGACTACGGCCTGTGGGCTTCGTGGTTGCGGAACGTGTAGTCGGTGAGGGGGCCGAATTTTTTCTTCTCGGCGTAGAGGCGCCAGCGGCGGAAGACGATGCGCAGGCTGGCCATCACGGGGATCGAGAGGTAGACGCCGAGGATGCCGGCGACTTCACCTCCAGCCATGACGCCGAAGATCGCGGCCAGGGGATGCAGTTCCATGCTCTCACCCATGATGCGAGGAGATGAAACGTAGTCCTGCAACAGGCGCCAGATCCCAAGAAAGATGACCAGGATCACCCAGTGCTTGTAGCTCATGAGCAGGGCGACGGTCACAATGATCAGCGCGCCCGCGAGCGGGCCAACGACGGGAACGAATTCCAGCACGCCGCCAATCGTGCCCAGCACAAGGGCGTAGGGAACCCGCATCGCGCCGAGGAAGGCTGAGTACATGACCAGCGTCAGCGCGGCCAGGGTCAATTGGGCGCGGATGAAGTGGGCCAGCATCTGGTTGAGATCGTTGAGCACGTTCTCCAGAAACTCACGCTGCGGCCGGGACTGGATGGTCGAGAGCAGGAAGTCGCTGAAGGAGCGGCCGTCTTTCAGGAAGAAGATCGACAACAGTGGCACCACGAAGAATAGCCAGGCCTGCTTGGCGACGTCGGCCACACGAAGCCCAATGCGTTGCGCCAATTCGGTAATTTCGTCGCTGTGGCTCACCAGGAACGACTGCAGCAGGTCCGTCGATCGCTTGTTCCAGCCGTGCTCTGCGCCGAGTTGCTGTGCGATTTGGCCGGAACTCAGTTGGGTCAGCAAGGCAGGCAGGGACTGGCCCAGTTTGGCGCCCTCACGTGTCACTTTCGGACCCACCACTACAAAGAAGACCACTACCAGCACAAGGAGCAGGCTGTAGATCACCGCAATGGCCCGTCCGCGCCCGCGCAGCACCTTTTCGAGGTGGCTCACCAACGGGCTCATCAGGTAGGCAAAAAAAATGGCGAACAGGAAGGCGATGAGCGTGGCCCGAGCCACGTAAAGAAACCCCAGCCCCAGCGCGAACAGCAGCACCGTAACCAGAGACCGCGCCGTACGGGAGTCAGTCAGCAGCAATAAGTTCTCCAGGGCAATCTCGAATTCTGCCGCCGGGCGGGCCTAGCCTAATCCCGGACGACCTCGGTGTTATCGGCAGAAATCGCTACCTTCATCAGCTTGAAATGGTCGTGATCGTCCACCCAAAGGGCCCAGTCGAACTGATCTCCATGCAGATTCAATCGCAGCAGGTCGCGATCGACACCGCGAATGGTGACCTTCTCTTTGCCGCCGAGTGACATGCGGACGCTCATCGACGTCCGGTCCTGCGGGACGAGTGTTCCGAAGTCCGCCGGCTCCTGCCGGCATTTCGTGTCACCGCCCGCAGGCTGGCAGACTGCGTTCAGATATTTCCAGGCCAGCACTTCCCGGTGAATGAAGAAATTGTTGTCCAGAATGGGCGTGACCGCGGGCAACAGGAACGCCTGTTCGGCCGGCTTTGAACTTGTGGGGGTGCTGATCCGCTCCTTCAGGAATTCGTTGTCGGGAGCCACCGTCAGCGAGCCACCGGAGGACTGGCTCCACTCGTAGCGCAGCAACTCGCCACTGGAACTAAGTTCCAGATCCGATTTCTGGCTGGAGTCCGACCCGGATGTGTCTTTCAGCTGTGACTTGATGATGCTGGCGCCGTTTTGCTGCTCGATGTGAAAGGTCTCGGTGGCGACGCGCTGGCCTTTGATGAAAATTCCGAACGAGCCGGAGTCGATGGTCTGGTTGGCCGCGGGTTTTTGCTTGTCCTTTTTGTCGGACGCTCCGGCGCCAGCGAAGGCAAGGGAAGAGGCCAGAACAAGGGCCAGCGGACGACGGATCGGAATTCCAAACTTCACTCGACTTCTCCTTGTTCGCTGCGTAGCGCGATTTCTCTCAACCCCAGGGCATTCGCGATCTCGACCGCGATCGTTTCCACCGCGCGGCCACCGGTCTGAACTCTCAGGGCCGCCTTCGAGTAGCTCTCGCGCCGCATTTCATAGAGCCCGCGAAACTGCTCCATACTTTGCAGCAGAGGACGCTCGGCTCCGCTTGCAGTGGCCTGAGTACGGCAGCGCTGCCACAATTCCTCGACCGTAGCGTCCAGAAAAACCGTAGGCACGCCGGACGCTTTCAGCAGGGCCGCATTTTCTTTCTGCACGAAGGCGCCTCCGCCCAATGCCACGATTCTGGCGCCGCCGCCCCGCAGTTCCTCGATTACGTGCTGCAAGGCCGCATGCTCGGCTCGCCGGAACTCGGACTCTCCGGAATCGCGGAAAATCTCTGCGACTGTGCGTCCTTCGCGGGCTTGAATACGATCGTCGAGATCTTCAAAGATCCAATTCAGCCGCTGCCCGAGGGCGCGGCCCACGCTGCTCTTGCCGGCTCCCATGAAGCCGACCAGAAAAACCGAGTTGCCATGAGAACCGGCGAGTCTCGCGTACGACCGTTTGGGCCGCACACGTATGCGTCGCCTGGCTTTCGCGGTTTTGCCAGAACCCTTCTTCAAAAGTCAGCTTCTAGCTGCCGTTGTTATCTTGAAATGCGTTTTCTGAGGTGGATTTTACCACTGAAGCTGCGCAGCACCACGGTCGATGACACCGCGGCGCGACCCATGGTACCCCAGAAGGCACTTCCCTCTTTGATGACGAACCAGGTGTGGGCTTTGGGTTGGAGAGGGATGTCGTCGTGGACTTCACCGCGCACGGAGCGCGCACTCACGTCGGCTGAAGTGGAGTCGGGCACGGTCGCTTCGATGTTTCCGCTATGGCTGGTGAGGCGATATTCGCCACGGTCGCCGAAATCGCCGATGTAGTTGATGCTGCCGCTGGTGGAAATCACCTGCACCAGCGGGCCGGTGACGCCGTTCAACGTCACTTCGCCGCTCAGGGAGTCGATTTCGACGTGGCCATCCTGCACGTTGGTCAGGGTGACCGGGCCGTTCAGAGTCTTCACGTGCACGTGGCCGCCGGTAATGTCGCGGATTTCCACGGTGGCGGCGGAGCCTTCCAGCGTCACATCGCCGTGCAGTTTTTCGGCGCGCAGGGGACCCGTGCTTGAGTGCAGAGTGATGCTGGCGTCGGCGGGCACCAGGATTTCGTAATCCACGCGGCCGGATTGTGCGTCGGCGCCGGGAAGCAGGTGCGATTGGATCTCCACGCGATTACCGACGAGGGCGTTATCGACTTCAACTTTGTCCGAAGCGAGCACAGCATTGATCAAGACGACGTTGCTGGTGGAGGGCTTCACCGAGATCGAGCCGTACGGATTATTGACGGAGACTCCGGACCTGGGCCCGACGTTGAAGCGATAATCCTTGTGGGTCTCGGCAAGTAAAGTCCCGGCCAGCATCGCGCCGACGACTACAAGTTGGATTGTGCGCCCGCTCATAAGATTAGATTCCTCGAATGCCCCAGTTCGATCCCGCAGCGCCTTGGCTGGCGGCACCGGAATTGCCCTACCTTACGGCAAAGAACGATCCATCGCCAAGTCGAAAAGCATGGCCTTTTCCTGATAGGCCTCCATGAGCGAGCGGCGAGCCTCCTCGTCGTTCGGGTTGGCGGCGACCACGCTCTTGGCGTCCTGAATGTACTGGTTGACGTGCCGGAGATTGTCCGCGTACTGCGCCTTTACGTCGGGTGACAGCTGGGCTACCTCCTGCAGCAGATCGTCGTCGTTCAGGCCCGCCACTGCCATGTCGGAAACGGGGTTGGCCGGTGTTAGAGTGCCCGCAATTGGCTGCGACGGAGACTGCTGGCGAACATACAGGCCCACCGCGATCAGCAATGCCGCGGCGGCTGGGGCCATCCAGCGGGCCCACGCCCAGCGACTGCTGAGGGAGGGCAGAAGGGAACGGCTCGGGCGCTGTGGGCGGATGAGTCCCTCCTGCCGCAATGCAATTTCGATGGAATTCCAAACGCGGGGGCTGGGTTGCTCCGCCGCACTCAGTTCCGGAGCCGTGGCAATGATGAGATCCAGCTCTGCGACCAGGGCCGAGCAGTCAGGGCAGGTCTTCAGATGTGCCCGCTGTTCCGGACTGCGGCCGTCTTCGATCTCCGCCAGGCTGGCTTGCAACTCAACGCAATTCATACTGCTCTCCCCAAGCCTCAGTTGAATCAGCCTCTGCTGAACCAGTGTAACTGCCAATTCAAGTTAGCTTGCAGTGTTGCGCCTCTGCCGAGGTTACCGCCGTGTCCGGTCTGTGCCGGATCACTTCACCTGCTTTGCTGCTCAGGACTTGTCGGCCTTCTCGGCTCGCTGCATCTTGAGCAGGTCGCGCAGCTTCATGCGCGCTTTGTGGAGCTGCGACTTGCTGTTGCCGATCGAACAACCCACGATCGTCGCGATCTCATTATGTTCGTAACCTTCGACGTCGTGAAGAACAAAAATCGTGCGGTAGCCGGGAGGGAGATCGTCGACTGCTTTCTGCAACAGCAGCCGGTCGATGGATCCGGCCAACACCAAATCTTCCGCCCCGAAATCTTTCTTCGGCGTATCTTCTTCGCCGCCCTGCGTGGTTTCTTCGAGCGAAACTACCGGGAGGCTCTTCTTTCGCAACTGCATCAGCACCACGTTCACCGACAGGCGGTGCAGCCATGTCGAGAACGCCGATTCGCCGCGAAACGTTCCAATCTTGCGATACAGCTGTAGGAACGCTTCCTGGGTCAGATCTTCGGCCTCGGCAGTGTTCGCGGTCATGCGCAGGCAAAGCGAGTACACCCGCCGTTTGTGCTTGTCGTAGAGAGCCTGGAACGCCTGGGCGTCCCCTTGCTTGGCCCGCTCGATAAGCTCGGCTTCGTTCCAGTCGTTGCCCTGTCGCTGTACTGGGTCGGTCAAGTTGCCTTTTCCGGCCGCACCCCGTGAGATGCGGCTAACTATCTTTGCGTTGTATGGCTTGCGGGCCGTCGCGATGGCACGAAAGTAATGCGCATATTCAGAATATCAGAGGCATTCTACCGAACTTGGGATACTCGGACGAGATGCTCTCGCTGCGGAAATCCTTTGCCTGAGCAGGGTTGAACAGCATGGCTCCACGAGCAATAAACCCGATCCCGAATTTAGAGTCGCGATCTTCGGAAATTGGTAAATTTGCGATCCCTTTCAGGCCGCACGTTTGGCCGTAGTAATCGTCTCCAGTCCGTGTCCATACGGGCCAGTTTCGCGGATGCGGAGCAAGATCGCCAATGCCATCCCAATGAAACCGAGAATCGAGAAAATCCACAATCCCAAGGCGTACCCGTTGGGATTCTGCAGGCCCGCGCCGGCGTAGTCGTTGGCCTTTCCGATCAGGAGGTTCATGATGAAAAATCCGACCTGCTGAATGAGCGTCATGAGCGCATAGGCCGTCCCCAAACGGGATTCATCGACGATGTAGGCTACCGAGGGCCACATCACCGCCGGAATCAAAGAGAACGCGATCCCCATCAAAGTGACCGGTAGGTATAACGAAATGTTGGTGTACGCCATCATCAAGTAGACGGGCATTAGCAGCAGCGAGCCAAACATCATGAACCACGCCCGCTTACCCACGCGATCGACCAGCAAGCCGAACAGCGGCGTGGCGATCATCGCCGCCAACGGAAGAAGGCTGTTCAGCCGGCCGGCCTGCTGCAAAGATTGCACCTTGACCAATTCCAGCGCCGCGGTGCCGCCATGGGCGGCCAGTATTTTGTTCGTGAAAAAGTCGATGGCGAAGGTGCGAAACGGGAAAATTGCGGAGTAGAAAGTGAAGCAGAGTCCAACCACCAGCCAGTACGACGGGTTGAAGCGAAAGATGCCCTTGAACTCGAGTTTATCGATGGCCCCGGCCTGGCCGAGTTCATAGCTGGATTCGGCCCGAGTCTCCAAGCCCCAGTAAATAAGAGCTGTCGCCACGCTCATGACTCCCGCCCCGACCGCCAATAGCAGAGGCCCTTGCCAACTGGCTGGACCCGCCGGTCCCTGCGGATAGAAAACGCGGTTTGCCCAGGTCGGCGAATTATCGGCGGCCACGGAAGCCAGACGCGCGATCGTCAGATTGATCCCGAAAGCGAAGCTCAGTTCTTTGCCCTTGAACCACTTTGCCAAAGCGGTCGTGACCGCTACGATCATCGACTCGGCTCCTAAGCCCAGGACCGTTCTCCCTGCGATCATGATCGGGGCACGCCCGCTCGTTGCCGTCAATGCCGCCCCCATCAGGCAGAGGGAGGCGAACATCGCAATTGCTTTCTTGGTCCCGATCCGATCGATGATGATCCCGCCAATCAGCAGCGTGGCGACCGCAGCCACACTGTAACTGGCGTTCAACCATCCAAACTGAGTGGCGGAGAAACCCAGGTGGTCGATGAAGATTCGTTCCAGCGGGTTGATGCTGTCGTAAATGTAATAGTTCCCACCCATTGCCAAACTGATAAAGATGAGAACGGACCATCGATACAAGGCGGGCGGCTGGGGGCGTGAATTATCTTGCATCAGTGCTCTTTCCCGAGCAGATTCAACTCCGGGATGATGAGCGAGAAGATTAGCAGAACTCAGCTTCGAGCTCCTAGCCGCGCTTCTAGCTGAACCGGTTGCTGCACTGTGCACTGTCACTTCTGGCAGTGATCCGGGCGGCGGGCCGCTGCCATAGCATGCCTGTCGATCGAGAACCACATTACCGATTGCGCTGAAAACCACTCGTCCCATCCAGCAGCGTCGAATTGAAGGAATAGATCTCAGTTCAGGAAATCATCATTCCGGACTGGAAGCTCTAATTGATGACCCTTAAAAGGTGCGTGATCGGCGGAAGGTGGGCCGCTGCGAAACGACACCTGTTCTTAACGACCGCCTGCTGTTTGGTCTGCGCCGCCAGCGTCGTACAAACAAGCATCCGGCCACGCTACCCGCTGCACCTTCCGCCACAGCACAATCTGCTCCCCAAGCACAAATCCCATCACAGGGGAGCAATCCGTTGAAAGGCGGAGCCGACTTCGTCCGGTTGCTCTCGCGGAAATCAGTCGTGTTTGCCGACCTGGCGACTGACATGGGAGCACTCAACAGTTGGGAAAAATTCAGACTGGCGGCGAACAACAGCGTGTCGGTATCGACCATCGGCGCTGCACTGCTGGGCGCAGCCTAC
>DATDGW010000237.1:0-13114 GCA_036521895.1 Candidatus Sulfotelmatobacter sp. | reverse complement strand
GAAGTCAAACGTTTGATCGGGGTTGTGCCGCAGCGTCCTAACCTGGATTTTTCATTGACCGCCCGCGAGATTCTGGTTTTTCACGGCGCCTACTTCGGAATCGGCTCCAAGCTCAGAAACGAACGTGCCGACGCCTTGCTCGAGAAGTTCAAGCTCACCGAGCGGGGCAACCAGATGGTACGCGGATTTTCCGGCGGCATGATGCAGCGGCTTTCCATCGCTCGCGCCATGATGCACGATCCGCAAGTGCTGTTTCTCGACGAGCCCAGCGCCGGGCTCGATCCGCAGACCCGGATTCTATTGTGGGAGATCATTCGCGAATACCACCAGGCAGGGAAGACCGTCCTCTTGACCACCCATAACATGGAGGAGGCCGACGCGCTGTGCCAGCGTTTGGCCATCGTGGACCACGGGCACGTGATTGCTGTGGGGACACCGGGAGAGTTGAAAGCATCGATTCCAGGAGGGTTCCTGTTGCGCTTGAGATTTGGGAAGCAGACTCCGGAGCTGCTGCAGCGGTTGCAGTCGTTGGCTGGTGTGCGCGAAGTGCGTGCGGCCGATGGTTCGGGCGCTGATGTCTACGCCGACCGCGGCGGCTCGCTCATTCCTGAAATCGCCAACGTGGCAGCGAGTGCCGGCGCGGAGTTGTCGGACGTTCACATCTCCGAGCCAAGCCTGGAGAATCTTTTCCTACACCACACTGGAAGGAGCTTGCGCGATTGAACTGGAAAACCTTTCTCGCGATGCTGGCCCGCGACGCTCACGTGGCGAGGCGCAATGCCATTCAACTCTTCATGCAGACCTTCCTGCAGCCTTTGCTGTTTGTTTTCATCTTCGGCAAGGTGATGGTGGGCAGCGGATATATGCCGGCCGCGTACAAGAGCCTTCTGCTCCCCGGCATCATCGCCATCAGCATGACCTTCACCGGAGTATGGGCGGTGGCCATGCCTCTCATCGCCGAGTTCCAGTGGACGCGCGAAATCGAAGACCGCCTGCTGGCTCCGATCAGCGTCGGTTGGATCGCGATCGAGAAGGTCATCGCTGGAATGTTGCAGGCTTTGGTCGCGGGCCTGGTTGTGCTCCCGCTAGCGTGGCTCGTGCTTCGACCCGGAGTGGAGATCAACATTGGTTCGCCACTCACCTTTGCGTTGATCATCGTGCTCGTCGCCGGCTTTTCATCCTGCGGAGGACTGGCTTTGGGATGCAGCATGAATCAGCAGCACATTGGCCTGATGTTCAGCATGGTCATGACTCCGATGATCTTTTTCGGGTGCACGTACTATCCGTGGAGCGCCCTCGATAAGTTCCCGATCATGCAGAGACTTGTGCTCATCAACCCGTTGGTGTACGCCAGCGAGGGAATGCGCGCCACGCTGGTTCCGCAATTCCCTCATCTGTCGATCACGGCGGTGATCGTCGCGCTGCTTTTCTTTGATGTTCTTCTGTTGGTGGTCGGGCTGCGGCAGTTCGAGAACAAGTCGGTCACGTAAGACCTGCGGGTGATCCCGCCTAGTCTGCCGCTAATTCCAGAGCGACGCCGCCGCGAGATGGTTTCTTGAGGAACGCTGTGCGCTCCGTCTCAAACGATTCCAGATTTGCTCCCAGGGCCTGCTCGTTCCAGCCCATCACGGCGCCGATGCGCCGCGCCGCCTCCCGGCTGCAGGACTCCGACCAGCAGGCTCCCAACGCCACGGGCACCCGGCGAAGCAGCACGTCGCCCAGCGTAATGGCAAATTCTTTTCGGTAAGCCTCCACCACCTCGGCCACGATGTGAGAGGAATGCGGACAGACGGGCGCCCTGAGTTCGGCACTCACCAGGGCCATGCGGGCGATGTCCATGGCACGCGGGCCATGCCACTCCATCATGCCGCGGGCGGTCTCTTCGCTCACCGACCCGGCTCGAGCGATTTCAATGATCTCTTGATCGAGCATGGGATCAAGCGAACTTCCCGGACCCATCGCCATCATGGTCGGCTCTGGAACCGTGATCCCAATCTTGCGCGCACATTCCCGCGCCAGGGAAGCTGCGGTGGTCAGTTTTCCGCCAATCACCGAGATCAGCCGCGCCGCACCGTCCGCCGTGTGGTCATGCAGAAAATGACGCCGCGTCACTGCCGACGCCGTATCTCCGGGCGAGTTAGGCAGAGGGCGAACTCCCGCAAAGGCATACTTGATGTCGTGCGCGGAAATCTTTGCTTTGGGGAAGAGTGTGGTCGCCGTGCGTAACAGATATTCGATTTCCTCGCTCGAAGGCGCAGTCTTCCCCGGATCGCCCGTGTCCGCCACTTCGGTGGTGCCTACCAGCATCTGATCGTTCCAGGGTAGAACGAAGACCGGACGACCATCGGCGGCCTCGGTATAGAGCGCTGTGCTCGGAGACCCTGAAAATCTCGGCAAAACGATGTGCGATCCCCGCACGCCACCCAGCATGGGCTTGCCGGTGCGGATGGAGGAACGCTGGCAAATGCGATCGGCCCATGGACCGGTGCAGTTCACGATCCATCCGGCTTCGACGCGCTCGTCTTTTCCGGAGATGCGGTCGCGCAACAGCACTCCCCGTGCCCGGCCTTGGGTCACGTTCACCGCCAGTACTTCGCAATGGTTGCGGACGACGGCCCCCGCCTCGGCGGCCTCCATCATCCATTCTGCAACCAGGCGTTCCGGAAACTCGCACTGCGCATCCTCGTAATTGAAGATCGTCCACTGATGCCCCGCGTCCAACGCACGCTCCACCCGCTTCAGTTCCATTTCGCTCAAGTCTGCCGATTTCCTTGCCGCAATGCGCCGGTAGAGCCACAGGCCGGCGCGCACCTTCATGGCGCTGCGTTGGCTCTGTTCGTTCAGCAGAAACAGGAAGTGAACGGGATGCACCAGGTGCGACCGCTCCCGCAGCAGACGTTCGCGTTCGCGCATAGACTCGCGCACCAGCCCGATCTCTCCATGCTCCAGATAGCGCAACCCGCCGTGAACGATCCGGGTCGAGCGGCTGGTGACGCCCGAGGCAAAGTCGTTCTGTTCGACCAGCAGAGTGCGCTTGCCGGCGCGGGCACATTCGCGCGCCAGCGCCACGCCGTTAATGCCCCCGCCGAGGATCACGACCTGGAAGTGCTGTCCTTCCAAGGGCGGTCGAGGTTTAGTTGCTAAGCTCATGTGTTTAAGTCAGATGCACGAGCGTCGGAAGAGTCCGCCGGGGGGGGGGCCACGTCCCGAGAGCGGACACCTCCACCTAAAGGTTAAGGTTATTGTGCTCCCATCCGGGGAGAAGATGAAGGTGACCTTAGTCTAGCTGACAAGTGGCCACTTCCCAGCCCTGACCGAACTCTAGTGCCGAAAGTAACCGGATGGCTAAATGCCCTCTGACAGCTTGCGGTGGGCGGGTAGCGCCGCCGTCCCGGCGGCTGTCGCGGGGGCGTCTCGCCCCCGCATGCGCGATTCTAAGACGCAACTGCCGCTATGATCCCACCGTGCTCCCGCGCATTGCCTCCCGCCTCGACCGTCATTTACATTGGTTTCCGCATGTCCAGCACAGGAGAACGTTTCGAGCGAGCGGTCACGATCATGGAGCGCCTCCGCGCTCCCGGCGGCTGCCCTTGGGACCGCGAGCAGACCTTCGATTCCATCAAGCCGTACACGCTCGAAGAAACTTACGAAGTTCTCGAAGCGATTGACAATCGCGACTGGCCCGAACTCGCCGGCGAACTGGGCGACCTGCTCCTGCAGGTGCTTTTCTATGCCGAGATGGCGAAGGAGCAGTCCTCCTTCTCGATTGATGACGTGCTTGACGGGCTTTCCTCCAAGCTCATCCACCGCCACCCGCATGTCTTCGGCGACGTAAGGGCTGACACACCGGACGAAGTCAAACGCAATTGGGAAGCGCTCAAGGTTGAAGAGAGGAAGAAGCGGCAAGCGGCTGGTGGGGAAGGGGATATTGCCGCGGCCAGAGAACAGAAGCAGTCGATTCTGGCGGGGGTTTCGTCCGCCATGCCTTCTCTACTGGAAGCCCATAAGCTCAGCTCGCGCGCCGCTCAGGCCGGGTTCGATTGGCCGAATGTCGACGGCTTGTTCGACAAGCTGACCGAAGAGACGAATGAGCTTCGAGAAGAACTTAAAGAATTCCCCGCGCCCGGTCCGCGTCCTCAGGGTCGCGGCATGGCCGGGTCAGGACGGACAGTCGTTCCTGAAGATCTTCAAGCGCGGCTTGAAGGTGAGGTCGGCGACTTGTTTTTTGTGCTCGTCAATATTGCGCGCTATCTGTCGGTCGATCCGGAATCCGCTCTGCGCAAGTCCAACCGAAAGTTCAAGCGACGCTTTCAGTGGGTGGAGGCCCGCCTCCACCAGTCGGGACGCTCCGCCGGTCAAGTTCCCATGGAAGAACTGGAGTCGCTCTGGCAGCAGGCCAAGAAAGAGGAGCGTAAACGTGGAGCGTAATGGTGCCTAAGTGCCTACAGAGGCGTCATCCCGAAGCCCCGTGCTTTCACCGGCGGGGCGAGGGATCTCACGCGGACTATTCGGGGCCTGACCACGTCGTAGAGACGCCGCACGCCAAATGCGCACGCCTGCACAACGCTGTGCTTCGGGATGACGCCTTCGATGGGATGGGCCGATGAGCGCTGACTCCGTCGTCCTCCGCCGCTGCCACAGCATCGAGGACTTTCGCGCCTGCGTGGCGCTGCAGAAAGAAGTCTGGAATTTCACCGACGCCGAACTAGTCCCCTTGCGCATGTTTGTCGTGGCCGACAAGGTTGGCGGCCAGGTGATGGGCGCCTTCGACAGGGACGTCATGGTCGGCTTCGCGCTCTCGGTCCCCGGCACGCGTACCGGCCACGTCTACCTGCACTCGCACATGCTCGCCGTGCGCAAAGACCATCGCAACGGCGGCCTCGGCCGCCGCCTCAAGCTCATGCAGCGCGAAGACGCGCTTGCCCGCGGCATCGAACTGATCGAGTGGACCTTCGATCCCCTGGAAATCAAGAACGCCTATCTGAACCTCGAAAAGCTGGGCGCCATTGCGCGCCGTTACAATATCAACCAGTACGGGATCACATCGTCCCCGCTGCAGGGGGGACTGCCCAGCGACCGCCTGATTGCTGAGTGGTGGCTGAAGTCAAAGCGGGTGGAAACACTGCTGGCTTCGGGAAAAAATCCGCCGATCGACAGTGAATCCAGCATCCAAGTACCGACGCAGATCTACGACTGGAAAGCCGCTCCTGAGACTCGCGGCAAAGCGCAGCGGGTGCAGGAGCGCAACCGCGAGCAGTTCCTGCGGGCGTTCTCGCATGGGCTCGCGGTACTTGGTTACGAGCGCGACGCCGAGGGTAACGGCAAGTTCCTGCTAGGACACTGGGACGAAAACTGGTCGTACGCGTCAGAAGAGTAGAAATCCGGTTTCAAAGGTTCAGGGTTTCAAGGTAAGAGCCTCTGAAACTCAACCTGAGTCCCTGAAACCTTGAAACCCTGAAACCTTGAAACTTTGAAACATGAAAATTGAAGCCATCACGCTCCGCGAAATTCACATGCCACTCGTCCACTTCTTCGAGACGAGCTTCGGGCGCACCTACAGCCGCCGCATTCTGCTGGTCGCGGTTCACAGCGAGGGAGCCGATGGCTGGGGGGAAAGCGTCGTCGGCGAAGATCCCTTCTACAGCAGCGAGTGGATCGAAAGTGCCTGGCCCACCCTGAGGGAGTATCTGATTCCCGCGTTGCTGGGCCAGCGCATCGACTCAGCCCGCGAGTGCCCGGCGCTGTTCGCAAAGGTGCGCGCCCACCGCATGGCCAAGGCCGCGCTTGAAAACGCGCTCTGGGATGCCGAGGCCGCGCAGAAGCAGTTACCTCTGTGGAAGTTGCTGGGCGGAACGCGCCGCGAGATTCCTTGCGGCGTCTCCATAGGCATTCAGGATTCGATTGAGCAATTACTGGAGAAAATCCAGATCGAACTTACCGCCGGCTACCGGCGGATCAAGATCAAAGTCAAGCCTGGCTGGGATGTGAACGTGCTCGAGCGCATCCGCTCGCGCTGGGCCGAAATCACTCTCAGCTGCGATGCCAATTCCGCCTACACGCTCGATCAGGTCGAGCACCTGCGTAAGTTCGACCAGTTCAACCTGCTGATGATCGAGCAGCCGCTATGGAACGACGACATCTACTACCACGCGCGCCTGCAGAAAGAACTGCGCACATCGATTTGCCTGGACGAATCGATTGTCAGCGTGCGCAGCGCCGCCTTCGCCGCGGAAACTAACGCCTGCCGCATCGTCAACGTCAAGGTAGGCCGTGTCGGCGGCTTCTCCGAAGCACTGAAGATCCACGATCTCTGCCAGGCCCACAACATTCCGGTGTGGTGCGGCGGGATGCTGGAGACCGGCATCGGACGCGCCCAGAATATTGCGCTCTCGACCCTGGAAAACTTCCGCCTGCCCGGCGATGTTTCCGCCTCCAAGCGTTACTGGAAGGAAGACATTGTCGATCCGGAAGTGGAAGTCTCGCCACAAGGAATGATCGCCATCAGCGATCATGCGGGAACCGGCTACCGGGTGAAAGAAGATCTGATTGAGAAGTTGACTGTGCGAAAAGAAACGCTGCGCGCCTGAAGCTACTGCGGCGTTTTCTGTGCGACCGAAGCCTGCTCCGGGTGAGTGTTGTGAGCCAGTTTATCCTGCTCGGACTTCAACATCTCCACGGCCTGAGCGAAGGTTAGATTCTCCGGCATCTTCCGGAAGTCGCTCAATGTTTCGTCTGACACCATGCTCAGGCCTTTGAACAGGAGAATCTTGCCCGTGATGTTGAGGCTCATCTCGGTAATGCCCCATGCTCCATCGCCCAAGCCCAGGTCGCCCTGCTTTACAAGGAAGTGACCGCCTTTGTCGAGATGGCCGATGATGCCCCAGCCAAACGTGACTTCGCGGAACAGCGTGCCGTTGATCTCCGCGATCCGCCGCGCTCGGGTATCGATCAGCAGATAGCCCTGCATTCCCTCCAGGACTTGCTCCACGCGCGACGGGGGCGAGTACTCCGGATTGGGTGTGAACTTCAGTTTCTTCAGTTGGCTCCCGGCTTCGCCCACTCCTGCAGCGGCGGCTTCCGTGCCGGCGTCTTCGTAATGGAACGCGTCGGGCAGCGCCTTCACCATGCGCAGCGTCCGCTCCTCGTCTTCTTTCTCGCGCGCGTGTTTCTTGCCCAGCTGATCAGGTGAATTCATCAGCCAGGCCAGGTGGTCGGCTTCGGCTTTCTGCCGCGCGGGGGTTAGCGGCCGGTCGTTAATGGCGATAAGCATCGCGGCCAGCGCATCCTTGGTTTCCACATACAGCCGAGTTTGCGAACCTTTGGGAGTCTTTTTCCGCGAGCGGAACATGTGCAGAATCTCTGGATGATTCGCCGCTTCGACTTCATTCGCTACCGTCACCCGCACCAGTTCGCTGGGCGACATGGCAGGAGTGTTGGCCTCCTGGGCTGAGATGGTCGTGGTGGCCACCGTTAAAGCCATGATTGCGCCTGCCCTGAGCAGACCCGCCGCCATCCGCGTTTGCTCCCCGCACTGCATCCCCTCTTTAGAGTAGCAAGTTGCGCGCAGGGTTGCAGTTTGTGTTTAGGATCTGGTGAGTCTGCCTGTTTCCCTAGTGTTACAAAGCACCTCGCTTGCCGCATGCTCTCGTAGTTGGGTATAGTCGAGACAAGCGACGCGGCCGTTTCGGTACCTGCCTTCCCAGTAAACTTGGTATTGCAGCATTCCGCATCCTTAAGGAGAACATCCATGAGTGCTCCGTTGTCGGCAGATTTGGCGCAAATTGGCAAGTCCGTAGTGATCAAAGGCGAATTGTCGGGCAGCGAAGATCTTTATGTCGATGGTCAAGTCGAGGGGAGTATCGCCCTCAAGAACAACAGCTTGACGGTCGGCCCCAATGGCTCGGTCAAGGCCACCGTCGAGGCCAAGGGGATCGTGGTTCAAGGCAAACTTGAGGGCAACGTGCAGGCCAGCGACCGCGTCGAACTGCGTAAGTCCGCCGTGGTGACCGGCGACATTTCCACGCAGCGGATTTCGATCGAGGAAGGCGCCTACCTGAAGGGGAAGGTTGATATTCAGGGCAAGGCGGACAAGGCGGACAAGGCGGCAGGAAAGTAACTCCCGCCGGCCCCGCGCATGAGTTAAAGTGTTGCTTTTAGATGTCGATTCAAAGTCCGAGGGGTACAGTCGCCCTGGACAACGACGTGCAGGTCTGATGGCTACGACCCAGAATTTCATGAAGCTCTTTCGCGGTTCATCGGGTGGGACCCAGGCGGCGCCTCCACAAGCCGCCCAGAAACTCACGCGCCGCTCCAGCGGCCTCGGCGAGCTCGCCCGCGTGTGGGAATCGGACAATCCGCTGTGCGTTCTCGATCTCGGCTCCACGTCAGCGACGAACATCCGGTTCTTCACCGAACGCAGCCACAAGATCTACAGCGAAGATCTTCTCGTCGCCTCGACCGATCCCGGCCTCGTCACCAAAGACGAACAAGGAAATGTGATCCTCGACAGCCGGCGCTTTCTGGCCGACAACCTGGTTTATCCTGCGGCGCATTTTGACGTGGTTCTATGCTGGAATCTGCCCGACTACCTGGACGAAAGCCTGGTGCGTCCGGTCATGGGAAGGCTATGGTCTGTGCTGAAACCAGGAGGTATGCTGCTCGCATTCTTCCACACCAAAGACGCCGGTCCCGATTCGCCGTGCTACCGATTTCACATCGTCGGAAAAGATGTGCTCGAAATGCAGCGAATCGTGCTGAAGCGGGAAGCGCGCCGCGGACCCACGGGCGCGGTTCACACGGCCATCACCGACGGCTTCCGCCTGCAGCGCGTCTTCAACAACCGCCACATCGAAACGCTGTTCCGCGACTTCGCCTCCATCAAGTTCTTCCTCGCCCGCGACAATGTCAGAGAAGTGCTGGTCGTCCGCTGACGATTCGGAAAGCATAGATAGGTTCTAAGCCCTTCGGCAAGCTCAGGGCAGGCTCTCGGCTGTCCGTCGAAACGAAGCTCGATGAAGGTTCACGCGGCCCGTTCGTTCCTGCCCGCGGCGTTCTTCCACGCGATGACGCCCATGCGGAACAGGAAGTGACCTGAGATCTCGATGCGCGTGGCAGGTTGCGTGCAGGAACTGAGGATCTGCCGCATCTCGTCAGGAACGTAGGCACGGCGCACTGACGCTAGACCATCCACTCGCGAGACATAGCTCCGCATCAGCGGGAAGCCGGCGTACACCAGCGCTAGGTGCAGCGGATGACGGACGAGATCGTTGATCAGAACCGCGCAGCGACCGACGCGCAACGCCTCACTGACAAAGCTCGCCAATTCCTTGGGTTCGAGGTGATGCGCGAACAGGCTGCAGCTGACCAGATCGAAGCTCGATTCCTGGAAGGGAAGCGCGAGAGCATCGGCAACCACGGCGCGGTTTCCGCGCAGCAGGTGAGTGGGGACGCGGTCGAGGTCGGTCACGTCCAGGGTAATCCCCTGGTGTGCGAGTTGACGGCCAGCAAGCTTCGACACTTCGGCAAAGCCTGCGGCAACTTCGAGTACCGAGAAATGCTTGTGTCCAGTGGCGGATGAGACGCGTTCGATCAAGCTACGAGTCGTAGCGATGCCGCCGAACCAGCGGTTGATGCGGCACAAATCGCGCAGGGAGGTTTCCACTTCAACCGGAGGGCAAGCATCCGTATCCAGGATTTCCTGCGTGCTGACCCGATTCATGCTAGGTAAAAGGGCCCCAAACCCCAGTCTTGAAGCCCGAAGTCCATCCGTAGTCAAGACAATGTCATCGGCAGTGTTTAGACGCAAGAGCCGAGAGAATGTTATGTCGGTTCGTCGCAGACTTCCGTTCAGACTTCGGCCAGTTCTTCTTCCAGCAATTGCTTGTTATACAGGTCGCTGTAGTAGCCGTTCAAGGCCAAAAGGTCGTCGTGGGTGCCAAGTTCGACGATGCGTCCGCTGTGCAGCACGGCAATGCGGTCGGCGTTGCGGACGGTGGAGACGCGGTGCGAGATGAAGATGGTGGTGCGGCCGTGCATGACGTCGCGCAGGTGGTTGAGGATCTTGTCTTCGGTGTGGGTGTCGACGCTGGAGAGCGCGTCGTCGAGGATCAGAATCTTGGGATTGCGGATCAGGGCGCGGGCGATTGCCGCGCGCTGCTTCTGGCCGCCGGAGAGCGTGATGCCGCGTTCGCCGACCATGGTGTCGTAGGCTTCGGGGAAGCCTTCGATGTCAGTGGCAATGTTTGCGGCATCGGCGGCGTTGTGAATCTCCTGATCGGTGGCGGAGTCGACGCCCAGGGCGATGTTCTCGCGGATGCGGTCGCTGAAAAGGAATGTTTCCTGCGGCACGAACCCGATGCTCTTGCGAAGTGGTGCCAGAGAATAATCGCGAATCGGGCGGCCATCGATGAGTACTGCTCCTTCTTCAGCGTCGTAGATGCGCGGAATCAGACTCACCAGCGTGGTCTTCCCTGAGCCGGTGGGGCCGACGATGGCGAGGCTGCTGCCGGCGGGCACGCGCAGGTTCAAATCATGCAGGACCTGCTTGCCTTCGTAGCTGAAGTTGAGCCCGAGGAACTCGATCTCGCCTTCGATCGGGCGGTCCTGCGCGCCGGGAGCGTCCTTGATCTCAGGCTCCTCGTGCATGATTTCGTTGATGCGGACCAGAGAGGCGGTGCCGCGCTGAAAGATGTTGATGACCCATCCCAGAGCGATGATTGGCCAGGTGAGTTGCATCATGTAGGTGCTGAACGAGACGAATTGCCCGACGCTCATCGATCCGGAGAGAGAGAGCGTAGTGGTGATTGCGGGATGCGAGTTTCCCAGATTTGTGAGGAGCGTGATGTGCGCCAGTCCGTGGATCACTTCGCGTCCGCCGAGCCACAGCACGAGCACCACGGCGCAGCCCAGCATAAGTTCGAGCGTCGGCCATAGCATGCCCATGAGCCGAACTAGTTTCAGGCTGCGGCGGATGTACTCCTGGTTCTCGGTTTCGAAGGCACGAATCTCGGCTTCTTCTTGCACGTAGGCGCGGATCAGGCGTGCTCCCGAAAAGTTCTCCTGCGCGCGCGCGGAGATGTCGGAGAACATGGCCTGAATTCTTTCGAAGCGATCGTGAATGCGGCGGCCGAAGGTCTGGATCACGATGCTCACCGCGGGCAGCGGCAAGAACGTGTAGAGCGTGAGCCACGGACTGATGGAGATCATGAAGGCGAGCGCGCCCGCGGTGTAGACGAGGGTGTTCGCGGAATACATGATGGCAGGACCAAGCAGCATGCGCACCGCGTTCAGGTCGTTGGTGGCGCGCGCCATAATGTCGCCGGTGCGGTGGCGCTGGTAGTAGGAGTAGCTCAGGCCTTCGAGTCGCGCGAACAGGTCGTTGCGCAAGTCGAACTCGATGTCGCGGGAGACGCCGATCACGATCCAGCGGGTGAGGAACTGGAAGATTCCCTTGGTGGTGGCGATGGCCAGCAGCAGTCCGGCGTAGAGCAAGAGCTTGCGGCGAGTTACCTCTGTGTTGAGATCGTCGGCGGCTTTGCCGAGGACGAGGGGAAACAGGATCCAGATGCCGTTGGTGAGGAAGACGCAAAGTGTGCCCGCGACGTAGCCCCAGCGATGGCGTTTCAGGTACGGCAGCAGCGGGCGCAGACTCTTGGGCAGCATGCAGGTTTTGTAGATGAGATTCTAGCAGCGGCGGCTCAGGTTTTCTGGTTCGCGTCGCCGCGCTTCGCGCGGCGGACAGCCGAGGGCGGCTGTCCCCACATTCTCGAGGCTCGTTGGCGGAGCGGCTGCGGGATACATCCCATTTTTTTTGTGGCTCGAGGCAAAATCTTGATTGTGTTGTGGTTACGAACGGGGTATCTGCTTTCGTCCGGGTAAAATCTTGCCGAATAAGGAGTTAGCTGCGCAGATTCGGCCTGCGATTTCCACTCGTAATGAGATCTGCTTCCGGCGCATGATGCCATTGAGCGCTTCTATATCCTCGGTCAAGGTTGTTCGTCACACGCAGACAAAGTTTTGCTTGTGGAAAACCGCCGGGACGGACGGCGCGGCGCAATCCCTGAAATATTCGACAATGCCCGAATGGAAGCCAACGGGATACCCTCCCGAACCTCGATATTGGCGGCTGCTGCGCGTGCGTTTGGGTCGCGCGAGCCCGATGCCAGCGTGCGTAATCCCGACCGGGGTCGCCGACCGGCTGCTCGGCCCGGACGAATTGGCCCTGATCGCCGACCATCCCATCAGCAAGGCCCTCGACCGGGATTTTCAGGAAGCCATTCACGATCCCGATGTCTTCGGCTTCGCCTGGCTGATGCTGAATGCGTTCACCAGTTCTGACTGCGCCTCGCAATACAGTGCGAGGTCCCTTTTGGTCATGCGGTCTCCAGCCCTCGATCGCTCCGTTGATCGTCTCCTCAGCGACTGTTTTAAGTGCCTGCATAAGAACTCCCGTCGGGAAGACCAAGTTCTTACAAACGCTTGACATAACTCTGACACACTTCAGCAGCAGCGGACCTATCGTGTCATGGCTGCCAAAGAGTCGCTGGCTGGAGGAAAAATCCGTCATGGAGGCTATACTCCTCCACCCATGGAGGTGGTCCCCACTGCAGAGATCGAATGGCTCGCTGCAGCAGGAGTTTATTTGGCCGGCTCGAAGGAGTTACGTATGGGCCGAACCGGATTCTGGTGTCTCTCGGTACTCCTATTTTTCGCTAGCGCTCTGTTGCGGAATTTGAATGTAAGCGGAGCCAGCAACCCTCCAGCCACCATCCCCCAGGGATTAATTCAGCACGTCGTCATCATCTTCCAAGAAAACCGCACTCCCGATAATTTGTTCCACGGACTACCCAATGCCGACATCGCCAACAAGGGCGTGAACTCGCATGGGAAAACGATCACTCTGGCGCCGATTTCGCTAGCGAACCGCTATGACCTCGGCCACCGTCACCCTGATTTCGTGCTGATGTACGATAACGGAAAGATGGACGGCGCGAACAAAGTTACAGCCTGCAAACCGGGCACTTCTGGATGCCCAACCAACCCCCAGTTCCAGTATGTGAAGCCTTCGGACGTAGATCCCTACTTCCAACTGGCGCGGCAATATACCTTCGGCGAC
>DATDGW010000236.1:0-4026 GCA_036521895.1 Candidatus Sulfotelmatobacter sp. | reverse complement strand
GATAATAGACGCCGTTTACTGCTCATTGTTCCGGAAATCGGCATC
This sequence comes from Candidatus Sulfotelmatobacter sp., assembly GCA_036521895.1. Lineage (GTDB taxonomy): Bacteria > Acidobacteriota > Terriglobia > Terriglobales > Acidobacteriaceae > Sulfotelmatobacter. The sequence continues at coordinate 3,981 of DATDGW010000236.1, read as the reverse complement.
AACACGAAGCCTGAAGAGCTTGGAGGGCCATTCAACAGTCCCACTGGTCGGGCCACAGTCCGAGATGGCGTTTATAACCGGCCAATGTTTTGAATGAGGGGTCGCGACGAGAAACGGAAAGCAGTATTCTTTTTTCGTTCGAGACTGACTTCACCGGGAGGGTGAAGGCCCGGCCAGCGGATCGAAAACTTTGGCAGAGACCGGTCAGCGGCGGGCCTTCACGCCAGCCGTGATTCTTTTTATCGCACTGCCAGCGCCGGAAGACAACATCGAGCCGGGGTGATCCCGTTGTACCTCCTCCCGCGGGAATGTCCGTGCTGCAACAATCACACGATCACCGGCCATGGACAAAGGCTCCGTCAGTGCCACGATGACCGGCACGAGCGCATCTGGGTGCGGCGCGGAATCTGTCATCCGTGCGGGAAGACCTTCACGGTTTTGCCCGATTGGCTCGCGCCGGCTGCGCCTTTTAGCGTGCGCTGCCGACAGCAGGCCTGCGAGCACATCGCTGCGGGCGTTTCTGCTGAGCAAGCTGCACCGCACTGCAAAGACCCTACACGCTTGCCCGATTCATCTACCGTCCGCCGATGGGCACGCCGTCGCCTGCGCAGCGTGTACTGCTGGATGAAGGCCGGAGCCATCGGCCAGCGCTTTTTATGGGCGCCCACCATCCTTGCCTGGGATCTCAGCGCGCTCTGCCGTATTCTGCCCTTCGAGGCAAGAAGTCCGTGAATCGTCAAGCTCTCGACGACCTAAAACAGCAGATCCCCCTGATGGGCTATCTGCAGGCGCATGATTGGCAACCTGCGCGGCCACTCAGCCGTGGTCGATGGATGGGGCTGTGTCCATTGCACGAGGACCACAAACCAAGCTTCCTGGTGGATCCCCACAAGGATCTCTTTTACTGCTATGGCTGTGGCCGCGGCGGTGATGTGATTCGCTTCGCGGAACTCTATCACCAGGTGAGGTTCTCGCAAGCCGTGGTGTTGCTGCGCCAGTGGCACGGCGTAGAGCCGCTGTTGCACGAAGCCACACGTTTCTATCGCACTCAGTTACATCGCCACAGCGAGGCGGTCGCCTATCTGTACGAGCGCGGAATTCGCTCGCCCGAACTGATCGAGCACATGCGAATCGGCTATGCGCCCGGCGGGTGCCTGCGAGGTTGGCTCACGCAGTTGGGTTACCCGCTGCAGACTTTGTGCCAAGCCGGCTTGGTGACCGCCGCGGGTTATGACGCGTATGTACACCGCATCGTCTTTCCCTTGGAAGGCAACCTCTACGGTCGGAGCGTGTCGACCTCCGCGCCTCCTCACCGATTCTTGCCCGGCGCCAAAGGCGGGCTGTACGCATGGGACCAGGCCCGGCGATATCCCGAAGTGATTCTGGTCGAGGGCCTGTTCGACTACGCCGTGCTATGGCAGGCAGGCTTCCACAACGTTACCTGCACGCTGGGTACGAATCTCAATGCGCGCCAGTTTCGCCAACTCTGTGATGGCCTGCGAACCGTCTATCTGGCCTTTGATACCGACACCAACGGCAGTGGTCAGCAGGCGGCTCAAGCTCTTGCCTGCCGGCTCGCCAGGCAAGGCGTAAATGTGCGTACCGTAGCGCTGTCCGAAGGCCAGGATCCGAACAGTTTCTTTCTCCAGGGCGGCGATGCACACCAGTTCCAGTGCCTTCTGGAGGCGGCGCGATGATGACCTTCCGGGTGGTACACAAGCCCTCCAACAACCATGTGCGATGCCCGTATCGGGTCGTCGAACGAACCACCGGCCGTGAAATCGGCTGGATCAGCGAGTATCTCGACTACGAAACCCTTCGCCGTCTGGCCAACACAACGCTGCGAACTTACGCAGACGCGTTGCTGCACTTTCTCCGGTGGTGGGAGAGTGTTCACCACACCGATACGGTGACCAAAGATGCTCTCACTGAATCGACATTGCTCGAGTATGTGCGATTCCAGTCCAGCCAGGAACGCGAGTTGACGGGTGCCACCATCAACCAGCGTGTTGCCATCGTCGATCGCGCGTTGCGCATCGCCTTTCCTGGCGCTCCTGGTCAGATCGCTCCCGCGCTCCAGTCGACGTACTGGCAGCGAGCGCCCATGGGCATCGGCAGGCCGCGACCCGCCTTAAGCCGGCTGCGTGTCAAGACTGCCAAAAGAACCATCGTGCCTTTGTCCGTGGACGAAGTGGCGCGCTTCTGGTCCAGCTTTCGGAACTCTCGAGACCTGGCGATCGTTGGAATGATGCTGCTGCAAGGACTTCGCTCGCAAGAGGTCCTGGATCTGCGTCAGGACGATTTGCTGTTATCGGAATCGCAGATTCGCGTGCGCGGTAAAGGCAACAAGACCCGATTCCTGCCACTGGCCCCGGAGGCAACGGAACTCCTTGACCACTATCTGCGGCTCGAACGGCCGCAGACTTCCACGGACGCACTGTTTGTTTCCCTGAAAGGCCCCGCTCGCGGCGCCCGTATGACTCCGGCAGGATTGCGCTCCTTATTTCGATACCATCGCCGCACTACCGGCGTGAAGAAGGCCAACCCACACCGGTTTAGGCACACATTTGCTTCAGACATGGTGCGTGCAGGTGTCAGCCTACCGGCCCTGATGCGGTTGATGGGCCACGCGCGGATTGAAACCACGATGGTTTATGTCGAAGTCACGCCTCTCGAGGTCTATCAGCAGTATGCCAAGCTGTGGCGCAGCACATCAGGCCTCTACCAGGCAGCGCATCGTGAAAATCAGCCGCTACGCCCCGCTGGAGCATCCATTGGTGGAGCAGTTCCAGAGAGCGATTGACTCCCTGACCCCAGGCCTCGCTCCGGCTTCCGTCCGTCAGTATCGTGCCGTCGCCCGCTCCTTTCTGATCTATCTTAGTGAGCAGCATCCCGCTGTTGACTCGCTCAATCAACTGCGCCGCGATCCACACATCCTCGGCTGGTTTGCCGATCTGCGCTCGCAAGGCTTGGTGCCTGCCGTCTACATCGCACGCCTCCTGCTTATGCGATGCATGCTGGAAGAGCTTGCCTGGAGCGCCCAGGTCCCCGACTTGGCCCATCTGATCCGTCGCGAAGACATTCCGCGCGCTCCCCAGCGGCTGCCACGCGCACTGACACCCCAGCAGGATCAATTAATCCAGCAGGAACTACTCCGCCGCAATGACCTACCCTCCAATGTCCTGCTGCTGATCCGCCACACCGGAATGCGCATCGGGGAATGTGTTGATCTTGCCTATGATTGCCTGCATAATGCCGGCCAGAATCGGTGGGCCATTCACGTTCCTCTCGGGAAGTTGAAGACGGAGCGCATGGTCCCGATCGACTCGTTTGTTTGTCAAATCGTTCATCGTTTGCGCTTCTTCCGTTCTTTCGACCCACTCCTGTTTGACGGCAGGCTCCTCGCCCGCCCTCGGCACAAGCAGACCCTTGTCAAGCAACTGCGTTCTTACCTTCCCGATGTTGTCGCTGCCGTCGGTATCCCCACCCGCATCGTTCCGCACCAGCTCAGGCACACATATGCCAGTGAGATGGTGCGCGCCGGGGTCGGCTTGCCTGCGCTCATGAAGTTGCTCGGGCACGTTAATCCCGAAATGACTATGCGCTACGTCGATGTTGTTGGAACCGATTTGCAGCGGGAGTTTCATCTGGCCCGATCGCAACCTCGGCACCTGGCGCCACAACCGAAAGCCCCGATCTCCTCGCCGCGCGCAGGTCTGGGCGGTGTCATCGATTCGCTCCTGTTCGCCCAACATGCCATCGAGATGTTCCGCCGATCGCTGCCGGATAGCCGCCAGAAGCATCGTCTCGATCAACTTGCCAATCGGCTCACCAAAATCCTTGCGGAAACCCGCAAACTTAACCCCGCCGGATAACGGGCAGAGATTGGCCGCATAAGGCGACTATACAGCCGGGTGGATCGCCGAAAGGGAATCCGCGAAGCTCAGTCGATGCCGAAACCCGCTTTGAAGCACGCGCGAA
>DATDGW010000235.1:0-1951 GCA_036521895.1 Candidatus Sulfotelmatobacter sp. | reverse complement strand
TTCCATTCAGGTATCCGTGATAAACACCGACCGATGCCGCAAGAACCGTAATCATGCGCAAGGAAAGCTTCACATTCGCAGCCAGCAACGCGCCCAAAACCAGAAACCAGACTGCGGCGAGTAGGGCGTTACCCTTGGTTGCCGCCGCAGTCAGTCCGAACAACCCGCCCAAGAGCCAAGCAGTTGGCAATACAAACAGTGCTCTGCGACCGAAAGCCGCTCCGCGCAATCCAGCGAGAAGTGCCAATGCAAGAACGGGAAAAATGTGCTCGACGCTCATCAGAAAATGTGCCGAGCCGTCATAGAAGGGCCCCATGCCGGTGGAGTTGAGGTGCGCCTCGGCTGGAACTGCGCACATGATGAACGTGAAGAAGGCAAACGCGTAAATCGGCAGCCGCGATTCACTGGCGCGGCTCATACGAACGCCTGCCATAGAAAGAAGACACCGCCCACAGCAACCATCGCGCCGGCAGTGCGCAAGAACCTCTGTCCCCACGCCCATCGATGGACCGTGCCGATGCCGATACCAACCGCATGCAGACACCCGGTCGCAAAAACGAACCCAATACTGTAAAGTAAGGCGCTTTGGCCGGCAGGCAGTTCGGTCCCATGCGCCTGGCCGTGAAATACGGCGAAAAATGCAACCAGTGCAGCCGCGAATCCGAGTGGCGGTCGAATCTCGAACATCACCGCCAGTCCCAGAAGCATGGCCGACAGAGCGATCCCGTACTCAATTCCGGGAAGCGGTACTCCCATCAGACCAAGCATTCCGCCAATCGCCATCACCATCGGGAAAGCAACCGGAAGAATCCAAATCGCAGGCGCGCCGAGTTGAGCGCCCCACAGGCCCACAGCGACCATCGCTAACACATGGTCCAATCCAGAAATGGGATGGCGAAATCCGGTTAGAAAACCACCGGCCTCGCCCTCCTGAGGATGAGCAAAAGCAATTTGCACAGAGAACGCGATCATCACGATTGTCGTCACGCAGCGTGTAACTCCCGTGCGATGCTGAATTGTCATTGTGCACCCCCGAACAGCAACGCAACGCGCTGGACCGTCCAGAACGCGCCGAGTGAGCCGACCGTGTATCCGGGAACAAGCTCCGCCCATCGCGGCCAACGTACTTCGAGCGTTCGGAAGGAACGCTCCAAAGCCAGTATCAATCCGATGAAACCTAGTTGCCCGATTTCCACGCCGACGTTGAAACTAACGAGAGCCAGCGGGAGCTCATGCCGGGGCAGTCCGGCACTCGTCAGCGCGCTGGCAAATCCAAAACCATGCAGGAGCCCGAAGGCAAACGCCACCACCCAAGGATTGCGAAGGGTGAAGCTTGTCTCGCCCCGCCACGAACGGACAATCTCTGGCCCGAGAAACAGAATGCTTAACGCAATGGCCGCGTTCAACGGCATAACCGGAACTTCCGCATACCCGAGCGTAGCGATGGCCAAGGTGATACTGTGGGCCGCGGTGAAAGCAGTGACCGTCTTCAACAGCATCCAGCGGTCCTTCACGATCAGCAACAGACCCAGCACAAACAGCAGGTGGTCGGCGCCGAAAAGAATATGCCGGATGCCTTGGCCGATATATGTACCGATCACCGCAAACGTCGATTGCGCTGCCGCGAGTTGCACCCAGGCTTGCGACGGATGAACGAAAGTCGTCCACTTTCTGCCGTCGAGCATCTCGACGTGGACCACTACGTCGGTAATCGTGAGTTGCAGGCCGGGAAACTCAATCCGTTTCCCCGCGAGACCCTGGGGTCCTGCATCGATCGAGCGGCGCTCCACAAAGGAGTCCGCCAGTTCCTGAGAGTCGGGCTCCTTTAAATTCCGAACATCATCGGGGAGTTTTAAGACCACCGGCAGCCTCATCCCCGCGAGGACGGGCGTGCGCCAAAGCACATTGAACTGTCCTGGCCCAAGTTCATTGATCTGGAGGTAAATTGGAC
>DATDGW010000234.1:0-11588 GCA_036521895.1 Candidatus Sulfotelmatobacter sp. | reverse complement strand
GCTGGAACAAGGCGCCCTCGGCAGTATGGATCGCGGGATGTGAGCGAAGAACAGCCTGCAGATCTTTCGGCACGGACTTCGAACCGCACGGGATTCCAGCTTTGGTCACAAGGGCGAGAGTCCGCAGGTGATCGAGGACCTCGCTCACGGCGGTGCGCGCCGTCTGTTGAGAGGCGGCCTCGGCTCGTTCGACCAATTCTGCGCCCTGAGCCGGGGGCAGTTCAGCGGCCTGGTGGTACACGAAGCGAGGGACAGAATCTCCGGGCGGCAACAACTCGATGCGGCGACGGTGTAGCACCTCCAGCTTACCGGGCTCTCCCGCAACCACAACCAGAGCTGCCCACCCGGTGTGCAGCCTGAATCCGAGAGCAGCAGGTTCTGCCATGCGGGAAGAGTACGAGCCCGGCGATGGGCTGCGCAAGTCGAGGGTGGCTTCCCCGTGAGGTCCGGCGGAGTTAGTTTCCGGTAAGATCTCAGGGAACCCATGAAATCGATTATTGTCGGCACCGCGGGGCACATCGATCACGGAAAAACGGCCCTGGTGAAGGCGTTGACCGGGATTGATGCCGACCGGTTGGAGGAAGAGAAGCGCCGTGGCATCACCATCGACCTGGGCTTCGCGCACATGGATCTGACAGGCGCGAACGGCGAGTTGCTGCATCTGGGGTTTGTGGACGTCCCGGGTCACGAACGTTTTGTGCGCAATATGCTGGCCGGAGTGGGCGGGATCGATCTAGTGCTGCTGGTCATCGCGGCCGACGAGTCGATCAAGCCCCAGACGCGGGAGCATTTCGACATCCTGCAACTGCTCGGTGTGCAACGCGGCATCACGGTTCTCACCAAGTCGGACGCCGTGGATCCGGAGACCCTCGAGGTGGTGCGGTTGGAGGTAGAGGAGTTTCTGCGTGGGACGTTTCTGGAGGCGCCGCGGTCTCCGATCGTTCCGGTGAGCGCGCTGACCGGCGCGGGATTGGACGACTTGAAGCGGGCGATCGTCAGCGCGACCGCGGGGCAGCAACCGCGCGATTCGGGCGCACTGGCCCGGCTGCCGATCGATCGCGTATTCACCATGAAGGGATTTGGGACGGTGGTGACCGGAACGCTGATTGCGGGGACGATTCGTCGCGACGAGGAACTGCAAGTTTTCCCCTCAGGCCAAAAAGTTCGTGTGCGCGGAGTACAGGTGCATGGACAGTCGGCCGACGCGGCGGTGGCCGGGCAGCGTACTGCTCTGAACCTAGCGGGCGCAAGCCTGGAAGATTTGTCGCGTGGGATGATGTTAGCCTCCACCGCGACGTTTTCAGCGACGCGATTGCTGGACGTGCATTTGCGGTTGTTGTCTTCCACTCCGTGGGCGCTCAAGGATCGGGCGCGGGTCCACTTTCATTCGCACACGATGGAGACGGTCGGGGAAATTGTGTTTCGCTCCATCCATCTCAATCCCCCATTGGAAAATAGCGGAAGAGTGTGGCAAATGGCGCCGGGCTCGGAAGCGTTCGCGCGAATCAAGCTTCCAGAGGAGACCCTGCTGCTGCCGGGAGACCGCTTTATCATCCGGCGGTTCTCACCCGTGGTCACCATCGGTGGAGGGGTTGTGCTGGATGCCACGCCGATTCCAGGGTTCCAGCAAGTGAGCGTTGACGGGTTCCTGAAGGCAGCGGCTGCAGGGAATGCCGGAGAAATGCTGGCATTGCGGATCGCGAGGCGCTGGTACCGTGGGCTGGGGATGGCGCAGGCCGTTTCTGAGACCGGCTGGCGCGAAGCAGTGATTCAGTCTCAGATGGCCGAGCAGCTCGCAAGCGGCACGGTGTTGAAGTTCGGCGATCTGTTCTTCTCTTCCGCAGCCCTGTCGACTCTGAGAACTCTGGTGCCACAGACTCTGTCCATGTTCCAGCAAGAAAATCCTCTGGTGCCTGGGATGGGCAAGGAAACGCTGCGGGAGAAATTCACTCTGAGCCCGGAAGTCTTCGCGGCGGTGCTCGAGTCGCTGTTGCGGGAAAAGAAGATTGAAGTCGCGGGCGATCTGGTGCGACTGCCCGGGCACGGCGTCGTGATGAAGGACGAGGAAGCCGAGTCGAAGAAGAAGATCGAAGATGCTTTTGCGGTGGCGGGACTGAAGGTCCCGGCCCTACGCGAAGTAATTGCTGGACTGACGGTGGATAAGAGTCGCGCTCAGAAGATCGTCACGCTGCTGCTGCGCGATAAACTTCTAGTCAAGATTTCCGACGACCTTGTGTTCCACGGCAGCGCGCTGGCCGAGTTGCGCCGGCTGGTCGCGGCGCAAAAGGCGAAATCTCCGAAGATGGACGTGGCGAAGTTCAAGGAGTTGACCGGAGTGAGCCGGAAGTATGCTATCCCCCTGCTGGAGTATCTGGACAGGGAGCGGGTGACGCGGCGCGTCGGGGACGCGCGGGAAATTCTCTAGCCAGGGATTACAAGGATCGACGCGGATAAGACAAAGAGGTCCTTGTTGCTCGGTGGCGATCCGTGCGAATCCGTGGCCCACACGTTCGACCTATTCCTCGGGAAACTCCACTTCCAGTCCCAGCGGGTCGGTGAAACGGTTGGTGAGGTTCGCGAGACCCGTCAGCAGGTGGACGTCGACGATTTCTGGTTCCGAGAAGTGCTTGCTCAAGACCGCAAAATCAGCGTCACGGACGTCCTGCGGCGTGCGCGTCAGTCTTTCTGCGTAGATGAGAGCGGCGCGCTCGTTCTCGCTGTAGCGGGAATAATCTCCCGCTTTCAGCGCCGCCCAGTCTTCCGCAGTGAGTCCCACTCGCTTCGAAGATGCGACATGGTGCTGGATGCAGTAGTGGCATCCGTTGATGAACGAGACGCGAAGGTAGATGAGTTCGTAGAGCTTGCGATCCAGGGAGCGCCCCACACTGGCGTAGAAACTAAGAAAATTCTTAAGCATCTCTGGGCGGTGCGCCAGAGCTTTCTGAGCGTTGCCAGGCTTGCCGCGCAGCGTCTTCTCGTAGATTTCCTTTACTTCGGCGTTGGCCGATTCCAGGCTGATCAGGGTGATACGCGCCATCGAAGTCTCCAAGATTGAGAGCAGAACTGCTCGATCTTCATCATCGCAGATCGAGTCATTTTGTGCAGCGTACGGCGCCTGTCAGGCACCGCATAGAAAGAGATACTTGTCACGCCGCGACCTTTTTCTTACAGTGCGAGGCTGGGAGTCGCGTGTAATGAGTATCGTCCTTTCCCTCTTCTTGCTGCTGTGGACAGTGCCGCAGGCTGCGCCACACCCCGACGCCGAGCAGACCAAGATTTTGGCGCTCGAGAATGCCTGGAACCAGGCGGAAGAATATAAAGACATGAAAGCGCTGGATAGTTTGCTCGACTCCACGCTGGTCTATGTCGATTACGACGGATCGATGATGGACAAGGAGCAATTCATGAAGAGCATCAAGGCGCCGTCGCTGCATCCGGAACAGATCGTGAACGAGTCCATGACAGCGCATGTTTACGGCGACAGCGCCGTGGTTACGGGTCTGTATCGGGAGAAAGGCGAAAAGAATGGCAAGCCGTACCTGCGGCGCGGCCGGTTCACCGATACGTGGGTGTATCACGGTGGAGCGTGGGTGTGTGTAGCGAGCCAGTCGACGCTGATCATGCACTGAGACGGGGCGAGCGAGGTCTCTCGTCATTTTACAAACACAATTGCATCGGCAAGAATGGAATTGGGCCTGGCCCGAGGAACGTCCACCAACCATGCTTCGCATTCGTCCTGCAACCATCCATGATGCGGCGCTGCTGCGCACCATGATTCGTGAGCTCGCGGAGTTTGAGCATGAACTCGAAGTGGTCACCATCCGCGAAGAAGACCTGGCGCGAGACGGATTCGGGGAGAACGCCCGTTTCCACGCGCTGATCGCTGAGTGGGATGGACATCCTGCCGGATACGCCGTGTTTTTTGGATACTATTCGACGTGGACAGGCCGCGGACTGTTCCTGGAAGACTTGTTCGTGCGGGAGGTGTTCCGCGGGCGCGGCATCGGGCGTGGACTGCTGGCTGCGGTCGCGCGCATCGCAGTCGAGGAGCAGTGTTACGGAATACACTGGGAAGTGCTCGACTGGAACGAGAAGGCGATCGAGTTGTATACGCAGATGGGAGCGATCTTTCGGGATCAGTGGCGCCCCGTGCTTCTGATCGGTGACGCTCTCCTGCGACTGGCGAAGACGGCGTCGTGAAAGCGAAGACAGTGAAGAACGGTAGGGCGGAGCCGATCCGCCTATTCGCAACTCAGGCTTCATGGGCTGCCTGGCTTGAGAAGAATCATCGCGAGTCACCGGGCTTATGGTTGCGACTGGGGAAGAAAGGATCAGACCTGCGGTCGATCACCTACGCCGAGGGGCTCGAGGTCGCTTTGTGTTATGGATGGATCGACGGGCAGAAACGGGGCGAAAGCCAAGACGCCTGGCTGCAACGATTCCTTCCGCGTGCGGCCAAGAGTATTTGGTCGAAGATCAACCGCGATAAGGCCGTGGCTTTAATCTCAGGTGGAGGGATGCAAGCTGCGGGCTTGGAAGCTGTCGAAGCCGCAAAGAAAGCCGGAACGTGGGATGCGGCTTATGATTCACCCAAGGGTGCCAGAGTCCCGGCCGACTTTCAGGCGGCATTGGACGTGAGCCCGCCCGCTCACGAGTTCTTTCAAGGGCTCGATGGAGCGAACCGCTATGCCGTGCTGTTTCGCATTCAGACGGTGAAGAAAGCGGAGACGCGAGCCCGAAAGATCCGGGAGTTCATCGAAATGCTGGGGAGGCACGAGAGGATTCACGAGCCCCGGAGCAAGCGCCGGGCCTCGAAATAAACAAGAATCTCGAAATAAACAAGAATGACAACGATCAAGATCATCGGAGCAGGGCTGGCAGGGCCTGAGGCCGCGTGGCAATGCGCCCAGCTGGGCTTCGCAGTCGAGCTCTTCGAAATGCGTCCGGTGCGGTCGACGCCGGCTCACCAGACCGCGGATTTTGCCGAACTGGTGTGCTCGAACTCGCTGAAATCCGATAGTGAAAATACCGCGCCGTGGCTGCTGAAGGAAGAGATGCGACGCGCGGGTTCGCTGCTGCTGAAGATTGCCCGGGAGTGTGCAGTTCCGGCAGGGCATGCGCTCGCGGTGGATCGCGTCAGATTCGCGGCGCGGGTGACGGAGGCGATCTCGCGCGAGTCTCGGATTAGGGTGCAGCGCGAGGAGATTACCACGGTCGATGAAGCCAGCGGCGTCACGATCATCGCCACAGGCCCGCTGACGTCGGAGGCACTGGCCTCTGAAGTGGCCCGGCTCAGCGCGGTCGGGAACTCAACCACAGCGCCGGCGGGCGCTCCTGCTCAACCGAGCCCACACCTCTACTTCTACGACTCCATCAGCCCCATCGTGGAGGCTGACTCGATTGACATGGAACGGGTCTACGTGGCGGCGCGGTATGACAAGGGTTCCGCCGATTACATCAATTGTCCGATGACGCCGGAGGAGTACGGCCGCTTTTACGACGAGCTCCGGGCGGCTCAGTCGGTCGAGCAGCGCGACTGGGAGAAGGTGAACTACTTTGAGAGTTGCCTGCCCATCGAGGAGATTGCGCGACGCGGCCGGGATACTCTTCGTTTTGGGCCGATGAAGCCGGTGGGGCTGATCAATCCGCGCACCGGCAAGATGCCGTATGCGGTGGTGCAGTTGCGGCAGGAGAACCTGCGGGCCGATTCCTACAATCTGGTCGGATTCCAGAATCACTTGAAGTTCGGTGAGCAGGCACGAGTGCTGCGGCTGATTCCGGGTCTGGAGAATGCGCGGTTCTTGCGCTATGGGCAGATTCATCGCAACACCTACATCAACGCGCCTACTTTGTTGCGTGCGACCCTGCAGATGAAGGAGCATCCGCGCGTTTTCTTCGCAGGACAGATTTGCGGGGTGGAAGGCTATGTGGAGTCGATCGCCACGGGTTTGTTGGCTGGGATGCATGCTGCCGCACTGGCTTCCGGAGCCGAAACAGCACCCGCGCCGCGAGCATCCGCCTTCGGGTCGCTGGCGCATTACGTCACCCACGCGGATGCCAAGAACTTTCAACCCGCCAATATCACGTTTGATCTACTGCCTCCGCTGGAGAAGAAGATCCGCGACCGCAAAGAGCGGCATCGTCTGCAGTGCCAACTGGCGCTCAGAGAGTTCGATGCATGGCTGGAAAGAGTCAGTGCGACCGCGGTCCAATCGTGAGATCGGAAACCCACCGCTACGGTGCCGAGAAATGCCTCCTTCACCCGACATTCAGATTCGTCATGCGGGGCCGCAGGATGCAGAGGCCATTGCTGATGTGCTCTACGAATCGTTTCTGGAGTATCAAGTCCTTTATACCCGGGAAGGCTTTGAGGCGACGACTCCGCATGCCGATCAGATCCTGGCTCGCTTACGGGAAGGCCCCGTCTGGGTCGCCGTCCGAGATGAGACGGTGCTGGGAAGTGTAGCCGCCGTGGTCAAAGGACCGTCGGTCTATATGCGGGGGATGGCGGTTTTGCCCGCAGCAAGAGGATTACGAGTCGGGGCCCGTTTGCTTCGGTGCGTCGAGGACTGGGCATGCAGCCAGGGCTTCCGCCGTGTATTTCTGAGTACGACGCCGTTTCTGAAGGCCGCGATCTCCCTTTATGAGAGCGCCGGTTTTCGGCGGACCGATGAAGGTCCGCGAGATCTGTTTGGTACGCCCTTGTGCACGATGGAGAAGAATCTTTCCGGAAAGACCAGTTAGTCAATTTCAGGGAGTCCGGAACCGTCGCGGCAACGCAAGTGTGCGACTGCTGCGGAACTTATTTTCCTGCAACAAAAGCTCTCCTGGGCACGTATCTAATGGTAAGCCGGGCCGGGGGATTACCTTCTTTCCCTGGTTTCGTCCAACCAAGTGTCATGACGGTACGGGACCTTATTTTCGACGTCCTGCGAACGCTCTGGTCGCACAAGCTGCGCGCCTTCCTCACCATGTTCGGGATCGCCTGGGGAATCGTGTCGATTGTGCTCATGGTGGCGGCCGGCGAAGGGCTACGCAGAGGCCAAGAAGAGCAGGCGCGGAACTTGGGCAAGGACGTGATGATCGTTTTCCACGGCCGGACCAGCTTGCAGGCGGGCGGTACTCACGCGGGACGCGTGGTGCACTGGGAAGATCAGGATGTTCCGGTGGTGCAGGCGGAGTCCCCGGACTGCGAGTACGCGATTCCGGAACTCGAACAAGATACCGTTCGCGTGCACAGCAATTTCAACAATGCTGCATTCACGGTGACGGGTTCCTATCCACCGTTTGGCTACATTCGAAGTCTCGACGTCGGCGCGGGACGTTTCTACGATTGGGACGACATGCGCGAAGCCAGGCGTGTGGCGTTTCTCGGTTCGGACGCAGCGAAGCAGTTGTTCCCCGGGCGCAATCCAGTGGGGGACAACGTCTATCTGAACGATTTCCCGTACACCGTGATTGGAGTGATGGCGAAGAAGAAGCAGGATTCCAGCTACGACGGCTGGGATGTGAATAAAGTGTTCCTGCCTTTTGCCGCGATGCGGCGCGATTTCCCGGACAAGCCGCCCGGAACCGATTCCACGTTTGATCAGTTATTGGTGACGCCGAAATCGGTGGATCAGCACTCGGCCTGTAAGCATGAGGTGCGCACGGCCCTGGCCCGCATGCACCGATACGATCCCAACGACAAGGAAGCGTGTCCGATCTGGGATACGGTGCAGGAAGCGCAAGCCTTCAAGACGATGACCGATGGTATGAAATTCTTCCTGGGAGCGGTTGGCATTGTGACGTTGCTTTTGGGCGGCATTGGAGTCATGAACGTGATGCTGGTCGCGGTGCGGGAGCGGACTCGGGAGATTGGTGTGCGCAAGGCGATAGGCGCTCCGGCGGGGACGATCCTGCGGCAGTTCTTTATTGAGGCGCTGATTATTGCGTTGTTGAGTGGAGGCATCGGTCTGGGTGTTGCGTTTGGTTTCTGCGCACTGGTGAATATGTTGCCGATGCCCGATTTCTTTGCTGGTCTGATCCCGAGTTGGAGTTCGGGTTTGATCGCTGCGGGGCTGCTGGGAACGATTGCCGTGGGTGCGGCTTTGTATCCCGCGCGTAGAGCTGCGTCGATCGATCCGATCGAAGCGCTGCGATATGAAGCGGGCGGATAAGTCCTCGAGTCGAATGCTGATTGAAATCATTCTCGAAGCCTGGATCGCGCTGAAGCGCAACATCACGCGCAGCTTCCTGACCATGTTGGGGATCGTCTGGGGCATCGCGACCGTCACTCTCTTAATTGCGTATGGGAACAGTTTTCGAAGCGTGCTGGTGCATGGCTTTGACGCGTTCGGCAAGAGCGTCGTCATCTGCTGGCCGCAGCAGACCAGCGAGCAGCCGGGCGGACAGCGCGCTGGAAAAAAAGTTGTCCTGGAGCAGGCCGATTTGGACATGGTGAAGCAGACCGCTCCGTTGGTGAAGCATGTTTGCCTCGAGACGGTCCGGCGTCCGGGAATCGCTTACGGCGACCGCCTGGTGGGCACGGCACCGGTGCGCGGAGTGTGTCCGGAATATGGCGAAATGCGAAATGAAGTTCCATCGGAAGGCCGCTGGATCAACGCCGAGGACGAACTGGAACGGCGGCGCGTGATCTTCCTGGGCGGACGGCTGAAGGAAGAATTGTTCAGCGGTCGTCCCGCAGTGGGCGAGACCGTGCAAGTCTCCGGCGTGCGCTTCACCGTGGTCGGCGTGATGGCGCGCAAGATTCAGCTCAGCAATTACTTCTCCAGCGACGACGAGTCTTCGTGGATTCCGTATTCGACGGCAGGCGATTTATGGAATACGCGCTATGCGGCCGTGATGGTGTTTGAGCCCATCGCGCCGCAATTCGAAAAGAAGGCGATGGCGCAGGTGCTGGCCGCAGTGGCGACGCGGCAGAATTTCTCGCCTACCGATCCCAAGGCATTTCAGATGTTCGGGCGGGATGAATTTCGCCCGGTCATCGATGCGCTGACGATTGGATTGCAAGTCCTCCTGACCTTCATTGGCACTCTGACTCTCGGGATCGGCGGCGTGGGTGTGATGAACATCATGCTGGTCTCGGTCGACGAGCGCATTCGCGAAATTGGCCTGCGGCGTGCGCTGGGCGCACGCAAGCGCCATATCAAACTGCAGTTTCTGGCGGAGACGCTGCTCATCATGCTGATCGGTGGGGCGATCGGCGTGTTGTTGTCTTATCTGATTGCATGGTCGGTCGGCACGCTGCCGATGATGGGTCCGCTATTTGAGGATGATTCCGGACAGGGGGACATTCATCTTCGAATTTCGATGATGACTGTAATCCTGTCGACTGCCGTCTTGCTGGTGGTGGGCGTGATCAGCGGTCTGGTCCCGGCGATGCGGGCATCGAAGCTCGATCCGGTCGAAGCTTTGCGTTACGAATAGCGTCAGCGAGACCAGCCTTCGGGGAACGTGGGCTGACGTTTCGCCGTCTTTGCGTGGGGCCATGAGAATCGCCGCCCCACGATACACTTCACGATGAGGTGATCGGTGGAACTGCTTGCGCCGATGCCCACTCCGAAGTTGAACTCCCACTGGGGGCCGAAATCTACATCAAGGGTGGGAAAGATCTGCTGTTGCTGGTTTCTAAGCGCGTCAAAGCCCGCCAGTGATCCGTACGACCCGTAATACTCCAGTCCGCCCGCAATCTTTTTGGTGAAGTCGTAGCTGAACTTGGCGGCGGGGGAGAAGGTCACGCCCTGGTTTACGCTCGGACCGTGAAACGAGCGATCCATTGCCGGATTGAAGGCCAAATACCAAGGCCCGATTTTCTTGTCGACAATGGGGCGAATCTCCAGTGTCCACGTGTCGGGGGAGTAGGCGGCGCGCTGGTAGCCGAATTCCAGCGACAAGCTCACGCCCACCGGCCAATGCCACTTCTCGGGTGCCCGTACGCGAGGGCGGATGTGATGGCCCACCCACTGCCATCCCTCACCGGGCTGAATGCTCGTAAAAACGTAGAAGCCAACCTCGGACCAGTCGGTGATTCCCTGCGTCAATTCCAACGTCTCGTGTTCGGCGTGGTTGGTGGGAAGCATGCCGTCTTGCACAGTCTTGCTGCCGTCGACGGTGAAATTGGAGTGGATCTCAACCATCGTGGTCTGCGGGGGAACAGTGTCCGAACCGTAAACCTGAATTTCGTAATTATCTTGCGAACGTGCGAAGGGCACCAACAAGCCGGCGGCGAACAGAGTCAAGAGTGCGAGTCGCGACGAACCAGTCATGGGTCTAACGGGTCATGCCTTGAATTGCGCAGCAGGCCGCCCGTTCCGCGCGCGACCGTCTCTCCCCATAATGCACGGTGCCGTTGGGAAGATGCAAGATGGAGCGCCCGATCCGGGGAACTCCCTGACTTTGAGAGGTGTCTGATATTGCAGACACGCGCGTGCCTGAGAGGATCAAATTCTATGGCTTTCTCAATGGCAGGCGGAGGTGCGCGCGGTCCGCAGATTAATGTCACGCCGCTGATCGACGTGCTGCTGACTCTGATCATCATGTTCATGCTGGTGGTTTCGATGGACAAGCAGTACCAGGAAAAAGTGCTGCTTCCCCAGCCACCCAAAGATCCTGCATCTCAACCCGCACCCGAGAGCACTGTGGTGATCCAAGTCGTATGGACGAGGAGTGCACCGCCCCGCGTGAAAATCAATCGGGAAGAAGTGCGCTGGGAGGATCTGGAGACGCGGCTGGCGCAGATTTACTTGAAGCGCGCGGAAAAAGTGGCGTTTGTGCGTGGCGACGCCGATGTTGATTTTCTCTATGTGGCCGACGTGATTGATCTGGCGCATCACGCGGGCGTGCAGCGGATCGGTTTGCTGACGCAGGATCGGATGGTGGGAGGGGAGTGATTTTTCCTCATTCGTGCGCGCCCCCGCGAAAGTTACGGCGGCGACCTTCCGTTGCCTGCACACTGTGCTGAAATGGATATAGAGACTGGCGCTATGCTCCGGAAATCTCGAAGATCGCCAAGACTGTTCGGCGACTTCAACACGCTTCAGTTCGCGAGCGTTTTGGGGATGGTGGTACTCGTCATATTATAGTGCTGGTATTCATGACGATCGCAATGCACCCTTACGGAGTTAGCGCTGACCTGCCCAAGGTATTGCATCCAGTCTGAATGCCGGAGGCGCTTCGGGAAGACGTAATGCAAGTCACCATCCTGCGCGACGGCCAAGTCTATTTTGGCATTGAACTAATAGTTTCTTTGATGGCGGAAAAGATTCAGGCCCGCCTGAAAGAGCGGGACGTCGAACGCAAGGTCTACATCATGGTAGATGCGCGTGCACGACATGGCACGGTCCAGATTGTGCTGGACAGAGTGCGCTCGGCCGGCGTTCTCGGAGTGGCCTTTCTGGCTGATCAACGCAGGGTACTCAGCCCCATCCGCGAAATGACGGATGCGGGGATTTTCTGATCTATGCTCGCGCCCGGTTTTTGATCCAGATCGGCGTTCCCACGAAGCCGAAGGCATCGCGAATCTGATTCTCCAGGAATCGCTGGTAGGAAAAGTGCAGCTTCACCGCGCGATTGGTGAAGAGCACGAA
>DATDGW010000233.1:0-2144 GCA_036521895.1 Candidatus Sulfotelmatobacter sp. | reverse complement strand
CTCCAGGCTCATATCGAGCGCCGCGGCGATGGAGATGTGGGACATGCTCTGCTCGTCCCGCAACAGGCCGGTTCGGTGTTATACACCCACCGCCGTCTCCGCACCCGCTCCCTGAAAACCATCTTTGGGCCGGTGGAGATTAACCGCATGGGCTACTCCCGCGATGGCACGCCCAGCATCTATCCACTCGACCAGACCCTCGCCCTACCCGCGCGTTCCTTCTCCTACGAACTGCAGCGGCGTTTGGTCAAAGCGGCGGTGCAGAACCCCTTCCACGAATCGGTCGAAGCCATCGCAGACCTCACCGGTGTTTCTGTCCCCAAGCGCAGCTTGGAGGAAATTCTGCGGGATGCGGCTCTGGACTTTGACGCCTTTTATCAGGAGCGCGCCCCCGACCAGGCGAATGGCTCCATCCTGGTGGCGGCGGTCGATGGCAAGGGTATTCCCATGGTCAAGCCCGGAGGCGCCCAACCCAGCGTACGGCTGACCAAGGGGCAGAAAGCCAATAGGAAGAGAATGGCCACCGTGGCCGCCGTGTTCACCCGCGCGCCTTGGGTCCGCACCCCAGAACAGGTTGTGGAGAGCCTGTTCCGTATCGAACGTCAGACGCCCGCCGCCGGGCAGACGCCCCCGCGTCCGGAGAACAAGCGCGTATGGGCCAGCTTGCTCAAAGGCAAGACCGCCGTCATGGAGGAGGTGGCCCAGGAGATGCAACGCCGCGATCCGCAAGGCATCAAGACTCGCGTGGCCGTCACCGACGGCGAGCGAGCTTTGCAGATTCTGGTCGAAGGGACGCTCGGCGTCACCCTAATCCTGGATCTGTTGCATGTTCTGGAGAAGCTCTGGAAAGCCGCGTATGCGTTCCACGCCGAGGGGAGCCTGGAGGCGGAACTCTGGGTTCTGGACCGCACCCTGCGCATCCTGTTCGGCGACGTCAGTCAGGTCGTCAAGGGGATTCGCCAGAGCGTCACCAAACGCGGGCTCTCCGGGGCCAAGCGCAAGACGCTGTCTGGCGTTGCCGACTACCTACACCGCAATCGCGCTCGCATGCGTTATGACGAATATCTCGCCAAGGGCTGGCCCATCGCCAGTGGTCCCGTCGAGGGCGCGTGCAAGAACCTCATCAAGGATCGCATGGAGCGTTCGGGAATGCGCTGGACTGAGGAGATGGCCGAAGTAATCGTCCAGCTCAGAGCCATCTACTTGAGCGGGGACTTCGATCGCTACTGGTCCTTCCACATGGCAAAAGACCAACTGCGCCTTCATCCCGGCCATTGGAGCGTCGTCCTAAAGTAGCCACACCCAAATGGATTGGCATCTCGAAGCCCGAGTCGAGCAATTGCCGAATCGAAGTAACCGAGTCGCAAATCATTGATTCCATCCGAGCCCTCAAAACGGATACCGAACCGGGTGGCTGCCGAGTGTGAACCACTGCCACTCCGTGAACTCGTCAAGGTTCGTTGTGCTTCCGAAGCGGGTGCCGTTACCTGACTGTCCCATTCCACCCATGGGAATGCCCGGATGATCGTTCACGGTTTGATCGTTCACATGCACCATTCCTGCCTTTAGTCTTCTTGCGATCCGGAACCCACGGTCCACCGACCCGGTTTGGACGGCAGCCGCGAGACCGTAGCCGGTCGAGTTGGCAAGAGCGATGGCATGATCGTCGTCCTCCGCGATGGTGACCGGCGCCACGGGTCCGAAGACCTCTTCCTGAAATGCGCGGGTCTCGATGGCCACATCGGCGAGAACCGTTGGCTTATAAAACAGCCCCTCATGAGTGCCACCCGTCACCAACTTCGCGCCAGCAGCAACTGAGTCCACAACGATTCCCTGAACCCGATTCAATTGTTTCTCGTTGATGAGAGGCCCAATCGCCACTTGCTCTCTAAAAGGATCCCCGACCGGTAGAGCCGCCGCCCGTGCCGCCAGCTTCTCGACATAGGCGGTAGCTACTCTCCGATGGACGATGTGCCGGCTGGTCGCCATGCAGACCTGGCCCTGATGAAGGAAGGAACCCCAAGCACCGGCGGAACTGGCAGCATCCACATCGCAATCGTCTAGTACGATCATCGGGCTGTTACCACCCAGTTCTAGGGAAACCCTCTTGAGGCCGCGTCCAGCCAGCTCGCCCACTCTCCGCC